>JAGVUA010000147.1 GCA_019136545.1 Betaproteobacteria bacterium
AAGAATGGAACGCCGCGAGGCGTACCGTTGAACAAAGACGCGTTGGAAGTCTTGAAGGCACAGCAGGGGAAGCACAAGCAGTTCTGCTTTGCCTTCAAGGGCAAGCCGATCCGTTGGCAAGTCAGTGACAAGATTTGGCGACGGGCGGTTAAGGAAGCGGGCATCATGGACTTGCGCTTCCATGACCTTCGGCATACTTGGGCCTCTTGGCATCGGCAGGCGGGAACGTCCTGCGACGAGCTGAAAGACCTGGGTGGATGGAAGACGCGCAGTATGGTGGATCGATACGCGAAGTTCGCAACCGAGCACTTGGCGGTAGCGGCCGCTCGGATCGAAACACTGGGTAGCGCTCGACCCGGAGGAGATGGCGGGAACGTAGTTTCGTTTCCTACGTTTTTCCTACGGCACCAAAAACAAAGGGCCTGGCCTCGCGGCTAAGCCCTTGAATCGGGTGGTGGGTCGTGAGTGGCTCGAACACTCGACCTACGGATTAAGAGTCCGCTGCTCTACCAACTGAGCTAACGACCCCCGAGACGTTCTGGAGTTCTTGGTGGGTGGTACAGGATTTGAACCTGTGACCAACTGGTTAAAAGCCAGCTGCTCTACCGACTGAGCTAACCACCCCCACCCTTACGGGAAGCCGCGCATTATAGGTAAGGGGTGGAAACGGTGTCAAACCCAATCGGGTCAGAATTCGCCGCTGGCTCCCGCGCGCATGATTTTATCGATGGCTTCGCGAATCTTGATGGCTCCTTCGCGCAGCTTGTCGGACATCTGGTTGGGGTTCTTGCTGGTGTCGAGCCAGCGCACGTCCCAGTCGAGGGTCAGCAACCAGATTTTCTTGTTGGCGTCTTCGACCACGGCGATACGGCAGGGCAGAAAGACCGCGAACTCCAGGCTGAGATCGAGCAGTTCCCGGGCGATGACGGCGTCGCAGAACGAGAAGAATTCGACGCGCGGGGTATCGGTCTTGCCGGTGATGGCGACGATGTCCTTCCAGAGCGGATTGTGGCCGACGAACTTGAAGTTGATTTCGTTGGCCTTCGATTTCATCGCCTCGACGACGTCATCGAATTTCAGCCCTTCCTTGGCGGGGTACTTGACCGCCATCATCGCGATCATCTCCTGCATGGAGAACGGGTTGATCGCCATCATGCTGGCGACGAAGTTGGCGCGCGCTTCGGGGCTGATGGACTCGCGCATGGTATTCGGCGCGGCGTCTTCCTTGGGGCGCGTTGGCGGCAACTGGATGTTGAAAGGCATCGTGGCCGCCGGCCTGGCTTCGGTCGCGGGCTTGGCCGGTGCCTTGGTTTCGGCGCGTGCCGATGCGAGCCCCGCCGCGAGCAGCAGCGCGAGGATTGTTCTAGCGATGTTCCGCAGCATGAAAAGCATCCTCCGGAAATTCTTGGGAGCAGACGGGAAGGGCATGGGCCCTTCCCGCGCCGGGGAACAGCGGGCTGGCTGGGCGCCCGCCTACTTCTTGCCCGAGTTGGCGCTGGCGCCGGCCTTGACGGCGTCGGTGCCCGTCTTGGCACCTGCCTTGGCACCGGCCGTCGCTGCCTTGGCGCCGGCTTGCGCCGCGCCGGACATCGACTTGTTCATGCCTTCGGCCGCCTGCGGCATGCCCGCCATGGCCACGGCCATGGCGTTCATCATTTGCACCATGATGGCGGGATTCATCATCTTCATCATCGCGTCCATCATTTGCGGGCTGGTCATGGCGCCGACCCACTGGTTCATGACCTCGGGCGACATGAACTGCATCATGCCGTTGATCAGCTTGGGATCGGTCATGGCGGTCATCCAGGGCATCCAGATCTTGGGATCGACCATGGCCATCATGCTGTTCATCAGCTTGGGATCGGTCATGGCGTTCATCCACGGGGTCCACAAGGCCGGATCGCCCATCTTCATCATGGCTTCCATCATCTTGGGATCGACCATGGCATTCATCCACGGCGTCCAGACTTTCGGGTCGGCCATTTTCATCATGCCGTCGATCATCTTCGGATCGGTCATGGCGTTGATCCACGGCGTCCACATCTTGGGGTCGACCATGGCCATCATGCTGTTCATCAGCTTGGGATCGGTCATGGCCGTAATCCAGGGCGTCCACACCTTGGGATCGACGATGCCCATCATCGAGTTCATGAACTTCGGATCGGTCATGGTGGTCAGCCACGGCGTCCACACCTTCGGGTCGACGACCGACATCATCGAATTGATCATCTTGGGGTCGGTCATGGCCGTGATGAACGGCGTCCACACCTTCGGGTCGCCCATGGCGATCATCGAATTGATCATCTTCGGGTCGGTCATGGTCTTGATCCACGGCGTCCAGAGCTTGGGATCGGCCATCGCCATCATGGCGTTGATCATCTTCGGATCGGTCATGCTGTTGATCCAGGGCGTCCAGACCTTGGGATCGGCCATCTGCATCATGGCGGTCATCATCTTCGGGTCGGTCATCGCCGTGATCCAGGGCGTCCATACCTTGGGATCGATCATGCCCATCATCGAGTTCATCATCTGCGGATTGGTCATGGCGGTCATCCAGTCGCCCATGCCCTTGGACCAGCCGTCCATCGCCGGCATGGCCGGCGCGTCGGCGGCGCGGGCGGCGATCGGAAGCTGCATGGCGGCCGCCATGACGGCGACCAGAAGGCTCTTGCGATATTTCATTTCTCTTCCCCCCAGATTGAAAACAAGAAACTCGATCGCGGGCGCGGAGCCGGGCGATCAGCCGGCCTCGCGCATCATGCGCATGTACTCATACTTCATGGTCGCCGTGGCGCCGACGACGATGGAAATGGTTGCCAGTATGGAGCCGAGCGACAAGGTCGAAAACCCCGTGATCCCCTGGCCGATGGTGCACCCCATGGCCGTGACGCCTCCAAAGCCCATCAGCACCGCGCCGATGATGTGGCGGAACATGTCCTGCGCGGAGATGAAATGCTCCCAGCGGAAGGACTTGGTGGCCACCGCGTAGAGAAAGGAGCCGATCCCGACGCCGAACACGATGGCGATGCCCCAGGTGACCACCGTGCTGGTGTCGGTCCAGTAGGACCAGAGCTCGAGCGTGTAGGCGGTCGGCGCGATGAAGGACATCGACTCGAGCAGCTTCGAATTCGTGCCGAAGGCCATTTCTTCCAGCGTGTCGGGATTCTCGGCCCAGCCGATCTTGCCGGTGATATACCAGCCGGCGACCACCACGCCGCCGATGACCAGACCAGCGATGAAGTTGTCCTTGTTTTCCCAGAAACTCTTGTTGAGCACGGCGAAGGCGATCAACGCCACGGAAATGATCACGGCCAGCGCGATCTGCAAGGTGGCGAGCTCCATGCCGATCGAACCTTGCAGCAAGTGCGGCAAGGTCTGATGCGTCGGCAATTGCATGGTGACTGCCGGCGCCTGCAGGACGTTGACGCGAAACACCGCAAAGATGCCCTTCAGCGTGACGAAGGCGGCGTATCCCATGTACATGAACACCACCACCGCCTTGAGGTTGCCGCCGCCAACGCGCACCAGCGTCTTGTTGCCGCAGCCCGAGGCCAGCGTCATGCCGACGCCGAAGCAGAGGCCGCCGACGATGTACGCGAGCCAGGTGAAGTTCTGGCCGGTGTAGATGGTCTTGGTGAGGTTGATCGCGCCGGTATAGGCGAGGATGTTGGTACCGAGAATCGCGATGCCGATGGCCATCAGCCAGGCCCGCATCCGTCCCCAGTCGCCCATGTTGACGACATCGGAAATGGCGCCCATGGTGCAAAAGTTGGTCTTGTTGGCGAAGAAGCCGAAAATCACGCCCAAACCAAACCCCGCCCAAACGACCGTGCTCGTGATGGAACCGACATCCGGCATCGAAGCCCTCCTCTGCGCTAATGGCCACTGACTTCCGAAGGGGCACGATTGTCCCGGAAGCCGACCCTGCAAGGCAAGGCAATCCTATTTGTTTGCGGATAACCCCGTTCTATGGCGGGGTACTGCGGCGGACGAGGCCTCTGGCGGATTGCTTTTGTCAGGCATTCACGTACCGGGTGGGGTCGCCGATGCCGGCCGTGGCAAACCCTTCGCGGCGCAGCCGGCAGGCATCGCACAGACCGCAAGCCGTACCCTCGGCATCGGCCTGGTAGCAGGAGACGGTCAGGCCATAATCGACGCCGAGTTCGGTGCCGCATCGGATGATTTCCGCCTTGGTCATCGTCATCAGCGGCGCATGGACGCGCAACCGGCGCCCCTCCACGGCTGACTTTGTCGCCAGATTGGCCAGGGCTTCGAAGGCGCGGATGAACTCCGGCCGACAGTCCGGATAGCCCGAATAATCGACGGCATTGACGCCGACGAAGATGTCCTGGCTGCCGAGTACTTCGGCCCAGGCCAAGGCCAGGGACAGCATGATGGTGTTGCGGGCCGGCACGTAGGTGACGGGGATGCCGGGGGCGAGACCGCCGGTGGGCACCGCGATGGCCGGATCGGTCAATGCCGAGCCGCCGAATTGGTGGATGTCGAGATGAATGGTGCGATGCGCGCGGGCCTCCTGGGAGGCGGCGACGCGCGCGGCGGCGGCCAGTTCGGCGGCGTGGCGCTGGCCGTAGTCGACCGACAGGCAGCATGCGTCGAAACCTTGATGGCGGGCGATGGCGAGCGTCGTCGCCGAATCGAGGCCGCCGGAGAGCAGGATGATCGCGGGCTTCATGGGCCGATGTTAGCAGTATCGTGTCGTAAGCCGCCCGTCTATAATGGCTTCATGCCGCTCGACCCCATTACGTCCGCGATCGTCAGTTCTGTCATCGGCAGCGCCGTGCAGGAAATCGCCAATGCGCCGGGACCGACCGCGCCGGTGCCTGCCGTCGGCATTCCGCGCATCCTTCCCCAAGATACGAAGAAGGGCGAGTTGATGGTCGTCAGCCCGACCAGCGGCTCGATCGACGGACAGCCCGTGGCGCTGGCGCCGGGCGTGCAGATTCGCGACCCCTTCAACATGATGGTGCTTCCCGGCATGATTCAGGGTGCGGTGCCGGTCCGGTATCAAATGGACGTCTCGGGCGCCATTGCGAAGGTCTGGATTCTTTCGCAGCAGGAAGCGACCGGGCGCTGATGTCGAGCAAGGTGTTCATCCGCACCTTCGGGTGCCAGATGAACGAGTACGATTCGGCCAAAATGGCCGACGTGCTCGGTTCCGCCTACGGCACGGTCAAGACCGACCGGCCGGAAGAGGCGGACATCATCCTGTTCAACACCTGTTCGGTGCGCGAGAAGGCGCAGGAAAAAGTCTTCCACGAACTCGGCCGCGTGCGGCAACTCAAGCAGCGGAATCCCGACCTGGTGATCGGCGTCGGCGGCTGCGTCGCCAGCCAGGAAGGCGATGCCATCGTTGCTCGCGCGCCCTATGTCGACATCGTGTTCGGTCCGCAGACGCTGCACCGACTGCCCGAACTGATCGCCAAGCGGCGCGCCAGCGGCCGCGCCGCCGTGGACGTGTCCTTCCCGGAAATCGAGAAATTCGACGCCCTTCCCGAGGCGCGCGTGGAAGGCGCCAGCGCCTTCGTTTCCGTGATGGAAGGCTGTTCCAAGTTCTGCACCTACTGCATCGTGCCGTTTACGCGCGGCGACGAGGTCTCGCGACCTTTGGCCGACGTGCTCGGCGAGGTGTCGCGGCTGACTTTGCACGGCGTCAGGGAAGTCAATCTGCTGGGCCAGAACGTCAATGCCTACCGGGGCGAAATGGCGGACGGTGATACCGCCGACCTGGCCTTCCTGATCGAGACCATCGCCGACATGCCGGCGATCGAGCGCATCCGCTACACCACGTCGCATCCGCGCGAAATGACCCAGCGGCTGATCGACCTCTATCGCACGGTGCCGAAACTGGTGTCGCATCTGCACCTGCCGGTGCAGGCCGGTTCGGATCGCGTGCTGGCGGCGATGAAGCGCGGCTACACCACGCTCGAGTACAAGTCGCTGGTGCGCAGGTTGCGCGCCGCGCGGCCCGATATCTCGCTATCGACGGATTTCATCGTCGGCTTCCCCGGCGAGACCGAGGAGGATTTCGAGAAGACCATGAAGCTCATCGACGAGGTCGGCTTCGACGCCAGCTTCTCCTTCATCTTCAGTCCGCGGCCGGGCACGCCGGCGGCGGACATGGCCGACGATACTCCCGCCGAGGTCAAGACCGCGCGCCTGATGCGGCTGCAGAAGCGCATCGAGGAACTCGCCTTCACCGTGTCCGAGTCCATGGTCGGCACCGTGCAGCGCGTCCTGGTCGAAGGCGTGTCGAAGAAGCACGAGCACGAACTCGCCGGCCGCACCGACAACAACCGCATCGTCAATTTCGCCGGCGCGCCCAGGCTGATCAACACCTTCGCCGAAGTGCGCATCACGGCAGCACTGCCGCACAGCCTGCGCGGCGAAGTGGTGACCCACGAATCGTGAAAAGCAAACCCCTCGACATCACGCTGGAACCGGTCGATAACGACCGCCTCGCCAATCTGTGCGGTCCGCTCGACGAGAACCTGCGGCAGATCGAGACCGCCTTCGACATCACCATCGGCCGGCGGGGCGAGCACTGCCGCTTGAGCGGCGACGCCGAGCGCGTCCGGCTCGCCGCGCAGGCGATCGAGTTCTTTTACGAAGCGGCGAAGCAGCCGCTGTCGATCGACGACGTCCAGCTCGGCCTGGTGGAGATCCGCAACCGCAGCCAGGCGCAGCAGCCGGCGCCGGCGCTGCTGACGAAGAAGAGCGACTTGCACGGCCGCACGCCGAACCAGGTGCAGTACCTGCGCCAGATCCAGGAGCACGACATCACGTTCGGCATCGGCCCGGCCGGCACCGGCAAGACTTATCTGGCCGTCGCCAGCGCCGTCGACGCCTTCGAACGCGACCAGGTGCAGCGCATCGTGCTGACCCGTCCGGCGGTGGAGGCCGGGGAACGGCTCGGCTTCCTGCCCGGCGACCTGGCGCAGAAGGTCGATCCCTACCTGCGGCCGCTCTACGATGCGCTCTACGACCTGATGGGTTTCGACAAGGTCGGCCGCCTGTTCGAGAAGGGCCACATCGAGGTTGCGCCGCTGGCCTACATGCGCGGCCGCACGCTCAATCATGCCTTCATCATTCTCGATGAGGCGCAGAACACCACGCCCGAGCAGATGAAGATGTTTCTCACGCGCATCGGCATCGGCGCCAAGGCGGTGATCACCGGCGACGTGACGCAGATCGACCTGGTGAAGGGACAGAAGTCCGGCCTGGTCGAAGCGCGACGCATCCTGGCCGAGGTGCGCGGCCTGGCGTTCACGGACTTTACCGCCCGCGACGTCGTGCGCCATCCGCTGGTGGCGCGCATCGTCGAGGCCTACGAGGCCCATGTCAAAAAAACTGCCTGAGCTTTCGCTCGCGGTGCAATACGCCTGCCAGGACGCGGCGCTGCCCTCGCGCCCGCAGGTGCGGCGCTGGGTGCGCGCAAGCTGCGACCGCCCGGCGGCGGTGACGGTCCGCTTCGTCGATGCCGAGGAAGGCCGGACGCTGAACCGCGACTATCGGCACAAGGACTACGCCACCAACGTGCTGTCGTTCGCATACGAAGCGGCGCCGACCGTCGTCGGCGATCTGGTGATCTGCCTGCCCGTGGTGCTGCGCGAGGCGGCCGAGCAAGACAAGGCTGTCCCGGCGCACTTCGCCCATTTGATCGTGCATGGTATGCTGCATTTGTTGGGTTACGACCACGAAGGCGGCGCGCGGGAAGCGCAGCGCATGGAACTGAGGGAGCGCGAAATCCTCGCCGGCCTGGGTTATCCCGATCCGTACCACTGACTCAATGGACTCAGACAGTCACAAGCCTACCTTGCTGGAGCGACTCTCGTCGTTCCTGATGCGCGAGCCGGAAGACCGCGAACAACTCCTGGAACTGCTGCATGGCGCCTTCGAGCGCAACCTGCTCGACGGCGATGCGCTGTCGATCATCGAGGGCGCGCTGTCGGTGTCCGACATGCAGGTGCGCGACGTCATGGTGCCGCGCGCGCAAATGGATGTCCTGGGCATCGAAGACTCGATCGAACGCATCACCGAGTTCGTGATCGGGGCGACGCATTCCCGCTACCCGGTGGTCGGCGAGAGCAAGGACGACGTCATCGGCATTCTCCTGGCCAAGGACCTGTTGCCGCATTTCGCCGGCAAGGAGTTCGACCTGCGCGACACGCTGCGGCCGGCGGTGTTCATTCCCGAGTCGAAGCGCCTGAACGTGCTGCTGCGCGAATTCCGCGCCTCGCGCAATCACATGGCCATCGTCGTCGACGAATATGGCGGCGTCGCCGGCCTGGTCACCATCGAGGACGTGCTCGAGCAGATCGTCGGCGACATCGAGGACGAATACGATTTCGACGAGGCGGCCGGCAACATCGTGCTCGATAACGTCGGCCGCTATCGCGTCAAGGCGACCACCGGGATCGCCGGCTTCAACGAAGCCTTCGGCACCGCGTTTCCGGACGAGGACTACGACACGGTCGGCGGCCTCGTCATTCATCAACTGGGCCGCCTGCCCAGGCGCAACGAGGTGGTCACGGTCGACGGCATCCGCCTGCAGGTGCTGCGCGCCGACAGCCGTCGCGTGCATACCCTGCTGGTCGACCAGCAACGCAGCCTGCCGCTCAATTCCGCCGAATGAGGCAGTCGCTGCTGGTCGCCTGGCTGGCGGGCGCGGCGACAGTGTTCGGCTTCGCCCCCTTCCATGCCTTTCCGGTTCCGGTCGTCGCGCTGGCGCTGCTGTTCCGCCTCTGGCGCCGCGCCGACAGCGCGCGCAGCGCCGCCTGGCTGGGCTTCGCCTGGGGCCTGGGCTGCTTCCTGACGGGCGTCTCGTGGGTGTATGTCAGCCTGCATGACGTCGGCGGCATGGCCATGCCGCTGGCGGCGGTCGCCACCCTGCTGTTCTGCGGCTGGCTGGCGCTGTTTCCGGCACTGGCCGGCTACCTGTTCCGGCGTGCCGCCACCACTGACTTTCGCGCGATCCTGCTGGGCGCCGGCCTGTGGACGCTCGCGGAATGGCTGCGCGGCTGGCTGCTGAGCGGCTTTCCCTGGCTGGCGATCGGCTATGCGCAGACGCCGCCCAGCCCGCTGGCGGGTTACGCGCCGGTGGTCGGCGTCTATGGCGTCGGCTTCCTGGTCGCCGGCGTGGCGTCATGCCTGACTTTCGCGGGGCGCAGGCCGATGGCGTGGCTGGCGATGGGCGTCGTCGTTGCCGGCGGCGTCGGGCTGCGCCAGATCGCCTGGACCCATCCCGTGGGTCGGCCGGTCGACATGAGCTTGCTGCAGGGCAATATTCCGCAAAGCCTGAAATGGGTGCCGGAGAACCTGCGCTTGTCGATGGAAACCTACGCGCGGCTGGCAGCCGAGCATCCGGCACCGATCATCGTGCTGCCGGAAACGGCGATTCCGCTGCTTTTCGACCAGATTCCGCCGGAATTCCTGCGCCGGCTGACGGCGGCGGGGTCGGTGCTGATGGGCGCGGCGATACGCGATCGCGCGGGCGGCTACGTCAATGGCGCGGTGGCGATGACGCCGACGCTGGCGATCGAGTCCTACGCCAAGGTTCATCTGGTGCCGTTCGGCGAGTTCGTGCCGCCCGGCTTCGCCTGGTTCTTCGGCCTGGTCGACATCCCGATGTCGAACTTCCGGGCTGGCGAGCGGAAGCAGCCGCCGCTGAGCATGGCGGGCCAGCAAGTGATGCCCAATATCTGTTACGAGGATCTGTTTGGGGAAGAGTTGCTGGCCGCCTTGCCCGGGGCGACGCTGCTGGTGAACCTGTCCAACACCGCCTGGTTCGGCGACTCGCTGGCGCAGCCGCAGCATTTGCAGATCGCGCGCATGCGGGCGCTCGAAACGGGGCGCATGATCTTGCGCGCCACCAATACCGGCATGACGGCGGCCATTGCGCCCGACGGTCGATTGACCGCGGTCTTGCCGCCCTTCACCACTGGTGCGCTCCAGGTTTCGGCACAAGGGTTTTCCGGCCTGACGCCTTTCGCGCGTGTCGGCAACACCCTTGCCGTATCGCTGGCGTGTTTGGCGGTGGCCCTGGCGGTGATGCGTCGCCGGGTCAACGGCCGGCATGGCACGACCGTTAATTGACGCGGGATGGTTTGCTGAAGAGGAATGCGATGCGGCGATTGTTGAGCGGCCTGTTGTTGATCTGGGTAGGCGCCTGCGCGAGTGCGACGTGGACGGAGAGCGATGGTGACGACGACATGGTGGCGCCGGCGCGCCTTGGCGTCGCCGAAGGCCAGGTGTCGTTCTGGCGGCCAGGCGTGGACAACTGGCAGCCGGCCCGGGTCAATACGGCGCTGGTGGCCGGGGACGTGATTCAGGCCGGTGCCGACGGCACCGCTGAAATCCAGATCGGCAGCAGCGACTTTGTGCGCCTGACCGCCAACACGCAATTGAGTTTCGTCGCCTTCGATCGCCGCCTCGCCAGATTTCGCGTCGCTTCGGGACTGGCCTCCTTCGACCTGCGCGGTGCGACGCCGGAGCGTGCGATCGCCATCGACACCGCCAGTGCCGCCATCCTGGTCAATGCCCGCGGTTACTACCGGCTGGATACGCGCGGCGGCGCGACGCGACTGACCGTGCGGCACGGCGGGCAGGCAGCGCTGACGCTGGCCGACGGCACCAGCCTCAACGTCTTCGCCAACGAGGAACTGATCGTGCCGGAAACGGCCCGGCCGCTGGTGGAGCGGCGGCCGGCCGCGGCGGTGGACGCCTGGGATCGCTGGAACGATGCGCGTTCCGATTTTCATGCCCAGTCGCCGAGCCTGCGCCAGCTTCCGTCGGAAATTTACGGCGTATCCGATCTTGACCGGTATGGCAGCTGGCGCAGTGTCGATTCCTACGGGTCGGTGTGGGTTCCGGTCGTCGCGCCAGGCTGGGTACCCTACAGCGCCGGCCGCTGGCAGTGGGATCCCTTCTATGGCTGGACGTGGGTGGACGATGCGCCGTGGGGCTGGTCGACCAGCCATTACGGCCGCTGGGTGTACCTCGATGGCGTTTGGGCATGGGCGCCCGGTCCGAGAGTTGCCCGGCCGGTCTATGCGCCGGCGCTGGTGGCGTTCTACGGCGCCGGGGCCGGCGTCGGCTGGGTCGCGCTCGGCTGGGACGAGCCGCTGGTGCCCTGGTGGGGCCGTCCGGGTTTTCGAGGCTCGCTCTGGTGGGCCGGCTGGGGCGGGCCGCGTCGGGTCCGGGATGCGGATCGGATCGTACACCGCAACCAACAGGTGCCTCATGCCGTAGTGGGCATGCGCGACGACCGGTTCGGTCGCGACCATGTTCGCGATGCCCGCCTGCCCTCGTTTTCGGAGCGCGACCTTCATGACATCCGTGGCGAGCATCCCGTGAGGCCGGTTTCCGGAACCATCGCGCTGCCGCCGACGGCAGCGCCGTCTTCACGTCCGGCACCGCCACCGCGAGGCGCCATGCCCAGAATGGATGCGCCCAGGGTCGAAATGCCGAGAGCGGAGCCGCCAAGACCCGAGCCGCCAAGACTCGAAATGCCGAGAGCGGAGCCGCCAAGACCCGAGGCGCCAAGACTCGAAATGCCGAGACCCGGCGTACCAAGATCCGAGACGCCAAGACCCGATGTTCCAAGACCCGACTTCCCAAGACCTGAGGCGCCCCGCGCCGGCGTGCCGAGATTCGAGGCGCCGGCCGGCGAGTACATCCGCCGCTTGCCGCAGGGGCGGCCGGAGCCGGCCGCGCCCGCCGCCGCGGTGATGCCCGCACCGATGCCGATGCCCCCGCAGGTGTCGCCGCCGGGCGGGCTGCTGCCGGAACGGCGGGGCGACGACCGGTTCCACCGCGATCAGCGTCGCGAGAGGCCGGCCGAACGGGGATTCGACGACGATGCCAGGCGCGATGAAGGGCAGGCTGTACGGGGGTCGATGTATCGCCCGCCGGGCCCGCCCGACGCGGGCATGGGCAACCCGGGGCGTTCGGGGCATCCGATGCCGCCGCGCCGCCAAGACTGACTTTGGGCGCCGACAGGCATGTTCGATGAAAGTTGCTTCGGACTGAGCTAACATGGCGGTGCAAGACCGCTGGAGTGTGGCAGTCGGAGGTGATGGGGCAGAAGTTCACCGCCGATTCGACCGAAGTCGCTAAGAACAAGGATGCCCATGTCAGACGCTCCCACACCGTTCTCCGTCGTCAGCGACGACGCGGACTCGCTGCTAAGGCTGATCGCCAATTCCGTGCCGGCGATGATCGCCTACTACGATCTCGACATGAAATGCCTGTTCGCCAACCGGCGCTATGCGGAATTCAACGGGCTGACGGTGGACAAGGTCGTCGGCAAGACGGTACGCGAAGTCATCGGCGAGAGCGCTTGGCAGATCATCGAGCCGCATGTCAGACTGGTTCAGTCCGGACAGACGGTGCGCTACGTGCGCGAACAGATGATGCCGGGCGGTGAAACCGGCGTCATCGAAGTGAACCTGATTCCGCGCGCCTCCGATACGGGCGGACAGATCGGCGCGTTCGTGCTCATCAACGAAATCACCCGGCAATGGCGGGCCGAGCGGGCGCTGCGCGACAGCGAGTTGAGGATGCGCAAGTTCTTTCAGGCATCGAACGAGGGCATTGCGTTTCACCACGAAGGCATCATCGCGGATGCCAACGAAGCCTTGCTGCGCATGAGCGGCTATACCCTCGAGGAGCTGATCGGCAGATCGATCCTGGATTTCGTGCCGCAGGAATGGCAGCCCACGGTGATCGATCACATGCGCGGGCACCACGAGGAAGCCTACGAGACGGAAGTGGTGTTGAAGAACGGTACCCGCCTGCCCGTCGAGGTCATCGGCAAGGATATGCCCCACGATGGCCAGACCTATCGCATGGTGGTGATCCGTGATATCACCGTGCGCAAGCAGGCGCAGGAACGCATCGAATTCCTGGCGCTGCACGATGCCCTGACGCAGTTGCCGAACCGCTTGTATCTCGACGAGTACATGGAGCGGACCCTGGCGCTGGCCAGGCGTCAGCGGAAAGCCGTCGCCCTGCTGTTCATCGACCTGGACGAATTCAAGCAGATCAACGATACGCTCGGCCATCAGGCGGGCGACGATGTCCTGCGCGAGACCGCGCGGCGCCTGCGCGCCGCGGTGCGCGAATCCGACCTGGTGGCGCGCCTGGGCGGCGACGAGTTTCTCATCGTCCTCACCAACATCGATTCCGTGCACGACACGGAGCGGGTCGCCGCCAGCATTCTCGCCGCCCTGCAGCCGCCGGTGCTGCTGAAGCGCCGGATGGTCGAGGCCTTGCCCTCGATCGGCATCGCCATGTTTCCTCACGATGGCGACTCGATGGACGAACTGATCCGTCGGGCCGATGCGGCGATGTACCAGGCCAAGGACACCGGCGGCAACCGCTACAAGTTCGCCGACGCCGGATCGCCGCAGCCATCGTGATGCGTATATGCAATTTGGATCTCAGCCGACGCGCCGCCGCGCGGCGGGCGCGGGAGCGTGTACGGTCGATGAGGGAGCGGCCGGAATCCCTGTAAAATCGCGACTTTGCGATAGAACCGGGTTTCACCGATGAGCACCAAACCCACCTTGAGTTCCGACGTCACGCCCACAGGTGGGCATGAGTCTTCACTGAAAGTCGGCCAGCGGCCGACTTTTCAGGAAACCATCCTGCGCCTGCAGGAATTCTGGAACCAGCAGGGCTGCGCGCTCCTGCAACCCTACGACATGGAGGTCGGCGCCGGCACCTCGCACACGGCCACCTTCCTGCGCGCCCTCGGCCCCGAGCCGTGGAAAGCCGCCTACGTGCAGCCGTCGCGCCGCCCCAAGGACGGCCGCTACGGCGAGAACCCCAACCGCATGCAGCACTACTACCAGTACCAGGTGGTGCTCAAGCCCGCGCCGGCCAATATCCTCGAGCTCTACCTCGGCTCGCTCGAGGCGCTTGGCTTCGACCTGAAGAAGAACGACGTGCGCTTCGTCGAGGACGACTGGGAGAACCCGACGCTCGGCGCTTGGGGCCTGGGCTGGGAAGTCTGGCTCAACGGCATGGAGGTGACGCAGTTCACCTATTTCCAGCAAGTCGGCGGCATCGACTGTAAACCGATCACCGGCGAGATCACCTACGGTCTCGAGCGGCTGGCCATGTATTTGCAGGGCGTCGAGAACGTCTTCGACCTCGTTTATGCGCCGGGTCTCAAGTATGGCGACGTCTTCCACCAGAACGAGGTCGAGCAGAGCGCCTACAACTTCGAGCACAGCGACGTCGACTTCCTGCTCGGCGCGTTTGCCGCCCACGAGAAGCAGGCAAAACACCTGATGGAACAGCAGTTGGCACTGCCGGCGTATGAACAAGTATTGAAGGCGGCGCATACCTTCAATCTGCTCGACGCGCGCGGCGCCATCTCGGTCACCGAACGCGCCGCCTACATCGGCCGCATCCGCAACCTGGCGCGCAGCGTCGCGCAAAGCTACCTCGACAGCCGCGCGCGCCTCGGCTTCCCGATGGCGCCGAGGGCACATGCCGCCGAAGTGCTGGCGAAGCTGGAGAAAGCGGCATGAGTGTGAAGAGTCTGCTCGTTGAATTGTTCGTCGAGGAACTGCCGCCCAAGGCGCTGAAAAAGCTCGGCGCATCCTTCGCCGCCACGCTGGCGGACAAACTGAAAGCCAGCGGGCTGGCGGGCGACGGGCCTGTCACCGCTTTCGCTTCGCCGCGCCGGCTCGCCGTGCATGTCGCCAACGTCGCCGTTAAGGCCGCCGACAAGCCGGTACAGCAGAAGCTGATGCCGGTCGCCGTCGCGCTCGATGCGAACGGCCAGGCGACGCCGGCGCTGCTGAAGAAACTGTCCGCCCTCGGTACCGACGCCTCCGTGGTGCCCACGCTCAAGCGCGCGCCGGATGGCAAGGCGGAAGCGCTGTTCCTCGACACCTTGGTTGCCGGCGCCACTTTGCCGGAAGGTCTGCAGGCTGCGATCGAGGCCGCGATTGCGGCGCTGCCGATCCCGAAGGTGATGAGCTACCAGTTGCAGGACGGCTGGACCAGCGTGAACTTCGTGCGCCCCGCGCACAGGCTGGTCGCGCTGCATGGCGCCGACGTGGTGCCGGTTTCGGTGCTCGGTCTTCAGGCCGGCCGCGAGACGCAGGGCCACCGTTTCGAGGCGAAGCAGCCGATCGTCGCCATCCGCGACGCCGACAGCTATGCCGAGCAGCTGAAGACCGAGGGCGCGGTGATCGCCAGCTTCGCCGAGCGCCGCACCGAAATCGAAAGTCAGTTGCGGCGGAACGCCGACAAGGAGGGGCTCAAGCCTATCGACGACGAGGCGCTGCTCGACGAGGTGACGGCGCTGGTCGAGCGGCCCAACGTGCTGACCTGCCAGTTTGAAGCAGAGTTTCTGGACGTGCCGCAGGAATGCCTGATCCTGACCATGAAGGCCAACCAGAAATACTTCCCGCTGCTCAAGGACGGCAAGCTGACGAACAAGTTCCTCGTCGTGTCGAACATTCAGCCCGACGACGCCAGCGCGGTGATCGGCGGCAACGAGCGCGTCGTCAGGCCGCGCCTGGCCGACGCCAAGTTCTTCTTCGACCAGGACCGCAAGAAGTCGTTGGCCGACCGCATTCCCGCGCTGGCCAAGGTCGTCTATCACAACAAGCTCGGCACCCAGGGCGAGCGCGCCCAGCGCGTCGCCGCCATCGCCAGCGCCATTGGCATGCAGCTCGGCGGTGAGGCGTTGGCAAGACAGGCCGACCAGGCGGCG
>JAGVUA010000152.1 GCA_019136545.1 Betaproteobacteria bacterium
GCCCCCGGCAACGCCTGCCCGTCCTTGCACGTCGCCACGGCGGTATTCTCCGCCGTCTGGCTCGACCGGCTGCTGCGCGAACTGGACGCCGGCTGGCCGATGCGCGCCATCAACTGGGGCTGGTTCGCGCTGATCGCCTGGTCGACCATGGCCGTCAAGCAGCACGTCGCGCTGGATGTGCTGGCCGGCTCCTTGCTGGGCCTGGCCTTCGCGTTGCCTTCGTTGCGGCTGCGCCCGGCCAGCTTATGATACGGGTCGGGAATGAAAGGCAATGGAGCAGGCAATGAGTTCGCTGAAGCAGTTGCAGGATCTGATACAGGAAAAATACAAAATCGACCCCGCAACCCTGGACCCCGACGCATCGATGCTCGATCAAGGCGTCGACTCGCTGGCGCTGGCCGAATTTCTGTTCGACATCGAGGATCACTTCGGCATCACGTTTCCCGATGCCCGCACCGACGTCAATTCGCTGGCGGGACTGGCCCGGATCATCGATGAAATCAAGGCAACGGAAACCTCCTGATCGGCGGCTGCCCGGGATCTCGCCACCATGGTAGCGGTCACCGGCATCGGCGTCGTTTCACCGCATGGCGACCATCATGAGGCGATGTTCGCGGCCTTGACGCGCGGCGAATCGGCGATTCACGAATTCACCAGCGACATGCCCAACGCCAAGCCGGCGGCCGTGGCATCCGCCGCGTTTCAGGCATCGGACTGGTTCACGCCCTTGCAGCTGGCCGGCGTGGATCGCGTCAGCCAGATCGCCGTCGCCGCCGCTGCCCAGGCCATGACCGATGCCGGCGCCACCGGTGTGTACGAACCTGCCCGCATCGGCATCTACGTCGGCTGCGGCATGGGCGGCGGCACCTCGCTCGAGGCGGGTTATGCCTCCGGACTGCGCAGCGGCCGCGTGCCGCCCTTGACCATCCCGGCCTTCATGCCCAACGCCCCGGCGTCGCACATCGCCATGCGCCTGCAGGCCACCGGGCCGGTGCTGACCTATTCGGTCGCCTGCGCCTCGTCGGCCGTCGCGCTCGGCGAGGCCGCCAAGGCCATCCGCCACGGCGAGGTGGACCTGGCCATCGCCGGCGGCAGCGAAGCCGTACTGGTACCCGGCGTCGTCAAGGCCTGGCAGGCGATGCAGACCCTGTCGATATTCGAGCCCGGGCAGGCCGCCTCGTCCTGCCGCCCTTTCGCGGCCGAGCGCAGCGGCTTCGCGCTCGGCGAAGGCGCCGCCTTCCTGATGCTCGAATCGACCGAACGCGCCCGGGCGCGCGGCGCGCGCCGCTATGCCGAGCTGGCCGGCTGGGGGCTGAGCTGCGATGCCACGCATCTGACCAAGCCCGATGCCGCCGGCCAGCAGGCGGCGATCCGCAATGCCCTGGCCGTGGCCGGCCTGTCGGCGCGCGACATCGGTTACTGCAACGCCCACGGCACCGCCACCCGGATCGGCGATCTCGTCGAGAGCGAGGCGTTGCACGCGCTTTGGGGCGATTCGATCGACGCCTTGCGCGTCAGTTCCACCAAATCCATGCACGGCCACCTGCTGGGCGCCGCCGGCGCGCTGGAAGCGGTCGTCACCGTGCTGGCGCTGCATCATCGCCAATTGCCGCCCAACGCCTTTTGCGCAACTCCCGACCCCGCCTGCCGCCTCAACCTGGTGCGGGAAGCCGGCGCCGCCGCCCCGGACCTGAACGCGGCCATCAGCAACTCCTTCGCCTTCGGCGGCACCAACGCCGTGCTGGTCTTCCAGCGCGCATGACGCCGCTGCCGCGCTGGCCGGCGCTGCTGCTGTCGGTTTTCCTGGCCGCCTGCGCCAGCACGGAGATCGCCGGCCCGCAACTGCCGCCCGACATGACCAGGCGCGCCGACGGCGGCGTCGCCCGTCCGTGGTCCGCCGCGCTGGCGGAGCAGGACATCCGCGACCGCTTGGTCCGGCTGCTGCCGACCACCGTCAAGGACAAGGCCGGCTGGGCGCTCGATCTCTACATGGCTTTCGCCTACCTGAAGATTGCGCACGCCAGCGAAACCTATTGCGCAGTGATGGCCGTCACCGAGCAGGAATCGGGCTTTCAGGCCGACCCGGTGGTGCCCGGCCTGCCCGCCATCGTGCGCCGGGAATTCGACCGGCGCGCCGAGCAGTACGGCGTGCCGAAGCTGCTGATCTCGGGCGCGATGTCGGTGAAGTCGCCCGACGGCCGCAGTTACGACGAGCGGATCGACGCCCTCAAGACCGAGAAGCAGCTCAACGCGCTCTATGAAGACATGATCGGCGAGCTGCCGTTCGGCAAGCAACTGCTGGCCGACTACAACCCGGTGCACACGGCCGGCCCCATGCAGGTCAGCATTGCCTTCGCCCAGCAGCACGCCGAAGGCAAGCCCTACCCTTACCCGATCGTCCGCAAGCTGCGCGACGAAGTCTTCACGCGCCGCGGCGGGCTGTATTTCGGCGCCGCCATCCTGCTCGACTATCCCGCGCCGTACGACGATGTCGTCTATCGCTTTGCCGACTTCAACGCCGGCCGCTATGCCAGCCGCAACGCCGCGTTCCAGGCGGCGCTGGGCCGCGTCGCCGGCAAGGCGCTCAGCCTCGACGGCGACCTGTTGCGCTATCAGGACGGCAAGCCCGCCGACACGCCAAGCCAGGTGGAAGCCGCGCTGCGCTCGCTGAGCGGCGCGCTGCGCATGAATGCCGACGACATCCGCCGCGACCTGCTGCTCGAAAAGAGCGCCGAATTCGGCCGCAGCGCGCTTTACCGCCGCGTCCTCGCCCTTGCCGACGAAGCCGCCGGCGACCCGGTGCCGCGCCAGGCCATGCCCGCGATCAATCTCAAGAGCCCCAAGATCACGCGCAAGCTCACCACCGAATGGTTCGCCCGCCGCGTCGACGAACGCTACCGCAAGTGCCTGGCGCGGGCCGATGGCGCCGCTTCCTGACCGGCCCGTTGCCGCCGCCGGCGTCCTCGGCATCGGCATCGGCATCGGTCCGCCGATCATCGTCGGCGCGTTAGTCTGGCGCTATCGACGCTGACGCGAATCGGCGTCCCGTGAAGACTGACTTTGCGGCGGGCGGGATCGGCCACAACCCGCCGGTCAGTATGCCCTATCATTTTTCATCCCCTGTTGAAAAAGCAGGATGGCATGATTGAAGCAATCCTTGAGCCAATTTTCTTATTCCTGATCGAGGCTCTTGTTAGGCTGCTCTATTGGCCTGGGTGGTTGATTCTCCGGATTGTTACGTTCGGTAGATATCCCCCAGGCCCATCGGAGTCCCATAACAAATACTTCGTCGCCGGCATTCCTCTTGTCGCAGCGAGTCTCGCCGTCGTCCTACTTTATTCTTAACCCTGTTCCAAGATCCGTTTAGGGTCGGTATCAGCCGTCCGGCAGACTCCTGCCAGGATCCTCCGATCGGTCCTCCCGACGCGGCGACACCCGCTCACGACACGTCGCCATCGACATAGAACCAGCGCCCGTCCTCGCGCACGAAGCGGCTCACTTCGTGCAAGCGGTGGGCGCGGCCGTTGAGCTTGTAGCGGGCGACGAACTCGACGACGGCGTGGTCGGCATCCGTCTGCTCGTGGCGCTTCACTTCCAGCCCGAGCCACTTGGGCGGCGTTTCGCGCGCGAGGCCGAGCTCCGCCGGTCTTGTCGAAGGATGCCAGGTGGCCAGCAGATAATCCTCGCGCCGCAGCCCGTAGGCGCTGTAGCGCGAGCGCATCAGGGCTTCGGCGGTCGGTGCCGGGTCGCCATCGAGGTGGCGGCCGCAGCATGGCTCGAACGATTTTCCGCTGCCGCAGGGGCAGGGCGTGGTGGCGCGTCGCATGCGCCGATGCTAGCAGAGCGGTCGGCGGATATACTCGCCGCCGATGACCACGCCGACGTCCGACCCGCTGTTGCCCTTGCTGGCCGCTGCCTTTGCCGCCCGCGCCGATCTACTGGCAGACCTCCACGCCGAGCATACCGACGCCTATCGCCTGTTCCACGGCACCGTCGAGGGGCGGTCCGGCCTGACGGTCGACCGCTACGGCGATCTGCTGCTGGTGCAGAGCTTCCACCAGCCGCTGGCGCAGGAAGCCCTGGCCACGCTGGAGGGCTACTACGCCGGCGTGCTGCCGGGGCTGACTTTGATCTACAACGATCGCAGCCGCGCCCACTCGCGCATCCTCAATGAGCTGCCGCCCGAGCGGCTCGCCGCCGCAACGCTGCCGCGCGAAGCGCATGAAATGGGCATCCGCTACCGCCTTCAGGCGCGCCACGAGGGCCAGGACCCCTGGCTGTTTCTCGACCTGCGCGCCGGCCGGCGCTACGTGATGCGGCACGCGCGCGACAAGTCGCTGCTCAACCTGTTCGCCTACACCTGCGGCGTCGGCATTGCCGCCGGCCGGGCCGGCGCGCGCTTCGTGATGAACGTCGATTTTTCCGAGAGCGCCCTTGCCGTCGGCCGCGCCAACGCCAAACTGAACGACTTGCCGTTCCGGCCGCGCTTCGTCAAGAGCGACGCCTTCGCGGCGCTGCGCCAGCTGGCCGGCATCGGCCAGCCCGAGCGGGTGCGCGGCAAGCGCATGCCGCCGTTTCCCAAGCTCGACGCACAGATGTTCGACATGGTGTTCCTCGATCCGCCGCGCTACGCCAAAAGCCCGTTCGGCGTCGTCGACCTGGTCAACGACTATGCGGCGCTGTTCAAGCCGGCGCTGCTGTGCACCGCCGAGGGCGGCACGCTGATCTGCTGCAACAACGTCGCCGAGGTCGATCGCGACGCCTGGCTCGACCAGCTCCAGCGCAGCGCGCGCAAGGCCGGGCGCGCGATCCGCGATGTCGCGTGGATTCTCCCCGAGGCCGACTTTCCCAGCCCCGACGGCAGACCGCCGCTGAAGATGGCGGCGCTGGCGGTGTAGATGCTGCGCCTCACCGACCTCAAGCTGCCGCTCGATCACGGCGACACGGACCTCAAGGCGGCCATCCTCACGCGGCTCGGCATCGCGCCGGCCGACCTCGTCGGCTACACGATCTTCCGGCGCGGCTACGATGCGCGCAAGCAATCGAACATCCATTTCATCTACACCGTCGACGTCGAACTCCGCCAAGCGTCGGCCGTGGCGGCACGCCTGCGCGACGATCTCCGCGTGCGGCCGACGCCCGACATGGCCTACCGCTACGTCGCGCAGGCACCGGCGGGATTCGCGAACCGCCCGGTAGTGATCGGCGCCGGCCCCTGCGGCCTGTTCGCGACGCTGATCCTGGCGCGGATGGGCTTCCGGCCGATCCTGCTCGAACGCGGCAAGGAAGTGCGCGAGCGGACCCAGGACACCTGGGGCCTGTGGCGGCAGGGCAAGCTCGATCCCGAATCGAACGTGCAGTTCGGCGAGGGCGGCGCCGGCACGTTTTCCGACGGCAAGCTGCACAGCCAGATCAAGGACCCCGGCTTCCGGGGCCGCAAGGTGCTGGAGGAGTTCGTCGCCGCCGACGCGCCGCCCGAGATCCTCTACGTCAGCAAGCCGCACATCGGCACTTTCCGGCTGGTGCGCGTGGTCGAGAACCTGCGCGCGACGATCGAACGGCTGGGCGGCGCGATCCGCTTCCAGAGCCGCGTTGCGGACTTGGCTATCGAACGCGACGCGACCGGCACGGGACAGGTGCGCGGCGTGGTGCTGGCCAGCGGCGAACGCATCGCCGCCGATCACGTGGTGCTGGCCATCGGCCACAGCGCGCGCGACACCTTCCGGCTGCTCCACGAGCGCGGCGTGCATCTCGAAGCCAAGCCGTTTTCCATCGGCGTGCGCGCCGAACATCCGCAGGCGCTGATCGACCGCGCCCGCCTCGGTGCCGCTGCCGGCCACCCGCTGCTCGGCGCGGCCGACTACAAGCTCGTGCACCACTGCGGCAACGGCCGCTCGGTGTACAGCTTCTGCATGTGCCCGGGCGGGCAGGTGGTGGCGGCGGCCTCGGAGCTCGGCGGCGTGGTGACCAACGGCATGAGCCAGTACTCGCGCGCCGAGCGCAACGCCAATGCGGCGCTGGTGGTCGACGTGTCGCCCGCGGATTTTCCGGGTGGCGCGGCGAACAACCCGCTGGCCGGCATCGCGTTCCAGCGCCGCTGGGAAGAAGCCGCGTTCAAGGCCGGGGGCGAAAGCTACGCAGCGCCGGCGCAGAAGATCGGCGATTTCCTCGCCGGCCGGCCATCGACCGAACTCGGCGCGGTGCGGCCGTCGTACACGCCGGGCATCCACCTCACCGATCTCGCCGCCTGCCTGCCGGACTACGTCGTCGCGGCGCTGCGCGAGGCCATTCCCGCCTTCGACAAGCAGATCCACGGTTTTGCGATGGCCGACGCGCTGCTGACCGGCGTCGAGACGCGCACGTCCTCGCCCGTGCGCATCACGCGCGACCAGCAGCTGGAAAGCGTCAATACCCGCGGCCTCTATCCGGGCGGCGAGGGCGCTGGCTATGCTGGTGGCATTCTCTCGGCAGCCGTCGACGGCATCCGGCTGGCCGAAGCCGTGGCGCTCGACCTGACGTCGCGCCCGCCGCCGGCGTGACTAGAGATTGCGCAAGCGCTCGACGCGCTCCTTGAGCTTCGCCACCCAGCCGGCGGCCAATCCGGGTACGGCGGCAACCGCAGCCAGGGCGTCGATATCGGGGCGATGTTCGCGCATCAAGTCCAGCAGGCGCGCCACCGGCACCGCCCCGGGCAGCCGCTCGACCAACTCGAACGGGCCGTCGGCCGCGACGCTGCCGGCTTCGACGACGCGGAAATACCAGCCGGTGATGCCTTCATCGGCGATCAACTTCGCCATGCCTTCGACGCCGTAACGGCCGTCGATCTTCCAGCAGGGCGAACGCGGCTGCGAAACCTGGATGCGCGCATCGCCGAGGCGAAAGACGTCGCCGATGCAGATATTGGTTTCGTCCCAGCCGGGCACGGAGAGGTTCTCGCCGATCGAGCCGGGCACCAGCAGCGCCGCGGCCTCGGGGAACGCCCGCGCCAGCCGCGCGTAATGGCCGACCGGGTACTGGTGGAGGGCTTTTTCCGGACCGCCGTGCACGCGCCGGTCGGCCTGGGCGTCGCCCGCCAGGCCTTCCTGGCCGAGCCAGACCGGCGACGGCACAGCGTGCTTGAAAATGCCGGTCGGCCGGTTCTCGGGAGGCAGCGGCCGGATGCCGCCCACGTACAAGCGCACGCGCGTGTTCATCAAATCATCGCCCCGTTGATCGAGATCACCTGCCCGGAGAGGTAGCCGGCAGCTTCCGAGGCGAGGAAGCCGACCAGCTCCGCCACTTCTTCCGGCCGGCCGGCGCGCTGCATGGGGACGAGGCGCTTGATCGTCTCGGCGTCGAACACGCCCTCGATCATGCCGGTGTCGATGATGCCGGGCGCCACCGCGTTCACCGTCACGCCGCGGCTGGCCACTTCCAGCGCCAGCGCCTTGGTCGCCGCATGCAGCGCGCCCTTGGCGGCGGCGTAGTTGACCTGGCCGCGGTTGCCGACGATGCCGGCCACCGAGCCGATGTTGACGATGCGGCCCCAGCGCGTGCGCAGCATCGGCAGCGTCAACGGCTGGGTGACGTTGTAGAAGCCGTTGAGCGAGACGTCGATGACGCGCGCCCATTTCTCCTGCGACATGCCGGCGAACACGGCGTCGGCGTGGATGCCGGCGTTGTTCACCAGCACCTGGATGGCGCCGGCTTCCAGTTCCCTTTCCAGCGCGGCCTTGGTTGCCTCGGCATCGGTGACATCGAAGGCGAGGGCGCGCGCGACGCCGCCCGTGGCGCGGATCTCCGCCGCCACGGCCTCGGCGCGGTCGAGCTGGCTGTTGGCGTGCACCAGCACCTCGCAGCCCTGGGCCGCCAGCTTTCGGCAGATGGCAGCGCCGATGCCGCCGCTGCCGCCCGTCACCAGTGCGCGCTTCATTTCAGTGCCTCCGCGTTCAGGATCACCGCCGCCCGGCCGGCGAGCAGCACCCGGCCGTCGCCGCGCAGTTCGAAGCGGTAGAGAATGTTGTGGTCGTCGCCGGACAGCCGCTCGGCCTCGATGTCGAGCTCGCCGGCGATGTCGTCGAGCTGGTCGACCTTGAACTCGACGCCGCGCACGCTGGCGAGGAAACCCTGGCGCGGCGGCGCGTCATCGCCGGCCATCAGCGCGCCATGCACGGCCATGGCCTGCGCCGCGTACTCGATGCCGCAGGCGGCGCCGAGCCGACCGTCGGCACGCAGCGGATGGTCGGCGCGCCGGTGGCTGGCCGACGCGCAGCGGATGCGCGCCGGCGACCATTCGCGCACCGCGTCGAGCAGGCATATGTCGCCCTGATGTGGAATGTGCGCGGCGATCCAGGCGCGGTCTAGCATGGGACGACGTCGACTTGCAGCGCCAGCGGCGCCAGGTATTCGAGGGCGACGCCGCCCGCCCGGCCGCGGGCCAGCAGGTCGAGCAGCGGCAGCGCGCGCAGGGCGGGGATGTCGGTGCGCCGTTGCTCCAGCGCGGCGTCGGTCATGGCGGAAACCGGCGTGTCGCCAAGGCTGACTTTCACCGCGGCCAGCGAACGGGCGCCGCGCGCCGGCGCCAGCAGCAGCGCGACGCCGCCGGCATCGGGCACCGGCCGCTTGGCGAAGATCGGCTCGGGATACTCGGCGTCGTAGGAGATGAGCAGGATGGGCGCGTCGGCGGTCGCCATTTGCGTCATCGCCTCCAGCAGGCCGGCGGCGAAGCTGGCGTCGTAGGCGCACAGCACCTGGCTCGGCGCCATGGCGCCGGTGGCGATGCCCCAGTAGCCGGCGGCGGCGTTGTGCACCGAATTGTGGAAGCGCGTCGGCGACACGGCGCGGTCGTCGGAGGCCAGCGTCTCGCAGAGCGCGTGGCAGTTGTGGCCGTCGCCCGACGACGAGGTGAATACCGTCGCCAGCGTGGATGCGTCGGCCCCGGCCTGCGCCACCGCTTCCAGCCCGACGCCCAGCGCGGCCTTGACCAGCCGGCTGGCGCGCCGGCGCTCGGCCGGCGGCAGCACCGCCGGCGGCGCCAGTTCCGTCGGCGCGCTCCGGTAGGACGCCTGTCCCGCCAGCACGGCGGCGGCCGCCGGCCAGCCGGTGATGCCGGGCGCGAGGAAGCCGATTCCGTCGATCCAGGCGGTCGGCATCATGCCCGTCCCGGAGGGCGACGCACGCTCGGTTCCCGATTGCCGCTACCGTTCCCGCTCATCAGTGCGTCGCCTCGGCATATGCGAGGCCCAGTTCCACAGCAGCCCGCCGCAGCCGCTTGTCGCGAGTCCACAAACGGCTACCGGCAGCGATCGCCGCCGCCGCCAGCAGATGCATGTCGATGTAGCCCAGACCCCGTCCCATTAGCGCCTGCCGCTCGATGAAGTACAGCACTTCCTCGTCGCTCGCCAGCGGCGCCTTGGGCAGGCTGCCGAGCAGGCCCATGACTTGCGCGCGGGCGCGCAGCGTCCCGCAGGCGATTTCGCCGATCACGAACGGATGGACGAGTGCACGGCCCGACTCCAGTACCTGCACGACCGATTGATCGCCATGGCGCAGATGATCCACCCAAACCGAAGTGTCGAGCAACACCATGACCGTCAGGCGGGCGCGCTCCGCCGCCGCGGCGCTGGCTTGATACGTTTTTCCGTGCCCCCCAGCTGCGCCAGGCGACGCGCGCTTTCGCGCTGGATGAGCGCCGCAAGCGCTTCCCGCAACAGCGCCGACCGCTCCCGCACGCCGCTCAGGCTGACGGCCTGTTCGAGCAATTCGTCATCGAGATTCACCGTCGTCCGCATCTTCATGCTCTCCTGATTGATGCAAAATATAGCATCATTCGATGATTGATCCGGTGGTTCTGCTGGCCCTCCCGAACACCAGGCTGCAATTGCTGCCGCCGAAGCCGAAGGAATTCGACAGCGCGCGGCGCACGTCGCCGCGGCGCGTGGCCAGCAGGTAGTCGATCGGCATGGCCGGGTCCGGCGTCGCCGTGCCGGCGCTGCCGGGCAGGAAGCCGTGGCGCAACGCCAGGGCGCAGACGACCGCTTCGACGGCGCCGGCGGCGCCCAGCGTGTGGCCGGTGGCGCCCTTGGTCGAGCTCATCGGTACCCGGTCGCCGAACAGCGCCGCCACGGCCTTGCCTTCGGCGGCGTCGTTGCTCGGCGTCGCCGTGCCGTGCAGGTTGATGTAGTCGATGTCGCCGGCCGCGAGCTCCGCATCCTTCAGCGCCGCTTCCATCGCCAGCCGCGCGCCCAGGCCCTCGGGGTGCGGCGCGGACATGTGGTAGGCGTCGCTCGATTCGCCGGCGCCGAGCAGCAGCACCGCCTCGGCGTCGAGCGAGGCGGGCGGCTTCTCCAGCAGGGCGAAGGCCGCGCCTTCGCCGACCGAGATGCCGTTTCTGTTCGCGTCATACGGCCGGCAGGGCTGCGGCGAAGTCAGTTCCAGCGAGCTGAAGCCGTAGAGCGTGGTCAGGCACAGCGAGTCGACGCCGCCGACCAGCGCCGCGTCGATGAGGCCGCTTTCGATCATGCGCGCGGCGGCGGCGAACACCTTGGCCGAGGACGAGCAGGCCGTCGATACCGCTACGGCCGGTCCTTCGAGGCCGAAGTGCTCGCGCACGAAGCCGGCGACGGAATAGGTGTTGTGCGTCGTCGGGTAGATGAAGTCGGCCGGCAGCGCGCCGGTCTGGGGATCGCGCCGGCGGTAGGCGAGTTCGGTCTGCAGGATGCCGGCCGTGCTGGTGCCGAGGATGACGCCGAGCCGGCGCTTGCCGACTTTGCCGATCGCCGCGCGCACCGCCTCGTCGAAGCCGTCGGCACGCAGGCCGAGCAGCGCCAGCCGGTGGTTGCGGCAATCGTGGCGCGCCAGTTCGACGGGCAGGCGCACCTCATCGACGCCGGCCACTGCGCCGATCCAGGTATCGAGCCGCACGGTTTCGAAGTCGCAGTGCCGAAGGCCGCTGGCCGCGGTTTCCAGCGCCGCCCGCATCGGCGCCAAGCCGCGCCCGAGGCAGGTGGCGGCAGTGAAATGCGATAACAGAAGAGGCGTCACGATGCGGCAGTTTCAAGCGATGGCGCAGTGTAGCAGAGCGAAAAATCGCCCCGCCATGCCTGCAGAATAACCCTTGCTGCCGCGATGCCACTTGACCGGATTCCGGCGGCTTCGATAATTGAAAACCTTCCGTCAACCCAGGAGCCCGACCATGCGCCGCTATCTGCAACGAGCACTCTTCCTCTTCGCCGCGTGCCTGTCCGTACTCTTCGTTGCCGGCGCGGCAAGCGCGGCGGCGCCCATCATCGATGCCGCCGAGGCGAAGGCCGCCATCGCGCGCGGCGCCCTGGTCTGGGACGTGCGCGCCACGCCGCTCTACCGCAAGGGGCACGTGCCGGGAGCGATCAATATCGGCGATATCGGCGTCGTGCTGCGCAATCCGGTGACCGAGGACTTCATCGACACGGCGCAGATCGAGAAGCTGCTCGGCCAGGCCGGTCTCGACACCACGCGGGAAATCGTCGTCTATGCGGACCGCGGGTCGCCTTACGCCCATTTCGGACGCTACGCGCTGCGTTACTTCGGCGCCGACAAGGTGAGCGTGCTGCACGACGGCATCGAAGGCTGGCAGGCCGCCGGCGGCGCCCTGGAAACCGCTGATGCCACGCGTCCGGCCATTGCCCTCAAGCTCGTCGAGCGCCCCGAACTGGCCGTGAATACCGAGGAAGTCATCGCCCGTGCCAAGGCCGGCAGCGCCCAGATCATCGATGCGCGCACCAGCGGCGAATATGCCGGCAACGACGTGCGCGCCATTCGCGGCGGCAACATCCCCGGCGCCGTGAACATCCCCTACGAGATGAACTGGAAGGACCCCGAAACGGCCGCGAAGCTTGCCCGCCGGCTGGTGCCGGACAACGGCGGCGCCGCGCTCGGCTCGCCGGAACAGCTCAAGGCGCTCTACGCCAGGCTCGATCCGAACAAGGAAACGGTCGTGTATTGCCAGAGCGGCGTGCGCGCCGCCGAGACGGCTTCGGTGCTGGAAACCCTGGGCTTCAAGAACATCAAGGTCTACGACTCGTCCTGGCTCGGCTACGCCGCGCGCCTGGATGCGCCCGCCGCCAACGAGCGCTTCTTCAACGTCGGCGCCCTCAACGGCCGCCTGGCTGCCATGCAGCGGCGCATCGACGAGCTGGAGAAGCTGGTCGCCGACCTGCAAACCTCGCGCGCCGCCGGCGCGCCGAAGTAGCGCGCGATGCCCCGGGGAATGCGGCCGAACGGCCGCGTTCCCGCGTCGCCAAGATGTCGCCAAAGTCAGCCGTGGCGACACGCCGGTCCGAGACGGCGGTCCGCCTAAAAAACGCCGGGGATGATGCGCCAGGTCCGGCGCATGTAGTCCGCATAGGCGGCGCCGAAGTAGTCGAGGCATTCGCGCTCCTCGGCGAAGACCATGACCAGCAGCAGTAGCGTGACGCCGCAGGCGATGGCGGTGCCCGGCCAGGAAGGCGCCTCCAGCAAGGCCGCCCAGGCGAGCGCGAGCAGGGACGCGTACATGGGGTGCCGGATGTGGGCAAAGATGCCGCGAGTGACCAGCGTGGTCGTTTTTTCCCATTCGTACAGCGCGGCGCCTTCGCGCTGGCCGGTGACGTCGCCGTAGCGAACCAGCGCCAGCACGCCCAGCATGACGAGCGCGAAGCTGACGCTGAGCAGCGGCCAGGCGATGAGCTGGTGCACCGAGTAGGGATCCTTGCCCCAGGCGCCGCGGTTCATCACCCAGAGCGCCAGGATGCCTTCCCAGGCGAAGAAGCGGTAGAAGCCGTGGCTGCCGGGGCAGCGCAACGGCTTGCGCGAGAACCAGGCGACGGCCGCCGTGCCGGCGCCAAACAGCATGATATCGGTCGCCATGCCGGTCATGGGACGAGGGCGTCGTCGAGCGTCACGGAATGCAGCGCGCATTCCCGCACACGGGCGAGCAGGCGGGGCAGCGCTTCGAGGATCACCGGCTTGCCGGACGCGGCGCGCGCGGCGTGGCCGTCGTGCATGAGCAGGATGTCGCCGGCGGCCAGGTCGCGCGCCAAGCGCGCGTGCACCGTGTCGACGTCGCCGCAACGCGTGTCGAAGGGCCGGCGCGTCCAGCTGGCCAGGCGCAGGTCGAGGCCGGCCAGCACGGGATCGAGAAACGGATTGCGCAGTCCGGCGGTGGGCCGGAACCAGCGCGGCGCGCGGCCGACGGCCCCGGCGATGCTGTGCTGCGCCTCGACGATCTCGCGGCGCATGCCGCCGGGCCCGCGCGCGGCGAACATCGTCAGATGCCGCTGGCTGTGGTTTTCGATCGCATGGCCGCGCGCGACCATCTCGCGCGCAAGGACCGGGTGGGCGGCGACCCGTTCGCCGATGCAGAAGAACGTCGCCTTCATGCCGCCCGCGAGGTCGAGCAGGTCGAGCACCTGCGGCGTCACCTCGGGATCGGGGCCGTCGTCGATGGTCAGCGCGATCTCGCGGCGCATGGCCGCGGCCGCGGGCAGGCGCGTCAGGTTGGGGCCGAGCAGGGTGGAGCGGGGCAGCAGGCCGGCCGTCGTCAGCAGCGCCTGGTTGGCGGCAACGGCGGCGAGCGCGTAGGGCCAGAGTGCGGGCGCCGCCAGCGCGGCAACCCCCGCGCCGACGTGCACGGCAAAGCTCGCCTGGAGCGTCGCGCTCGGCCGCCAGCCCATCAGCGCGCCTTGCCGCCGGCCAGCATGGCCGACAAGATCAGCGCCAGCACGGCGCCGGGGCCGACGGTGACGCCGATGGCGTGCAGCACCGGCACGGTCGAGGTGGCCAGCGCGCCGAAGCCGATCACCGTGGTGGCATTGGCAACGGCCAGCGACGCCAGCGTGCGCGGCGCGATCGCGCCGGCGGCGCGGCTGTCCTTGTCGAAGAACAGCGCGTAGTTGGAACCGACCGCGACCGTGAGCAGCAGGCCGACCAGATGCAGCAGCGTCATGCGCTCGCCGGCCAGCACCAGGCCGGCCATGACCAGCAGCACGGCGATCACCAGCGGCGCCATGACGCGCAGCATGCGACGCACCGAATGCAGCGAGACGGCCAGCAGCGCGGCGATGGCGGCAAAACCGGCCAGCGACAGCGCGATCGCCTCGTCGAGGTATTCGGCATACAGCCGGTTCGCTTCGCGGCCGACGTCGAGAAATATCGCCCCCGGCTCATCGCTCAATGCGGCGCGCACCCGGGCGGCATCGATCTCGCCCCCCGCCGGCGCGCGCAGCGGCAAGAGCGCCGACCAGCCGGACGGCGCGCCGGCGCGCTTGAGCAGCATCGCCTCCACCGCCAGCGCGAGCGTGCTGCCCTTGAAGGCGTCGGCGTCCAGCCACGGCTGACTTTCGACGCTTCTGGCGGTGTCGACGTCGTCGAGGAAGGGCGCCAGCTTCTCGGCGCGCAGCGGCAGGTCCGCCGTCGCCGCGCGCAGGCGGCGCGCCAGCTCCTCGCGGTCGGGCAGCGCGGCGCGCCTCGCCTGCTGGGTGGCGCGGCTGGGCAGGAAGCGCGTCGGCGTGTCGAAGCCGGCGAGGACGCCCTGGTCGACCAGGGTCTGCAGCCGCCCGGCGACGCGCTCGGCGGCGGCCAGGGCCGCTTCGCGGCCGGGCGCGCTGACGACGACCAGATAGCCCTGGCCCGGCGCGCCCAGTTCGCCGCGCAAGGATTCGTCGAGCGCCAGCAGCGCCGGCGACACCGGACTCAGTTCCGCCAGCCGCAAGTTCCAGAGACGGTCGCGCTGGGCGACGAGGGTCGCCACCGCCAGCACCGCCAGCCCCAGCGCCAGCCAGCGCCACCGGCCCAGTCCGCCCAGCAGCGGCGCCACCGCGCGGCCGATGGCCGCGGTATCCGGCAGGCGAAAGCCGGCCGGACGCAGCGCCGGCAGCACGAAGCGCGTCGTGGCGGCGGCGACCAGCAGCCCCGACATCGAGTAAAGACCGAGTTGCGCCAGGCCGGCAAAACCCGAGAAGAGCAGGGAGGCGAAACCGACCAGCGAGGTCAGCACGCCGAGGCGAATGGTCGGCCAGAAACGCTCGCGCCAATCGCCCTCATTGCCATCGCTACCCTCGCTGCCCTGGCCGCCATGCCGCGATTGCACGAAGTAATAGATGCTGTAGTCGACGGCCTCGCCGATCAGCGTGGTGCCGAAGCCGATGGTCAGGCCGTGCACGTGGCCGAAGCCGAGGCTGACGGCGGCGATGCCGGCCAGCGCGCCCGACACCACGGGCAGCAGTCCGAGCGCCAGCGCCGGCCATGAGCGAAACACGAGCATCAGCACCGCGACGATGCCGATGCCGCTGACCATGGCCAGGCGCTCGACTTCGCTGCGGATGGTGCGGCGGGCATCCACCGAGAACACCGGCGTGCCCGAGACCAGCAGGCGAATTTCCGCCGCTTGCGGCAGTTGCGCGCGCGCCTCGGCAAAAGCGGCCTGCAGCCACGCCAGCGCCTGCTCCTGACCGTCGGTGTCGGCGCCGGAGGCGACGGTCTGCGCCATCAGCAGCGCGGTCCGGCCGTCGCGCGACATCCAGACACCGTGCACGCTGGCCGGGCCGCGGTCGGCGCCCAGGGCGCCGAGCAGTTCCATCGTTTCGCCGGTGGGATCGCGCGGCAGCAGGCGCTTGATCATCAGGCCGGCCGGCGAGGCGAGCAGCTCGATGCTGTCGCCGATGGCCTGGCGCAGCCCGTCGACGCTGAAGCGTTCCGCCGTCACTGCCGGGCTCAACAGATAGCGGTGGGCGAACAGCAGGTCGCGATCCTTCGCCAGCGCCGCCGCATCGCCATTCTGCACGCCGGCGAATTCGGGGCTGGCCGCCAGCCGCCCGGCGAGCTGTTTCGACAATTCGGCGCGGGCGGCCGGCGCGCCGCCTTCGAGGCCGATCAGCAACAGGCGCGACAGCGCGCCTTCGCGCAGCTGCTCGACGAGCAGTTGCTGGGTCGCCGAGGGGCGTTGCGGCATGAAGGCCGACATGTCGGCGGTGAAGCGCGTCGGCGCGATGACGACGATGCAGGCGGCCAGGCCCAGCAGCCAGGCTATGACGGCACGGCGATCGGATCGGGTCACTCGGCCGCCACCGGTTCGACGGTCATGGTCGAACTGTCGCCGTCGGCCTGCAGGTAGCGGATCCATTCCACCTGGTTCTTCGAACCGCCGAAGGTGATGCGCAGCACGAAGGCGGCGATGCGCGGGTCGCTGGGCAGGAGGTCGAGCGTCCAGCGCTGTTCGTCGCCGTCCAGGCGCAGCTTGTAACTTTTCTCCAGCGTCGCCCGGTCGCCGGACAGCGTGCCGCGCAGGCTGTCCACGAAAGCGAGCGCCCCCGGCTGCTCTGCGAGGCGGACTTGGAACTTCTGCTTGCCGCGCTCGAACAGCAGCGTGTCGCCGTCGACCACCATCAGTTCCGGCTTGGGCTTGAGCGTGCGCTTTTCGAGGCGCGCCGGCGGCTGATAGCGCAGCTCGCCGGAAGAAACCACCGGCTTGTCGAGCAAGGCGATGTTCTTGGTTTCGACGAAGCGCGCCCGGCCGCCTTCGTGCCGGGCGAGGCTCTGCATCAGCGCGTCGATGTCCCAGGCGGCCTGCACCGGCAGCGCGACGAAAGTCAGCCATGGCAGCACGCCGAGTTTCCTCATGACGGCCGCCAGAAGTCGAAGAAGTTGAACCAGTTGTCCGGCGCCGCGCGGCAGTGCCGCTCGAGACGGTCGACGTAGGCGCGCTGCGCCTCGGCGATGGCGGCGTCGCGCTGGCCGCGCTCGACCGTCGAGAAGTCCGCCAGCGGCTCGAAGTGGATGCGGTAGCGGTTGCCGCCCAGATAGAGGCCGGTCATGAACAGCACCGGCCGGCGCAGCAGGGCGGCGACGCGAAAAGGTCCGAGCGGGAAGCGCGCCGGCGCGCCGAGAAAATTCATTTCGCGCACGGGATCGCTACCCGCTTTCTGGTCGATCGCGCGATCGGCGAGCATGCCGACCAGGTGGCCGGCCTCGAGCCTGTCCCGGGCCGTCAGCATGGCGTCCACGCGGCCGAGCGGAATGATGTCCTGCACGGCGGCCGGGTTGATGGCGGCGAGCGCGGCGTTGATCTTGCGGGCGTTCTCTTCGTACATCAGCATGCTGATGCCGCGCCCCGTCCGCTGGCGACCGAGTGCGCGCATGACCTCGAAGCTGCCCAGGTGCGCGCCCATCAGCAGCACTCCTTGACCGCCCGCCATCGCCGCATCGATGACGTCCTGCCCGACGATGTCGATGTCGAACAGGTCGAAGCGGTCGTTGAGCAGATACACGCGGTCGTGGACGGTGCTGGCGAAGGCCAGCAGGTGCCGGTAGCGTTCCGCGAGCGTCGGCGGGCGGCCGAGCACGCGCGCCAGATAGTCGCCGCTGGCGCGCCGCGCGCGCGGTGCGAAGGCGAGGAAGTAAGCGGTGGCGCCGCGCAGCACGAGCCGGCCGGCCGGCCGGCCGAGACGCAGCGAAAACCACGCCATCAGGCGCAGGGCGGGCAGGTTGCTGCGTTCCGGCCGCTGGGTCCAGTCGACGGCTTCCGCGTTCATTTCGGTACCAGGCTGCCGGTGGCGACCCGGCGGCCGGCGCAGGCGATGTCGAACTTGATCGTTCCCGAGCCCTGGGCTTGCCAGGTGAATTCGAGAATTTCGCCGGGGCCGGCCGGGCTCAGGAACTTGGCGCTGGCGATATCGCAAGGAACCGCGACTGCCGACAACAGGCGGTCGAGCAGCACCACGCCCGGCACGATGGGCCGGCCGGGAAAGTGGCCGGCGAAGGCCGGGTGATCGATCGGCACGGTCCAGCGCGCCTGGCTCACGATGCGTCCTTGGCGTGCCGGTCCAGCAGCGCCGCCAGCGTGGCGCGCGGCAGTTTTCCCGTGGCGTTGCGCGGCAGGCGCGGCAGGAACACCAGCGGCCGGGGCAGGAAGATCGGATCGAGGCGGCCGCGCAGGGCATCGAGCAACTGGCGCGGCGTCAGGGTCGGCGCGACGACGAAGGCGGCAAGGCGCGTGACGCTTTCGTCGCTGCCGTCGTCGGGCATGAAGAAGCAGCCGTCCTCGACGCCGGCGACGGCGCCGAGCTGGTGGTTCAGGTAGGCCAGCGAGGTGCGTTTGCCGGCGATGTTGATCACGTCGGCATGGCGGCCGTGGAGCAGGAAAGTGCCATCGTCGCCGAGTTCGATGACGTCGCCGAGCCGCTGTCGCCCCTCGACATGGCCGCCGCAAGCGAAGGTGATGCCGTCCTGCTGATCGAACCCGATGTCCTGCAGCAGTGTCCAGCGCGACGTGAGGCTGGTGCGGCGGCTGGCGAGCTGGCCGGCTTCCGTGCAGCCGTAGATCTCGACCAGCGTGCCGCCGAGCCTGGCTTCCGCGGCGCGCGCCAGCTCCGCGGAAAGCGGCGCCGTGGCCGACAGCATCATGTCGGTGGCCGGCACGTCGATCTGCGAATCGAGCAGCGCGCGCAAGTGAAAGGGCGTGCTGACCAGCAGCCGGGGCCGGGGCACGGCGGCCAGCGCGTCGGCGATGTCGGCCGGATAGAAAGGCCGGCCGTGCCAGAGCGCGCAGCCCCCGTGCAGGGTCAACAGGATGGTCGATTCGAACCCGTAACTATGCTGCGCCGGCACGGTGCCGACGATCGTGAACGACGGGCTGCGCTCGTCCAGGAAACCCAGCCGCGCGGCGCCCGCCCGCCCGTTGCTGACCAGCGCGCCCCAGGTCTTGGCCTGCGCCACCGGCAATCCCGTCGAGCCCGAGGTGAACAGGATGACGGCGACCCGGTCCGTCTCGATGCCGGGCACGGCAACGGCATCGGCATCTGCGACCGCCGGCATTTCCGGGTAGCGCAGCTGGGGCAGCTCGGCGAGCGCGCCCTTGCCGTCGTGCAGGCAGAAAAGGCCGGGGTAGGATGCCTGGAGCTGCCGGAGGGTCTCCACCGACTGCGAAGCGGGCAACAGGCTGATCTTGCCGGCGACCAGCGCCGCCGACCATCCGACCATGAAGCGGTAGCGGTCCTCGCAGGTGTTGAGCAGATAGTCGCCCGCCGGCAACGATCGGGCCAGCATCTCGACCTCGGCCAGGAACTGGTTGCGCGTGACGGCGCCCGCGGCTCGCCAGGCAAGGACGTCGTCCGGCCTGGCATGCGAGGTCAGCGCGATTCGGCGCGGTTTCACGGCTTCATCCCGGCGCGATGGGATCGATAAGCCTGCACCGCGGCAAAGAAGCCGGTCCGCTCCGTGGCCGGCAGCACGCGCTGGCGCACGAAATACTCGGCGACGAACATCAGGGCCACCAGCGGCCAGGTCAGGAGATTGGCGAACAACGACCAGACTTCGATCGGCGCAAACAGGAACAACAGCAAGGACAGCACCACCATCGCCACGAAGAACAGCGTCCAGGCCACCGTGACCCGGCGCGTATAGACGAGCAGCGCGGCCGTCATGTGTTCGTGCAGGAGGCTGGCGAACACGGTTACCAGCGGCCGGCGTTTCGCCACCAGGGAACGCCCGAACAGGAAGCCGAGCGCGGCATTCGTCCCGACGTGCTGCGCGAGCACGAGCCGGTCAAGCCAGACGCCGACTTTGGCGATGCCGACCAGGTAGTGGAAGCCCCATGCCCAGGCCGCCAGGGCGATGCCGGACAGCAGCCAGCCCCAGTGTTCGTTGCGGCCTGCCGCCATGGCGCGCCTCTCTACTTGATCCGATGCTGGGCGACGTGGCCGGCGAGACTGCGCAACGAGGCGAAGATGCGCACGTTGTCTTCGTCGTCGGAGCGCAGTTGGAAGCCGTACTGTTTCGATACGGCCAGCGCCACTTCCAAAATGTCGATGGAATCGAGCCCGAGGCCTTCGCCGAACAGGGGCGCGTCCGGGTCGATCTCGCCCGCGGCGATGTCGAGATTGAGGGCGGCGACCATCAGGTCCGCCACTTCCGCCATCAGCCCGTCGGGCAGGGTCGTTGGCTCGTTCATGCCGTGCTCCGGACGCTCGGACGCGGACGCCTAGACGTCGATGTTGCGGGCGTAGAGGGCATTGGATTCGATGAAAGCCCGGCGCGGCTCGACGTTGTCACCCATCAGGGTGGTGAAGATCTCGTCGGCGGCGATGGCGTCCTCGATCTGGACCTTGAGCAGGCGACGCACCGCCGGATCCATGGTGGTTTCCCACAACTGATCGGGATTCATCTCGCCCAGGCCTTTGTAGCGCTGCTTGGACAGGCCGCGCTCGACCTCGTTGAGCAGCCAGGCCATGGCCTCGGCGAAGCTGGCCACGTTCTGCGACTTCTCGCCGCGGCGTATCGCCGCGCCTGACGCCACCAGGCCGGCAATCATCTGCGCGGTCTTGCGGATTTGGGCATAGTCGCCCGAATGGAGAAAATCGTCGTCGAGGTAGCCGACGCGCAAGTTGCCGTGACGCATTTTCTCGACGCGCAACCGCCAGCCATCCTTCCTGGCATCGTGCTCGGCGACCACGCGGATGCTGGCCGGGACGTGTTGCGCCAGTCGCGCGGCGGCATCGACGGCGGCCGTTTCGCTGGTGAGATCGATAGCGATGTCGTGCGCGAGCATGGCGTGCAGCGCGCCCGGATCGATGAAATCCGCCAGGCGCTTGATGACCGCTTCCGACAGCAGATACGCACGCGCCAATTCGCCGAGCGCCTCGCCTTCGATGGCCGTGGCGCCGATTTTCGGCGTCAGCGCCGCGCCGTCCAGCGCCACGTTCAGCAGGTGCTGGTTGAGCGCGTGATCGTCCTTGATGTAAAGCTCGCTCTTGCCGTGCTTGATCTTGTAGAGCGGCGGCTGGGCGATATAGACGTGGCCGCCTTCGACCAGTTGCGGCATCTGCCGGTAGAAGAAAGTCAGCAGCAGGGTGCGGATATGCGCGCCATCGACGTCGGCATCGGTCATGATGATGATGCGGTGGTAGCGCAGCTTGTCCTGCTTGTAGTCGTCGCCGATGCCGCAGCCGAGCGCCGTGAGCAGCGTGATGATCTGCTCGGAGGAAATCACCTTGTCCAGCCGCGCTTTCTCGACGTTCAGGACCTTGCCGCGCAAAGGCAGGATGGCCTGGAACTTGCGGTCGCGGCCCTGCTTGGCCGAGCCGCCGGCCGAGTCGCCCTCGACGATGTAGAGCTCGCACAGCGCCGGGTCCTTTTCCTGGCAGTCGGCCAGCTTGCCCGGCAGGCCGATATTGTCGAGCACGCCTTTGCGCCGGGTCATTTCCCTGGCCTTGCGGGCGGCTTCCCTCGCCCGCGCGGCTTCGACGATCTTGCCCGTGATGGTCTTGGCATCGACGGGCTTTTCGAGCAGAAACTCGGCGAGCTTCTGCGCCACGACTTCCTGCACGGCCGGCAGCGCCTCGGAAGAGACCAGCTTCATCTTGGTCTGCGAGGCGAACTTGGGATCGGGCATCTTGATCGACAGCACGCAAGCCAGGCCCTCGCGCATGTCGTCGCCGGAAATTTCGACCTTGGCCTTCTTGGCGATGTCGTTTTCCTCGATGTACTTGTTGATGACGCGCGTCATCGCCTGACGCAGGCCGGTCAGGTGCGTGCCGCCGTCGGTCTGGGGAATGTTGTTGGTGAAGCAGAGCACCTGCTCGGCATAGGAATCGTTCCATTGCATCGCCACTTCGACGCCGATGGCGCCGCCGTTGGGAAGCTGGGATTCGCCGTTGGAATAAAAGATGTTCGGATGCAGCACGGTCTTGCTGCGATTGATGTACTCGACGAAGCCCTTGACGCCGCCGGAAAAGGCGAAGTTCTCTTCCTTGCCGGTGCGCTGATCGACCAGGCGGATCTTGACCCCATTGTTGAGAAACGAAAGCTCGCGCAAGCGCTTGGCCAGGATGTCGTAGTGAAACTCGATGGCGCCGAATATTTCATCGTCGGCGAGGAAGTGCACCTCGGTGCCGGTGTTCTGGGTATCGCCAATGATCCTGAGCGGCGAGACTTCGACGCCGTTCTGCATCTCGATGATCCGGTCGATGGCATGACCGCGCTGGAACTCCATGTGATGCTTCTTGCCGTCGCGCCGTATCGTCAGGCGCAGCCATTTCGACAGGGCGTTGACGCAGGAAACGCCGACGCCGTGCAAGCCCCCGGAAACCTTGTAGGAATTCTGGTTGAACTTGCCGCCGGCGTGCAGCACGCACATGACGATCTCGGCCGCCGAACGCTTCGGCTCGTGCTTGTCGTCGAACTTGACGCCCGTGGGAATGCCGCGGCCGTTGTCGGCCACCGAAATCGAATTGTCGGTGTGTATCGTGATGACGATGTCGTCGCAGTAGCCGGCCAGCGCCTCGTCGATGGCGTTATCGACCACTTCGAAGACCATGTGATGAAGACCGGTGCCATCGGAGGTGTCGCCGATGTACATGCCCGGGCGCTTGCGCACCGCCTCCAGCCCTTCGAGCTGCTGGATGGAATCTTCGTCGTAGCCGCCGTTCTCGGCGGCGGGCTTGCTGTCCTGCGTCATTAAGCTTCCAGTCTATGTGGGATCAAATGCGCATCGGCATGACGACGTATTTGAAGCGGTCGTTGCCGGGCAGTTTGAACAGGGCGCTCGAACTGGCGTCGGCCAGGCGGCATTCGATGGTCTCGACATCGACATTGTTGAGCACGTCGAGCAGATACGTGACGTTGAACCCCACGTCCAGGCTTTCGCCCTGGTAGGGAACCTCGATTTCTTCCTGCGCCTCCTCCTGTTCGGCATTGGTCGACAGGATTTTCAGGCTGTCGTTGCTCAACACCAGCCGGACGCCGCGAAACTTCTCGTTGGTGAGGATGGCGGCGCGCATCAGCGAATGCAGCAGCACATCGCGCGGCAACTGCAAAATCTTGCCGTGCTGTTGCGGAATCACGCGCTCATAGTCGGGGAACTTGCCGTCGATAAGCTTGGACACGAGCTCGATGTTGCCGAAGCGGAACTGGGCCTGGGTCGGCGCCAGCACGATCTCCAGCGGTTCGTCGTTGTCGGCCAGCTGGCGCGACAATTCCAGAATCGTTTTTCTCGGCAGGATGACTTCGCTGCGCGGCATGTTTTCCGGCAAGGCTTCGCTGGCGAATGCCAATCGATGTCCGTCGGTGGCGATCACGCGCATTTCCGCCCCGTCGATCACCAGCAACAGGCCGTTGAGGTAGTAACGGATATCCTGCTGGGCCATCGAATACTGCACCAGCGCCAGCAGGCGCTTGAATTGCTTCTGGGTCACGCCGATCCGCACGGTCTGGCCGTCGGCCGTCGACATGCGGGGAAAATCCTCCGCCGGCAGGGTTTGAAGATTGAATCGGCTTTTGCCGGCCTTGACCTGGAGACGCTTGTCGTCCAGCGAAAGGCTGACTTCCGCCGAGTCGGGCAGTGAACGGAGAATATCCTGCAGTTTGCGCGCACCGACCGTCAGGGCGGCATTTTCGGCACTGGCGGCCGAGGTGCCGGTACGAATCTGGATTTCAATATCGGTTGCCAGCAAGGTCAGATTCTCGCCGTTCTTCTCCATCAGCACATTGGAAAGAATCGGCAAGGTATGGCGTTTTTCGACAATTCCGCAAACCGATTGCAATGGCGTGAGAATCTGGTCGCGCGGCCCTTTGAACAGGAGCATTTTTTATATCTCCGTTTGATATTGGTAGTAAACGAGGTGGGTGAGTGTGGATAAGTGAATTTTTTTCTTGCAAGTCATCAATCTATCCATTTTAGCGTTCTGGGCACAAGACCGTTGCATCAATGTTGATGATTGTGGATGAAATGGCGCAAAGCGCGAATGCCCGAGGTTATTCACAATTGTTACCGAGTAATCCCCGTGCTTATCCTTTGATGGATTGCAGCAGGACGTGAACGTCGTTGTTGAGTTGGCCATCCTTGCCGCGCAGGTCGCCGATCGTCCGGCAGGCATGAAGGACGGTCGTGTGGTCGCGTCCGCCGAAGGCTTCGCCAATTTCCGGCAGGCTGTGCGGTGTCAATTCGCGGGCCAGCCACATGGCTACCTGGCGGGGACGGGCGACGGCGCGCGTCCGCTTCTGCGAATACATCTCGGCGACCTTGATCTTGTAATAGTCGGCAACATACTTCTGGATGAGTTCAAGCGTGATCTGACGGTTATGGGCGCCGATCACGTCTTTCAGGGCTTCTCTGGCAACTTCGATGTTGAGGTCGCGACTGTGGAATCCGGCGAAGGCGATGACCCGATTCAGGGCGCCTTCGAGTTCGCGCACGTTGGAGCGCAGATTCTTGGCGATCAGAAAAGCGACATCGTCGCCGAGCGGCAGGCCCGTGACTTCCGCTTTCTTCTTCAGGATGGCGACTCTCATTTCAAGTTCCGGCGGTTCGATCTGTACGGTCAAGCCCCAGTCGAACCGTGAGATGAGCCTGTTCTCGAGTCCCTGGATATCCTTCGGATAGGTGTCGCAGGTAATGACGATCTGCTTTTTCGCTTCAATCAAGGTATTGAAAGCAAAGAAAAACTCTTCCTGCGTGCGTTCCTTGTTCCCGCCCAGGAACTGGATGTCGTCGATGATCAGGACGTCAAGGGAACAGTAATAGCGCTTGAAGCTGTCGAACGCTTTTTGCTGATAGGCGCGGACGAGGTCGGCGATGTAGTCATGGGCGTGGACATAGCGAATGACTTTCTGGTTGTTCGCGCGCCAGACCTCATTGCCAAGTGCGTGGACCAAGTGGGTCTTGCCCAGGCCGACGCCGCCATAAACGAACAAAGGGTTGTAGGAAGTGCCGGGATTCAGCGCTACTTGCTGGGCCGCCGCTCTGGCGAGATCATTTGAACGTCCCGTGACCAGCGTTTCGAACGTGAAACCGGGGTTCAGGCGGGTCTTTTCATACAGTTGTTCGATATTTTTTGCGTCAATAGGCGGAAATGCCGCTTTCAAGCCATGGTTTTTTTCCGCAGGCGGCAGGCCTGGACTTGGAGGCGCTTCATTGACCGGCACCGCGCTTTCATCCAGGGCCAGGGCGATGGCAAGATCTTGAGTCTGGTCGTGCTTCTTGAAAATGGCGGCGATTAGCGGCAGGTATCTTTCCCGTACCCATTGCAGGATGAAACGGTTGGGGGCCATGAGCCGGTAGGCGCCGGACAAATCCTGTTCCAGGCGCAGGGGTTTGATCCAGGAGTTGAACTGTTGGCTTGGCAGCTCCTGCTGAAGGCTGACCAGACAACGCGACCAGAAGTCGGTTGGAGAGGGATTCTTGTCCTGGGAAACAGTGGTCACGGTATATCTTGTTGAATTTATGTTGATTATATTGACTGGCCCAAGCGGTTGCGGGTGTCAGACGATGATTGTAGCGGGTTGGTGAAAAGTTATCCACAAGGGTGTCCAAGAAGTTATTCTTGACAAAGGCAGGACCGAACGATGTAATCGCACGTTTCTCTGAAAAAGGCAATTTCCATGAAACGTACTTATCAACCTTCGGTCGTGCGGCGCAAGCGCACGCATGGTTTCCTGGTGCGCATGCGCACGCGTGGAGGTCGGGCCGTCATCCGCGCTCGCCGCGCCAAGGGCCGTCATCGTCTGGGCGTTTGAAGCTTAGCTTGACGGGCTGCTGAGAATGGTCGAAGCGGCAGTCGAAAGCCGCCGTTATCCGCAGGCAGCCCGGTTGCGCCAGCCTTCGCAGTTCAAAGCCCTGGCGGCCAGTTCCAAGCGACTGCGGGGGGCTAAGTTCGAACTTCGGTTCCGCGCCAACGATGCTGCGACTGCGCGTCTGGGTCTGGTGATCCCGAAGCGACTGGCTCGTCGCTCGGTCTTGCGTAATCTGATCAAACGTCTGGTCCGAGAATCTTTTCGTGCTCGCCTGCCTTCGCTGCCACGAGTCGATATCGTGATTCGCTTGTCCAATCCGATTTCACTGGGAATGCGCGAAGAGCGCCGGCAGTGGCGAGCCGATATCGACGCTTTGCTGACGGGGGTGACGGGATGAGCGCACGCGCCTGGCTGACGATGCCTCTGACGGGCCTGATCCGAGTCTATCAGTATGCAATAAGTCCATTGCTCGGGAGAAGTTGTCGCTTTCATCCGAGTTGTTCCGAATATGCGATTGAAAGCCTGGGCCGTCATGGCCTTGTCAAAGGTCTCTGGCTTTCACTGCGCCGCGTGGGATGCTGCCATCCTTGGCATCCCGGCGGCTATGATCCCGTTCCCTAAGTGGCCTAATAAGTTGCCTAACAAATGGATAACCAAAGACTTATCCTTTTCCTGATCTTCAGCTTTTCGCTGATCATGCTGTGGGAAGCCTGGCAAAAGCAGGGTGTTCCCCAGGCTCAGCCGCCCAGTAAGACAGCGGTGACGGCACCCTCCGCGGCACCCGGTGCTGCCGACGTGCCGGCATCCGCGACGGCGCCGGTACCTTCGGCCATTCCGGCGGCGGGAGCCGCTTCGGCTGACGCGTCGGCCAAGGTGGTGGCGAAGACCGATCTCTACGTCGCCGAAATTTCGGCGCTGGGCGGCGATCTGACCAGGCTGGAGCTGCTCCGGCATCTTTCCGCCGAGGACCGGCAGCGGAACCTGGTGCTCTTCGAACCCAAGCATGCCTATGCGGCGCAAAGCGGCTTGATCGGGTCGGGACTGCCGAACCACAAGACGGTGTGGCAGGTGTCGTCCGACCGCGCCGACCTGAAGGAGGGGGAAAACGAACTACGGGTGCGCCTGACCACCTCGACGCCCGCCGGCATCCAGGTCGCCAAGATCTATGTGTTCAAGCGCGGCAGCTACCTGATCGATGTCGAATTCGAGATTGTCAATGGCACCGGCGAAACGATCGCGCCTCATGCCTACTTCCAGCTGACGCGCGACGGCCATCCGCCGGAAGGCGCCAACAGCATGATGTCCACCTTCACGGGGCCGGCTTTCTATACCGAAACGGACAAGTTCCAGAAGGCGGCTTTCGAGGATATCGCCAAAAACAAGGCCAAAGTACCCGGCAAGACCGACAATGGCTGGGTGGCCATGGTCCAGCATTACTTCGTCTCGGCCTGGCTGCCGACCGGCAAGGGCGAACGGGAGTTCTACCTGCGCGAGACCAGCAAGGATTTGTTTACCGCTGGCGTGATCCTGCCGGTTGCTGCGGTGGCGCCCGGGGCCACCGGAAAAGTGGCGGTGCCGCTCTACGCCGGGCCGCAGGAACAGGACAAATTGGCGAAGATTGCCCCCGGGCTCGACCTGGTGGTGGACTACGGCTGGCTGACCATGATCGCCGCCCCGATCTTCTGGGTGCTGCAATGGCTGCATGGCTTCCTCGGCAACTGGGGCTGGGCCATCATCGTGCTTACCATCCTGATCAAGGCGGCGTTTTTCCCGCTGTCGGCGGCGTCCTACAAGTCGATGGCGAAGATGCGCGTGCTGACGCCCAAGCTGCAGAAGCTGAAAGAAACCTTCGGCGACGACAAGCAGCGCATGAACCAGGCGATGATGGAGCTGTACAAGAAGGAAAAGGTCAATCCGCTCGGCGGCTGTCTGCCGATCCTGGTGCAGATACCGGTTTTCATCTCGCTGTACTGGGTGCTGCTGGGCACCGTGGAAATGCGCGGTGCGCCCTGGCTGGGCTGGATTACCGATCTTTCAGTCAGGGATCCGTATTTCATTTTGCCCCTGATCATGGGCGCGACCATGTTCATCCAGACCAAGCTGAACCCGACCCCGCCGGATCCCATGCAGGCCAAGATCATGCTGTTGATGCCTATCGTGTTTACCGGCATGTTCCTGTTCTTTCCGGCTGGCCTGGTGCTGTATTGGACGGTCAACAACATTCTTTCGATCGCCCAGCAGTGGCAGGTGAACCGCATGATCGAACGTGCCGGGCTCAAGGCGCATTGACGACACCGAGGTCATTGCCGCCGTCGCCACCGCTACCGGGCGCGGCGGTATCGGCGTAGTCCGGGTTTCCGGACACCGGCTGCTGGACTTCGCCGAGCGCCTGACCGGCCGGGTTCCCGAGCCGCGGCGTGCCACCATGGCTGACTTTCGCGCGGCCGACGGCGCCGCCATCGACCGGGGCATTTTGCTGTTTTTCCCGGCGCCGCGATCCTTCACTGGCGAAGACGTGCTCGAACTGCAGGGCCATGGCGGGCCGGTGGTCATGCAGCAGTTGCTCGGCCGCTGCCTGGAACTCGGCGCGCGGCTGGCCGAGCCGGGCGAGTTCACGCGCCGCGCATTCCTCAACGACAAGCTCGACCTCGCCCAGGCCGAAGCCGTGGCCGACCTCATCGAGGCGAGCACGGCGCAGGCGGCGCGCTCGGCGCTGCGCTCGCTTTCAGGAGAATTCTCGCGGCAGGTGCGCGCGCTGGTGGACGGGCTGATCGAACTGCGCATGCTGGTCGAAGCGACGCTGGATTTTCCGGAGGAGGAAATCGACCCGCTGCGCGATACCGACCTGGTGCCGCGCCTGGCGGCGCTGCGTACCGAGCTGACGACACTGCGCCGCCGGGCCCGGCAGGGCAGCCTGCTGCGCACCGGTTTGACCGTGGTGTTGGCCGGCCTGACCAACGTGGGCAAATCGTCCTTGCTCAACCGCTTGGCCGGCGAGGACCGCGCCATCGTCACCGATATCGCGGGCACCACGCGCGATGCCTTGCGCGAGACCATCCAGATCGAAGGCATACCGCTGCACATCATCGACACCGCGGGTCTGCGCGAGACCGCAGACCCGGTCGAAAAAATCGGTATCGAACGCAGCTGGCGGGAGATCGGCCAGGCCGACGTGGTGCTGCAGATCGTCGATGCGCGCGCCGGCGTCACGCCCGCCGATCGGGCCATCGCCGCGCGCTTGCCGGCGGGCGTCGAGCGCGTGATCGTCGAGAACAAATGCGACCTGGCCCGCTTGCCGGCGGGTCGCCGTGAAAGTCGCGGGCAGGTCCATCTGCTGCTGTCGGCCCGGACCGGCGAGGGCATCGATCTTCTGCACGACGAACTGCTGCGCGTGGCCGGCTGGCAGGGTCAGGGCGAGGACGTCATTCTCGCCCGGGAACGCCATCTCGAGGCGCTGGCCGGCGCCGAGCGACGGCTGACGTTGGCGGCGGGGGAGCTGCATCGGCTCGAATTGGCGGCCGAGGAGCTGCGGCTGGCGCAGGACGATCTCGCGGCGATCACCGGCGAGTTCACCGCAGACGATCTGCTGGGCGCCATCTTCGGCAGGTTCTGCATTGGCAAGTGAACTGGTCATGCTGTCATTGGCGGCGCTGTTGGCCGGCTTCGTCGATGCCGTGGCCGGCGGCGGCGGCCTGATCCAGGTGCCGGCCCTGTTCAATGCGCTGCCGGCCGAAACGCCGGCGACGATTTTCGGCACCAACAAGGGATCGAGTGTTTTCGGCACCGCCAATGCCGCCTGGCGCTACGCCCGGCGGATCGCGTTGCCATGGGACATCGCGCTGCCGGCTTCGATGGCGGCGTTCGTGTTTTCCTTCGCCGGCGCGGCGACGGTGGCCTGGCTGCCCAAGGACGTCGTGCGACCCCTGGTGCTGGCGATGATGATCGTCGTCGTCATCTACACGCTGCTGAAGCCGGATTTCGGCAAGCTGCACGGGACGCCCCTGCCGGCGGCAAAAGTGCGGCCGTGGGCGCTGACCGCCGGCGCGGCGCTGGGCTTCTACGACGGTTTCTTTGGTCCGGGCGCCGGCAGCTTCATGATCTTCGCCTTCGTCGGGCTGTTCGGGCTCGATTTCCTGCGCGCCTCCAGCGCCGCGAAGATCGTCAATCTGACCACCAACGCGGCGGCGCTGTGTTTCTTCGTGCCGACCGGCAACATGCTGTGGGTGACCGCACTGACCATGGCAGCCTTCAACATGGTCGGCGCGCTGGTGGGGACGCGGCTGGCATTGCGACATGGCAGCAGCTTTGTCCGTGTCATATTCCTTGTCGTAAGTACTGTCTTGATCGGCAAATTCGGCTACGATACGCTGTATTCTTAGCCAGACACAGGAGGAGACCTCGATGAACAAGAAGCTGAAGCCGCTGGTCGGTTGCGTGATCATGGCCCTGGCCGGTACGTCGCAGGCCGACATCAACGTCGGTGTCACGCTGTCGGCGACGGGCCCCGCCGCGTCCCTGGGCATTCCGGAGAAGAACACCTTTGCCTTGATGCCGACCAGCATCGGCGGGCAAAAAATCAACTACATCGTTCTCGACGACGCGTCCGACACCACTTCCGCGGTCAAGAACACCCGGAAGCTGATTACGGAAAATCAGGTGGACGTAGTGGTGGGTTCGACCATTACGCCCAATTCGCTGGCGATGATCGACGTCGCCGCGGAAGCCGAGACGCCGATGATCTCGATGGCGGCATCGGCGCGGATCGTCGATATGGCCAACCCGAAAGTCAAATGGGTCTTCAAAACGCCGCAAAACGACGTCCAGATGTCTACCGCCATCGTCGAGCACATGCTCAACAACAAGATACAGACCGTGGCGTTCATCGGCTTTTCGGATGCCTACGGCGAGGGCTGGTATCAGGAGTTCGCCAAGATCGCCGAAGCGCGCAAGCTCAAGATCGTTGCCAACGAGCGGTATAACCGCGCCGATACCTCAGTTACCGGCCAGGCGCTGAAAATCATTTCGACCAAGCCGGACGCGGTGCTGGTGGCCGGCTCGGGAACGCCTGCCGCGCTGCCGCAGAAGACCTTGAAGGAAAAGGGCTACAAGGGCGCCTTTTACCAGACGCACGGCGTGGCCAACATGGATTTCCTGCGCGTGTGCGGCAAGGATTGCGAAGGCACTTTCCTGCCCGCGGGCCCGGTGCTGGTAGCGGGACAGCTGCCCGACAGCAACCCCATCAAGAAGGTGGCGATGGACTACACGACCAAGTACGAGGCGGCCCATGGCAAGGGTACGACGTCCACCTTCGGCGCCCATGCCTGGGATGCCGGCATTCTTCTGCAAAATGCCATTCCGGTGGCCTTGAAAAAGGCCCAGCCCGGCAGCAAGGAGTTTCGGGCTGCCTTGAGGGACGCCCTGGAGGGCCTGAAGAACGTCACCGTGTCGCACGGCATCGTGAACATGTCGGCACAGGACCACTTGGGATTCGACCAGCGCGCCCGCGTCATGGTCGAGATCAAGGACGGCGGCTGGAAACTGGTGCAGTAAGGGCCGCGAGCTTCGGCAAGGCGCCTGGAACGGCGCCTTTTTCATTTTCGCCAAAATAAGCCATGGATCTTCAGATTGCCTTGCTGCTTGCCCAGGATGGCGTCGTCAATGGCGCCATCTACGCGCTGTTGGCGCTGGCGCTCGTCCTGGTGTTCGCGGTGACGCGGGTGATCTTCATTCCCCAGGGGGAGTTCGTCGCGTTTGGCGCCTTGACGCTAGCCAGTTTTCAAACGGCCAAAGTGCCCGGCACCCTGTGGTTGCTCATCGGCATGGGTGCGGTCATCTCCATCATCGAGCTGGCGGCGGCATCGCGCCGCCGAGGCGGGCGGCGACGGCTGACTTTGGCGCTCGGATGGAATCTCGCCTATCCGGCCGTCTTGGCGGCCATCGTGCTTCTGGCCAAACCTGGCCAGTGGCCGCTGGCGGTCCAGGTGGTGCTGGCGATGGCCTTGGTGGTGCCGCTCGGGCCGATGATCTATCGCCTGGTTTACCAGCCGCTGGCCTCGGCCTCGGTACTCGTGCTGCTGATCGTCTCGGTCGCGGTGCACTTGGCCTTGGTCGGCCTGGGCCTCTTGTTCTTCGGCGCGGAAGGGTCGCGTACGCCGGCCTTCTCGGAAGCGAGCTTTTCCTTGGGCGATGTCACCGTCACGGGACAGACGCTGTGGGTGATCGGCGCCAGCCTCCTGCTCATCGTCGGACTTTACATATTTTTCGAGCGCAGCTTGTGGGGCAAGGCTTTGCGGGCCACGGCCATCAATCGGGTCGGCGCGCAGTTGATGGGAATATCGACCACCCAGGCCGGCAAGCTGTGCTTCCTCCTGGCGGCGGCGATCGGCGCCATGTCGGGCATCCTGGTGGCGCCGATCACGACCATCTATTACGACACGGGTTTCCTGGTCGGCCTCAAGGGTTTCGTCGCCGCCATCGTCGGCGGCATGATCAGCTATCCGCTGGCGGCGGCCGGCGCCATTCTCGTCGGACTTCTGGAGTCGTTTTCGTCGTTTTGGGCGTCTGCATTTAAGGAAGTAATTGTTTTTACAATGATTATTCCGGTGTTGCTCTGGCGCTCGATGACCACGCGCCATGTTGAAGAGGAAGAAGAGTGAGTCCTCGCGTTCTTGCGGGCATGCTTCTCGCGCTGCTGGCGATCGGTCCGCTGGTTCTGCCGGAGTTCTACGTCACGCTGCTCAACTACATCGGCCTCTACGCGCTGGTGGCGCTTGGCTTGGTGCTGTTGACAGGTGTGGGAGGACTCACTTCTTTCGGTCAGGCGGCGTTCGTGGGGCTCGGTGCCTATACCACCGGTTACCTGACTACCGCCGAGGAACTCCCGGCCGTGCTCAGCTGGTTTGCCGTGTCGCCGTGGCTGACTTTGGTCGCCGGCCTGCTGGTGACCTTGGCCGTGGCGGGCGTCCTGGGTTTGCTTACCCTCAGGCTTTCCGGCCACTACCTGCCGCTCGGCACCCTGGCCTGGGGCATGTCCCTGTATTTCCTGTTCGGCAATGTGTCGTTTCTCGGCGGCCATACCGGCATGACCGGCATTCCTCCGCTCAGCCTGTTCGGCTTCGAGCTCCGCGATGGCCGCCATCTGTATTACCTGATCTGGCTGATTTTGCTGGCGGCAGTCTGGATGACCCAGAACCTGCTCGATTCGCGCGAGGGCAGGGCGATACGGGCGCTCAAGGGCGGCGGCATCATGGCCGAGGCCATGGGGGTGGACACGGCCCGGTCAAGAATGATCATCTTCCTGGTCGCGGCGGCTTTTGCGGCCATTTCGGGCTGGCTGTACGCGCACATGCAGCGCTTCGTCAACCCGACGCCCTTCAGTTTGCACATCGGCATCGAATACCTGTTCATGGCGGTGATCGGCGGCGCTGGCTACGTCTGGGGCGCGCTGGTGGGCGCGGGGCTGATCACGGTGTTGAAGCAATGGTTGCAGGATCTCTTGCCACGGGTGTTCGGTGCCTCGGGTAATTTCGAAATCATCGTTTTCGGCTTGTTGATGATTTTTGTCTTCCATCGCGCCCGCGACGGCATCTGGCCCTTGCTGGCCCGGGCGGTTCCGATCAAGCGACCGGCGCGCGCCGTGCCTACGGGCGAGCCCTTGGCGCGGCGGGAGCGCCCGCCGCCGGGAACCACCTTGCTGGAAGTCAAGGATGCCGTCAAGAAGTTCGGCGGGCTGGTGGCCAACAACAAGATGAGCCTCGAAGTGCGCGCCGGCGAGATCCTGGCCCTGATCGGTCCCAATGGCGCGGGCAAGAGCACTTTGTTCAACCTGGTGACGGGCGTCGATCCGCCGACTTCGGGCGAGGTGAGCTTCCTGGGCGAGCGGGTGGATGGTTGCTGCTCGCGCGAGATCGCCCGGCGCGGCATGAGCCGAACCTTCCAGCATGTACGGTTGCTGCCGGCGATGTCGGTGCTGGAGAACGTCGCCATCGGCGCCCATCAGCGTGGCAGCGCCGGGGTCGCCGCCGCCGCCGTCCATGGCGAGCGGGGCGAGGAGGCGCGCCTTTTGGCGGAAGCGGCGCGGCAGATCGAACGCGTCGGGCTGACGGAGTACATGTTCGATGCGGCCGGCAGCCTCGCCTTGGGGCAGCAGCGCATCGTCGAGATCGCGCGCGCCCTGTCGTCCGACCCCAGTCTGCTGCTGCTCGACGAACCGGCGGCGGGCTTGCGTTATCTCGAGAAGGAAACCCTGGCCGATTTGCTGCGCAAGCTGCGCGACGAGGGCATGGGCATCCTGCTGGTCGAGCACGACATGGACTTCGTCATGGGTCTGGCCGACCGCGTGGTCGTGATGGAGTTCGGCGAAAAGATCGCCGAGGGCCTGCCCGAGCAGGTGCAATGCAACCCGGCGGTGATCGAAGCCTACTTGGGTGGAGTGGATTGATGGACGCGCCGATTCTGGAGGTCCAGGACCTTTGCGTCGCCTACGGCAAGGTGGAGGCGCTGCACCATGTCTCGTTGGCTGTGCGGGCCGGTGAAATCGTCACCGTCATCGGCCCCAACGGGGCCGGCAAAACCACGCTGCTGTCGGCGATCATGGGCGTCTTGCCGCGGAGCTCCGGTACGGTGAGCTTTCTGGGGTCGGAGCAGGCGGACATCGAGGTCGAGCGGATGGTCGCGCTCGGCATGACGCTGGTGCCGGAGAAGCGCGAGCTGTTTGGTGAAATGAGCGTCGAAGACAACCTGCTGCTCGGCGCCTTCATGCGGCGGCGGCTCGGCCATCGCGACGAGCGGCAAACCATGGACGAGGTTTTCGGCATTTTCCCCCGTCTCAAGGAGCGGCGCGGCCAGCGCGCCGGTACGCTTTCCGGCGGCGAACGGCAGATGCTGGCGGTGGGCCGCGCCTTGATGGCCAAGCCGAAGTTGCTGATGCTCGACGAGCCGAGCCTGGGCCTGGCGCCGCTGATCGTCCGGGAGATTTTTCACGTCATCGGCAACTTGCGCAAGACAGGCGTGGCGATCCTGCTGGTCGAACAGAATGCCCGAGCGGCGCTGCAGGTGGCCGATGCCGGATACGTGCTGGAAACCGGCGAAGTGGCGATTTCGGGGTCGAGCGCCGAGCTCGAAGGCAATCCGCGCATCGTCGAAAGCTACCTGGGGTTGGGCGGCAAGCGCTAGGGATTTGGTTTCACGTGAAACCGCCTGTGGTCCCTGGGGGTGGTTTCACGTGAAACTTTCGCATGCCAATTCTGTTTTTTGAAGGCCGAGCGTATCATTGCGCCTCTTTCGCCTCTCTGCCCCATGCTCTATCCAACCAAGTTCGATGTGATTGTCGTCGGTGGCGGACACGCCGGCACCGAGGCGGCATTGGCTGCCGCGCGCAGCGGCGCGCGCACGCTGCTGCTGACGCACAATATCGAAACGCTGGGGGCGATGTACTGCAACCCGTCGATCGGCGGCATCGGCAAGGGCCATCTGGTCAAGGAAGTCGATGCGCTGGGGGGGGTGATGGCGGCGGCAACCGACGAGGCGGGCATCCAATTCAGGACGCTCAATGCCTCCAAGGGACCGGCCGTGCGCGCAACGCGGGCGCAGGCGGATCGTTTGCTCTACAAGCAGGCGATTCGAACTCGGCTCGAAGCCCACCCCAATCTCACCTTGTTCCAGCAGGCCGTCGATGACCTGATCATGACCGGTGATCGGGTCGCCGGTGCGGTGACCCAGTTGGGCATCCGGTTCGAGGCACCGGCGGTGGTGCTGACGGTCGGCACTTTCCTGAACGGCCTGGTCCATGTCGGACTGGAGAGCTACCGCGCCGGACGCTTCGGCGATCCGCCATCACTGACTTTGGCGCAACGCCTGCGCGAACTTGCCCTGCCGGTCGGACGCCTCAAGACCGGTACGCCGCCACGCCTGGACGGCAGGACCATCGATTTCTCGGTCATGCAGCGACAACCCGGCGACGAGCCGATACCGGTTTTTTCCTTCCTCGGCTCGGCCGGGCAACATCCGCGCCAGATTCCGTGTTGGATCACCCACACCAATGCCCGCACCCATGACATCATCCGCGCCGGATTGGATCGATCGCCGATGTTCACGGGTGTCATCGAAGGGGTGGGGCCGCGCTATTGCCCGTCGATCGAGGACAAGATTCACAAGTTCGCCGGCAAGGACGAGCATCAGGTCTTTCTCGAGCCGGAAGGGTTGACCACGCACGAGTTCTATCCGCAGGGGGTTTCGACCAGCCTGCCGTTCGATGTCCAGCTGGCCTTGGTGCGGTCCATCCGCGGCCTGGAAGCCGCCCAGATCACCCGGCCCGGCTACGCCATCGAATACGATTATTTCGATCCGCGCAATCTCAAGGCCTCGCTGGAAACCAAGTCGATTCAAGGACTTTTCTTCGCCGGGCAGATCAACGGCACCACCGGTTACGAAGAGGCGGCGGCGCAGGGACTGCTCGCCGGCATCAATGCCGCGCGTTTCGCCGGCGCGCTTGAGCCGTGGTCGCCGCGCCGGGATCAGGCCTATCTGGGCGTGATGATCGACGACTTGATCACGCGCGGGGTGGCCGAGCCGTATCGCATGTTCACCAGTCGTGCCGAATACCGCCTGAGCCTGCGCGAGGATAACGCCGACCTGCGCCTGACCGAGACTGGCCGGCAACTCGGACTGGTCGACGATGGGCGCTGGGATGTTTTCAATCGCAGACGGGATGCCGTCGCGGCGGAAGTGGAGCGGCTCAAATCGACCTGGATCAATCCCCGCCTGCTGGCCGATGCCGACGCCATTCGGGTATTGGGCAAGCCCATGGAGCGCGAGTACCGGCTACTTGAGCTGCTGCGCCGCCCCGAGATCGGCTATCGGGAACTGCTCACGCTGCCCGGCGCGGGATCGGGCTTGACCGAGCCGGGCCTGATCGAGCAGGTGGAGATTCAGGCCAAGTACCAGGGCTATATCGAGCGGCAGCGCGAGGAAGTGGCGAAAACCCGGGATCAGGAATCGCTGGTATTGCCGGCGGACATGGATTACGGCAAGGTTCGCGGCCTGTCCATCGAGGTGCGGCAAAAGCTTGATCAACACCGGCCCGAAACGCTCGGTCAGGCCTCGCGCATCCAAGGCGTCACGCCGGCGGCGATTTCCCTGCTGCTGGTGCATCTCAAGAAGAAGCGGGCAGCATGAGGCTCGCGGACGGCATCGCCGAACTCGGCCTGACGCTGCCAACGGGTGCCGAAGCCCGGCTCGAGGCATTCATGGCCTTGCTGGCGAAATGGAACAAGAGTTACAACCTGACGGCGATTCGCGACCCGGATCAGATGGTGACGCATCATCTGCTCGATTCGCTGGCGGTGTTGCCGCATCTCGGCGCGGCCGAGACGCTGGCCGACGTCGGCAGCGGCGCCGGTCTGCCGGGGCTGACTTTGGCGATGACCCGGCCGGAGCTGCGCATCACCTCGGTCGAGGCCAGCCAGAAGAAAGTCGCGTTCCAGCAGCAAGCTAAGATCGAGTTCAAATTGACCAATGTGAGTATTCACTGTGGTCGTGTGGAGCGCCTGAAGGGGACTTTCGATGCTGTCATTTCGCGGGCGTTTTCCGATCTCGCCGAATTCGTCAGGCTGGCCGGCCACCTGACCGGTCGCCTGCTGGCCATGAAAGGCGCGTATCCGGGCACGGAAATCGAAGGCCTGCCGACAGGGTGGCGATTGGCGGAAGCCATAAAACTCAACGTGCCCGGCCTGGCTGCCGAGCGTCATTTGCTCATTCTGGAAAGGACTTGAGGATGCACATCTTCGCCATCGCCAACCAGAAAGGAGGTGTCGGCAAGACCACGACTTCGGTCAATCTTGCCGCCGCCCTCGCCCAGAGCGGCCAGCGCACGCTGCTGGTGGACCTCGACCCGCAAGGCAACGCCACCATGGGCAGCGGCGTGGACAAGCGCGAATTGCGCCGCTCCGTCTACCAACTGCTGGTCGGCCTGGTGACGCTGGGCGATGCCCGGGTCAGCTCGCCGACCGCGGGCTACGACATCCTGCCGGCCAATCGCGACCTTGCCGGCGCCGAGGTGGAGATGGTGCAGCTCGAACGCCGCGAAAACCGCCTGAGGGACGCCCTGGCCCGGCACGCCGACGATTATGACTTTGTCTTGATCGATTGTCCGCCGTCGCTGTCGATGCTCACCCTCAACGGCCTGTGCGCCGCCCATGGGGTTGTCATTCCCATGCAATGCGAATATTACGCGCTGGAAGGCTTGTCGGACCTGGTCAATACCATCAAGCGGGTGCACGCCAGTTTCAATCGCGATCTCAAGGTGATCGGCCTGTTGCGGGTCATGTACGATCCGCGCTCGACCTTGTCGAACCAGGTGTCCGCGCAACTGGAAGAACATTTCGGCGACAAGGTGTTCCGCACGGTGGTGCCGCGCAATGTCCGCCTGGCCGAGGCGCCCAGCTACGGCATGCCCGGCGTGTTGTTCGACAAGTCGTCCAAAGGCGCCCAGGCCTATCTCGCGTTCGCTGCCGAGATGATCGAGCGCGTGCACTCATGGAAGGAATGAAGCGATGAATCCCCCGAAGATGAAAGGGCTCGGTCGCGGGCTCGACGCGCTGCTCGCCGCCAACAACGGCGTCGAAGTCAGCCGTCAGGAGACGCTGCCGGTCGGCGCCTTGCAGCCCGGCAAGTACCAGCCGCGCACGCGCATGGATCCGGGCTCGCTCGAGGAGCTGGCCGCCTCGATCAAGGCGCAGGGCCTGATCCAGCCGATCTCGGTGCGTCCGGTGGCCGAAGCGGGCGCTGCGCCGCGCTATGAAATCATCGCCGGCGAACGGCGCTGGCGTGCCTCGCAGATTGCCGGTCTCGCCGAAGTGCCGGTGCTGATCCGCGACATTCCGGACGATGCCGTGCTGGCGATGTCCTTGATCGAGAACATTCAACGCGAGGATCTCAACCCGCTCGAAGAGGCCGCCGGCTTGCAGCGGCTGATCGACGAGTTCGGCATGACGCACCAGCAGGCGGCGGACGCCGTCGGCCGCTCGCGCTCCGCCGCGACCAATCTGCTTCGCCTGTTGCATCTGGCCAAGCCTGCCCAGGACATGCTGATGGCCGGCGATATCGAGATGGGTCACGCGCGGGCGCTGCTGGCGCTGCCCAAGACCGAGCAGGGCAGGGTGGCGAGCATCGCGGTCGACAAGGGCTGGTCGGTGCGTGAAACGGAGCGTGCCGTCGCGCGCGAGTTGAATCCGCGTACCGAGAAGTCGACGGGCAAGCCGCCGAACCGCGACCTCGAGCGCCTGGAAGAGGAACTTGCCGACAGTGTTGGCGCCACGGTCAAGATCGCCGCCAATCGCAAGGGTGCCGGCAGCCTGACCATCCGCTTTGCCAGCCTTGATCAACTGGACGGCCTGTTGCAGCGGCTGCAGGGAAAACAGCAACCGACAGGCCGATGATGCAGTAACCTGTCAGGGCCCGAACGAAGCGCACGGGAGCTCATTCGAACCTCTTTTTTTCAACGGGAGACGAACATGATCAATGACCGCTACAAACCCTTGGCCCAGGTCGCCGTCTGCACCGGTGGCTGCTACGTCGGTGGCGCGCTCAATCCCGCCTTTGTCCAGGCGGATTCGCCCGCCATCGAGGTCATGACCGACCTGACCAAGATTCCGCCGGCCACGGTGTCGCCGCAGGAAACGCTCTATGCCGCCAACCAGCACATGCTGCTGCGCGGCGTTCGCCTGCTGCTGGTCGTGGAAAGGAATGGCCGAATCTCGGGCGTGGTGACGGCGCGCGACCTGATGGGCGAGAAGCCGATCCTGGTTGCCCAGGCGCGCGGCGCCAAGCGCGAGGAACTGGAAGTGCGCGATGTCATGACCAGTCTCGAAGTCATGGAAGCGATCAAGTTGAGCGACGTCATGCGCGCGGAAGTAGGCCACATCGTCGCCACGTTGAAGGCGTGCGGACGCCAGCATACCCTGGTCGTCGAGGAGGATCGGGAAGCCAACAAACAAACGCTGCGCGGCATCTTCTCGGCGTCGCAAATCGCGCGCCAGCTGGGGGTCGAGTTGACCACGCACGAAATCGCCAGGACCTTCGCCGAAATCGAAGCGGCTTTTGCCGGCGTATGAGCAGCATAAGAGAATATTAATGTTGCAACGCAGCGATTGACGGGGTCCATAAACTTCCATTAAAATCCGCTGGTTTTTTTTGATGGCCTTGCGGCGAACGCCCTGGGCATCGGGATTGAGCCTCGAATGTTCAAACTCGGCCGGGCGTTTCGCGTAACGATGTTGTGGCAGGGATTCGCCACCGCCGTGGTTGCGGCCGCGGCGGGAGGCTTGGCCGGCGGCAATGGGGCGCTGTCGGGGTTGCTGGGTGGCATGATCGGTGTGGCTGGCGTGCTGGTGTTTGCCTTGATGTCGGCGCGTCCCGCAGCGAGTTCGAGTTCCGCGGTGCGAGTCGCGCTGCGGGCCGAAGCCGCGAAAGTAGTGGTGATGGTGCTGCTGTTATGGTTGGTGTTTTCGGCCTACCAGAGCTTAGTGGTGCTGGCTTTCCTCGGCGCATTCGTGGTCTCCGTACTGCTGTCGGGGATGGCGTTTGCGATGTCTGGTGATTAACTGATACTTCTTGGGTTTCGACATGACGGCTGGCGCAGAACTGACCCCGACCTCCTACATTACCCACCACCTCAGCTTCATGCAGAAATCGGTCGGCACGGGTGATTTCTGGGTACTGCATGTCGATACCATCGTGACTTCCGTCATCCTCGGCATCCTCGCATTTGGTTTTCTCTGGTGGGTGGTGCGCGGCGCGACGGCAGGCGTGCCCAACAAGCGTCAGGCCTTTGTCGAACTGGCCATCGAGTTCATCGATGACCAGGTCAAGGGCATCTTCCACGGCGACCGCCATGCCTTCGTCGCTCCCGCCGCCCTGACCGTGTTCGTCTGGGTGTTGCTGATGAACGCCATGGACTTCCTGCCGGTGGACATCATGGCCAAGATCCTGGGGGCCATGGGGCTGCACGAATGGCGCATGGTGCCGACCGCCGACGTCAATACCACTTTCGCCCTGGCGCTGGCCGTCTGGTTCCTGATGATCTTCTACAGCGTCAAGGTCAAGGGCCTGGGCGGCTGGATTCACGAGCTGTTTTGCTCGCCGTTTGGTTCGAATCCGCTCCTTTGGCCGGCCAACTTTCTGCTCAACATCATCGAGTACGTGTCCAAGCCGCTGTCGCACTCCCTGCGTCTCTACGGCAACATGTACGCGGGCGAAATCATTTTCCTGCTGCTGGGCCTCTGGGCCGCCACCGGCCTCGCCGGGACTGTTTTCGGCGCCATTCTTGGTGCCGGCTGGGCGATCTTCCATATCCTGATCGTCGTGCTGCAGGCCTTCATTTTCATGATGCTCACCGTCGTCTATCTGGCGATGGCGCATGAGAGCCACTGATTTCCGCGTTTTTCACTTTCCACTTAACCCAGATCTCAACTGAAAGGACAGCAAAATGGACAAAATGCAATTCCTGGCCCTGATTCAAGCCTACACCGGCGTCGGCATCGGCCTTATCATCGGCCTCGGCGCCGCGGGTGCCTGTATCGGCATCGGCATCATGGCCAGCCGTTTCCTCGAAGCCGCTGCCCGCCAGCCCGAGATGATGCCGACGCTGCAAGCCAAGGTCTTCCTGCTGCTCGGCCTGATCGATGCCTCGTTCATTATCGGCGTCGGCCTGGCCATGCTGTTCGCCTTCGGCAACCCGCTGCTCGCCGCGATTCACTGACAGCGTTTTTTTCGTCCAACCGAAAGCGGTGGATAAATGAACATCAATCTGACCCTGATTTCCCAAGCGGTCGCCTTCGCCATCTTCATCTGGTTCACGGTCCGGTTTGTCTGGCCGCCCTTGCGCAACGCCATCGAGATCCGGCAGAAGACCATTGCCGACGGACTGGCCGCCGCCGAGCGCGGCAAGCACGACCTCGAACTGGCTGCCCGCCGCTCGGCGGACGTCCTGCGCGAGACCAAGGACAAGTCGGCTGAACTGCTGACCCAGGCCGAGCGTCGCGCCCAGCAGATCGTCGAGGATGCCAAGGCCGCTGCTCGGGTCGAAGCCGACAAGGTGATTGCCTCCGCCAAGGCCGAGATCGACCAGGAAGCCGAGCGCGCCAAGCAGCAATTGCGCGAGCGCGTCGCCGAACTGGCGGTTACCGGTGCCGAGAAGATCCTGCGCCGCGAGGTCAATGCTGCCGCTCATGCCGACATGTTGTCGGCGCTGAAACAGGAGCTGTAAGCGCATGGCCGAGATCGCCACCCTTGCACGTCCGTATGCCGAGGCGGCATTTCGCCTGGCGCGGGAACGGCAGGCGTTGCCGGCGTGGTCGGAAGCCTTGGGTCGCCTCGCGCAGATCGCGGTCGACCCGCAGGCCGCCAGCCTGATCGGCAATCCCAACGTGCCTGCCGCCAAGGTCGAAGACCTTTTTCGCGCCGCCGCCGGCAAAGACGCGGAAGCCACTTCGGTGTTGGGCAATTTCATCCGCCTGCTGGCCGACAACGGCCGTTTGGCATGCCTGCCGGAAATCGCCGGTCAATTCGCGGCGATGAAGCAGGGCGAAGAGGGCGTCAAGGAAGGCGTTGTCCATTCCGCTTTCCCGCTCGACGATGCCCAACTCGCCAGCCTGAGCCAGCTTCTGGAAAAGCGTTTCGGTCGCCTGCAGCTTTCGGTGAGCGTCGATCCGGCGTTGATCGGCGGTGTCAAGGTGGTGATCGGCGATCAAGTGCTCGATGCCTCGGTGAGCGGCAAGCTGTCCGCCATGCGCGTCGCCCTGAACAGTTAGGAGAAATTCCATGCAGTTGAATCCATCCGAGATCAGCGAACTGATCAAGAGCAAAATCCAGAACCTGGACGGCGCGAGCGAAGTGCGCACCCAGGGCACGGTCGTTTCCGTGACCGACGGCATCTGCCGCGTGCACGGCCTGGCCGACGTCATGCAGGGCGAGATGCTGGAGTTCCCCGGCAACACTTTCGGCATGGCGCTCAACCTCGAGCGCGATTCCGTCGGCGCGGTGGTGCTGGGTGAGTACGAGCACATCACCGAAGGCGACATCGTCAAGACGACCGGCCGGATTCTCGAAGTGCCGGTCGGCCCCGAGCTGATCGGCCGTGTCGTCAACTCGCTGGGTCAGCCCATCGACGGCAAGGGCCCGATCAACGCCAAGGAAACCGACAAGATCGAAAAGGTGGCGCCGGGCGTCATCTGGCGCAAGTCCGTTTCGCAGCCGGTGCAGTCGGGCCTGAAGGCCATCGACTCCATGGTGCCGGTGGGTCGCGGCCAGCGCGAACTGATCATCGGCGACCGCCAGACCGGCAAGACGGCGGTGGCGATCGACACGATCATCAACCAGAAGGGCAAGGAGCTGCTCTGCATCTACGTCGCCGTCGGCCAGAAGGCCTCGTCGATCATGAACGTGGTCAAGAAGCTCGAAGAACACGGCGCCATGGCCTACACCATCGTCGTCGCCGCCTCGGCCTCTGACTCTGCCGCCATGCAGTTCATCGCCCCCTACTCCGGCTGCACCATGGGCGAGTACTTCCGCGACCGCGGCCAGGACGCCCTGATCATTTACGACGACTTGACCAAGCAGGCCTGGGCCTATCGCCAGATCTCGCTGCTGCTGCGTCGTCCGCCCGGCCGCGAAGCCTATCCGGGCGACGTCTTCTACCTGCACTCGCGCCTGCTGGAGCGCGCCGCGCGCGTTAACGAAGAGTACGTCGAGAACTACACCAAGGGGGCCGTCAAGGGCAAGACCGGTTCGCTGACCGCGCTGCCGGTGATCGAAACCCAGGCCGGCGACGTTTCCGCCTTCGTGCCGACCAACGTCATCTCGATTACCGACGGCCAGATCTTCCTCGAGACCAGTCTGTTCAACGCCGGTATCCGTCCCGCCATCAACGCCGGTATCTCGGTGTCGCGCGTCGGCGGCGCCGCCCAGACCAAGGTCATCAAGAAGCTCGGTGGCGGTGTGCGTCTGGCCTTGGCGCAGTACCGCGAGCTCGCGGCCTTCGCCCAGTTCGCTTCCGACCTCGACGACGCCACCCGCAAGCAGCTGGAGCGCGGCCGCCGCGTTACCGAACTGATGAAGCAGGCCCAATACGCGCCGCTGTCGGTGGCCGAAATGGCGGTGTCGCTGTTTGCGATCAACCAGGGGTTCTTCGACGACGTCGACGTGCCGAAGCTGCTGGCCTTCGAAGCCGACCTGCACAAGTACATGAAGGCGAGCCACGGCGCGCTCATGGACAAGATCGAGTCCACCAAGGATCTCGACAAGGACGGCGAGGCGGCGCTGACGGCAGCGGTGACCGAGTTCAAGAAGAACTGGGCCTAAGCGCCACTCAGGAGACGCGCGATGCCTAGCGGCAAAGAGATTCGGACCAAGATCGCTTCGTTCCAGAACACGAAGAAGATCACCAAGGCCATGGAGATGGTGGCTGCGTCGAAAATGCGCAAGGCGCAGGATCGCATGCGCGCCGCGCGGCCGTATTCCGAGAAGATTCGCCGCCTGGCGGCCAATCTCTCGGCGGCGACGCTTTCCGACTACCGCCATCCTTTCTTGGCGAAAAGTCAGCCGTCGCAGGACGCCGCCGGCAAGGCCAAGCGCATCGGCCTGATTCTGGTGACCACCGACAAGGGGTTGTGCGGCGGCCTCAATACCAACATCCTGCGCTTGGTGCTCAACACCATGCGCGACTGGGAAGCTGCCGGCGCCGCCCAGGTTCGCGTCACCGCCATCGGCAACAAGGGGCTCGGCTTCATGCAGCGGCTGGGCGCCAAGGTCGTGTCCGAGGCCACACACCTGGGCGACACGCCCCATCTGGAAAAGTTGATCGGTCCCGTCAAGATCATGATCGACGCCGTCCAAAACGGCGAGCTGGATGTCGTTTACATCGCCTATACCCGCTTCATCAACACCATGAAGCAGGAGCCGGTGGTCGAGCAACTGCTGCCGCTGACCGGCGAGCGCCTGGGCACGCCGGAAGGCCACTGGGACTACCTCTACGAGCCCGAGGCGCGCGTCGTCGTCGATGAGCTGCTGGTACGCTACGTCGAGGCGCTGATCTATCAGGCGGTGGCGGAGAACATGGCCTCCGAGCAGTCGGCGCGCATGGTGGCGATGAAATCGGCGACCGACAATGCCGGCAACGTCATCAAGGAACTCCAGCTGGTCTACAACAAGGCCCGCCAGGCTTCGATCACCAAGGAAATTTCTGAAATCGTCGGCGGCGCCGCCGCTATCGCAGGCTAACAGGACGAGGTAATCATGAGTCAAGGAAACATTGTTCAGTGCATCGGCGCCGTGGTCGATATCAAGTTCCCGCGCGAGCACATGCCCAGGGTCTATGACGCGCTGCTGCTCGACGAGCCGGCCGGCGGCATGGCCGAAGAAGGGCTGACCTTCGAAGTGCAGCAGCAGCTCGGCGACGGCATCGTCCGTACCATCGCCATGGGTTCCTCCGACGGCCTGCGCCGCGGCATGAGAGTCAAGAACACCGGCGCCGCCATCTCGGTGCCGGTCGGCAACGGCACGCTCGGCCGCGTCATGGACGTGCTGGGCCGCCCGATCGACGAACGCGGTCCGGTGCAATCCGACGAGCGCCGCCCGATCCACGCCAAGGCGCCGAAGTTCGAGGAACTGTCGCCCGCCACCGAACTCCTGGAAACCGGCATCAAGGTGATCGACCTGGTCTGCCCGTTCGCCAAGGGCGGCAAGGTCGGCCTGTTCGGCGGCGCCGGCGTCGGCAAGACCGTGAACATGCTGGAGCTGATCAACAACATCGCCAAGCAGCACTCCGGCCTCTCGGTGTTCGCCGGCGTCGGCGAGCGCACCCGCGAGGGCAACGACTTCTATCACGAAATGTCGGACGCCAAGGTCATCGACCAGGACAATCTGGCCAACTCCAAGGTGGCCATGGTGTTCGGCCAGATGAACGAGCCGCCCGGCAACCGCCTGCGCGTGGCGCTGACGGGCCTGACCATGGCCGAGCGCTTCCGCGACGAAGGCCGCGACATCCTGTTCTTCGTCGACAACATTTACCGCTACACGCTGGCCGGTACCGAAGTGTCCGCGCTGCTCGGCCGGATGCCTTCCGCGGTGGGCTACCAGCCGACGCTGGCCGAAGAAATGGGCCGCCTGCAGGAGCGCATTACGTCGACCAAGGTCGGTTCGATCACCTCGATCCAGGCCGTGTATGTGCCGGCGGACGACCTGACCGATCCGTCGCCGGCGACCACCTTCGGCCACCTCGACTCCACCGTCGTGCTGTCGCGCGACATCGCCGCGCTGGGTATCTACCCGGCGGTCGATCCGCTCGACTCGACCTCGCGTCAATTGGACCCGCTGGTCGTCGGCGAAGATCACTACCAGACCGCTCGCCGCGTGCAGGCGACCCTGCAGCGCTACAAGGAACTGCGCGACATCATCGCGATTCTCGGCATGGACGAGTTGTCGCCCGACGACAAGCTGGCCGTGTCCCGCGCGCGGAAAATCCAGCGCTTCCTGTCCCAGCCCTTCCACGTCGCCGAAGTGTTCACCGGCACGCCGGGCAAGTACGTGACGCTCAAGGACACCATCAAGGGCTTCAAGATGATCGTCGAGGGCGAGTGCGACAGCCTGCCCGAGCAGGCGTTCTACATGGTGGGCGGCATCGAGGAAGCCTTCGAGAAGGCCAAGACGCTTCAGTAAGCCACGCACACAATAAGGGATAGCCATCATGGCCATGACCATTCATGTCGATGTCGTCAGTGCCGAAGAGTCCATTTTCTCCGGCTTGGCCGAGTTCGTCGTCCTGCCGGGCGAAGCGGGCGAGCTGGGCATCCTGCCCGGCCACATGCCGCTGATGACCCGCATCAAGCCGGGCGCGGTGCGCGTCAAGCTGCAGGATGGCAAGGAAGAGTTGATCTTCGTCGCCGGCGGCATTCTCGAGGTGCAGCCCGGACTCGTCACCGTGTTGGCCGATACCGCGATCCGCGGCAAGGATCTCGATGAAGCCAAGGCGATCGAGGCCAAGAAAAAGGCCGAGGAAGCCATGTCCAGTCGCGAATCGGCCCTGGACTATGCGCGCGCCCAGGCGGAACTGCTGGAAGCCGTTGCGCAACTGGCGGCAATCCAGAAGTTGCGCAAGCAGACGCACTGATCGCGCGACGCTTCGTTCAAGCAAAAAAGGCAGCCCAGGCTGCCTTTTTTGTTCAATGGCGAGTGGATGTGCTTTCCGGGGGCGTAACGGCGGGCGGCAGGTTCACCACGCCTTCGACCTCGTTGCCGCAACCCCGGTACTCCAGCTTGTCGAAACTGAGCAGCTTGGACATGGCAATGCCGCGTCCATGGGTGTCGAAGGCGCGCTCCGGGATCATCTCCAGGTATTGTTGCCAGTCGAATCCTTTGCCCTGGTCGCGGATGATGAAGCGCAACTCGCCCGCATTCCTGACGAACTCGACAGTCGCAATCCTGCGGGCAAAGTCAGGATCGACGAGGCGCCGGTCGATTTCCTCGGCCAGCGCTTCGCCGCCGCCGAGCTGAGTCTTTTCGTCGTAGGTAATGCCCAGATTGCCGTGTTCGATGGCATTCAACATCAATTCGGAAAGTCCGAGCACCACGCGGCCGGGATCGGGCGCCGCCTGTGCGAGCAGCGTCGCGACGTCGCGCGCCTCGTCAGTGGTGCGAAAACCGAATGCCGCCGAGTCCAGGCAGGCCATGCTGCGCGACGCCTGCCGGACTTCGCGTTGCAGGTCGAGATAGTCCTGGTGGTCGCGAATCGCCGCGCCAACGATGGCTATCAGCGTTTCCGCGGCGAAGGGCTTGACCAGATAGTAGTAAGCCCCCGCTTTCAAACCCTCCGCGACCGCTTCGCTGCCGGACATGGAGGTTTGCATGATCACGGGCAGGTGGGCCATCTCGCGGCGGTCCTTCATGCGGCGCAGGATTTCGATGCCGTCCATGTCGGGCAGCATGCGGTCGAGCAGCACGACGTCGAAACTTTTGGGCGACTCGGCCAGCAACCGCCAGGCATCGGCGCCGTTGCCGGCGCTGTGAATCTCGTAGCCTTCCTCGCCGAGAATGTCGGTCAACACCATCAGGCCGACCGGCTCGTCTTCGGCGATGAGAATTCGGGCAGCACTCATGGGATCAAAGGATCGGGCGGGCCGACCGGCGCTTACAGGGGCTTGCGAAGGGTGATGGCGCCGCGGATTTCGGCGGCCGAATAACCAACTGCCTTGTCGTTCGGATAAAGCTCCTGAAGCTTGGCCTGCACCGACGGGGAGATGCGGTCGGCGGTACCGTGGCACTGCAGGCACAAATCCTGGGTGGGCAAGGCCTTCATGTAACGATAGACCTGCTGGCCGTCGACCGTCAGCAACTCGCCTTTTTCCATCCCCGTCGGCTTGTCGCCGGCGGCGGCGCGACGATCGAACTCCTCGAGCACGGCTTTTTCCCAGGCGTCCGGCACCGCCTTGGGGTTGCGGTTCCTCAGGCTGACGCGCCGGATCGCCCAGCCGGTCTTCTCCGAGGCGGCCTTCGCCATCTGCGGCGCCTTTTCGCGGCAGACGCCAATGGCGTTCTCCGGGCCGCCCTTGCGGAGCTCTTCATCCAGAACTTCCAGGAGCTTCGGCGGGATCGACGATGCCACCTTGCGGGCCTCCTCGAGCAACTGGGCTTCGTCGGCGGCGAAGGCCGTTGGCAAGACCGGCAAGTCGGCGGTCAGGGCGAAAGCGAAAAGTATCTTGCGCAGCATCGATGCCTCCTTTGAACGAATTCCGGCAGCCGTCCTTACCTCAGCGCACCGACACGAGCCTCGAGTAGTTCGACACGACGGCTGAATTCTGCCAGTTCTGCGCGAAAAGTGCTCAGGTCTCGCGCGCGAACCAGCAGATCCGCTTCCTCGCCCAGATATTCGGCCACATTCTCGGCAAAATCGCGCGCCGCCTGCTTCTGCCACAAAGTCAGCCGTGCCGACACGCCGACCATGCGATGGGCTGCGATGTCGCCGACCAGCTTCGACAAGTCTTCCTCGGCATCCCAGCGCAGGTTCTTGAGCACGAAGGACAGGGCGGTGGCGAACTCGGCGTTGCCGGTGACATGAGCGGCCGCCATGGCGCGATCCATGCCCTGCAGCGCGACCAGCGGCGTGCCGGCCGGCAGGACGACCGTCACGTCAACCGCCTGGTCGTCGGCCGGCGCGAGCCGGCCCTGTTCGTCGACGCGAAATGCCAGCTTCCAGGGCGGCATCTCGAAGCGGGCGCGACGGCCGGCGAACCCGCTCAATTGCCGACGCGCCCATGCCGCCTGCTCAAGCAGGTGATTGAGCGCGCCGAGAATCAGACCCTCGAGCACACCCGGATCATTGAATCTGCTGGATACCGGCAACGCGCCAGCCGCCGCCGCTGACCGGTTTGGTCAGATGCCAGACTTCGGCGAACGGCTGCGCTGCGCCGGCATCTTCCCGGATCAGGCCGTGGAAACGAACGCTGGCGATGTACTGGTCGTTTTCCGTTACCAGCTCAAGCAGATCGGCGTCGAGCTGCTGCACGTCGGTTTCCTGCTTCGCCTTGCCACGCTCTTCGTATTGCATCCGGATCTCGGCAAACACTTCGGGCGCGAGAAACTGCTTGAGATCATCGAGATTGCCGGCGTCGTTGGCCGCCTGCAGACGGATGAAATTCAGCTTGGCCTGACGCAGGAAGCCTTCGGAGTCGAAACCGGCAGGCACATGGGTGACTGCGGCGGCGCCCGCCACGGGCGCGGCGCTCGGTTCGAAATGCATCGGCGCGTTGCCGGCTGTCGCGAGGGAGGCGCCATGGTGGTATGGTGACGGCTGACTCTTGCGGAACAGCAGGCGGAAAACGAACACCGCCGCCATCACCAGCAGCAGGATCATCAGCATGTTGGCCACGCCTTCGCCCAGACCGAAATGCGAGAGCAGGGCGGCCAGCCCGATGCCCGCGGCCAGGCCGGCGATCGGACCGAGCCAGCGGCTGGCGCCGGCGGGCTTGGGCGCGGCGGCCGTCGGCGCCGCGGCGGGGGCGGCAGGTGCAGGCGTGGGTGCGGCGTGGGTTGGGGAACTCGGCGCCGGCGCGGCTTTCTGGATCGGCGCCGTGCTGCGACTCATGCCAAGCGATCCGCCGCCGCCCAGCCGCTTGGCCTCCGCATCCTGTGCGGGCAAGCCGAAGCCGGCGATGGTGACGACAAGGGTCAGCAGAAACTTCTTCATGGGGTCTTCCTCCGTGAGTGGGGTCAGATCTTGTAGCCGCGATGCAGGGCAACGACGCCGGCGGTCAGGTTGAAGTATTCGACCTTCGCCAGGCCCGCCTGTTCCATCATGCCCTTCAATGTTTCCTGGTCGGGATGCATGCGGATCGACTCGGCCAGGTAACGATAGCTGTCGGCGTCGCCGACGATCTTGCTGCCCAGCCAAGGCAGTACCTTGAACGAATAGAGGTCGTAGAACGGCGAAAGCGGCTCCCAGACCTTGGAAAACTCGAGCACCAGCAGACGGCCGCCGACGCGCAGCACGCGGCTCATCTCGGCCAGCGCCTTGTCCTTGTGCGTCATGTTGCGCAGACCGAAGGCGACCGTGACGATGTCGAAATGATTGTCGGGGAAGGGCAGCTTCTCGGCATCGCACTGGGCCACCGGGCTGAGCACGCCCTCGTCGAGCAGGCGATCGCGGCCGCGCGTCAGCATGGCGTTGTTGATGTCGGTGAGCCAGATCTCGCCGGTCGGACCGACGCGCTTGGCGAATGCCGAGGAAAGGTCGGCCGTGCCGCCGGCGACGTCGAGCACGCGGTCGCCCGCGCGCGCGCCGGACACCTGGAGGGCGAAGGCTTTCCAGAGCCTGTGCAGGCCGACCGACATCAGGTCGTTCATCAGGTCGTACTTGTTGGCGACCGATGAAAACACGCCTTCGACGCGGCGGGCTTTTTCCCCCTCGTTGACCGTCTCGAAACCGAAATGCGTATCCGGCATCGCGACTCAGTGGCTGCCGCAGGAACCGCCGCTGCCGCAGGACGTCGGCGGCTTGGTGGACGTATCGACGTCGCGGTCGGCGCCGGCTGCTTCGAGGCGGATCAGGTAGGCCTGCCAGTACGACTCCTGGTTGATGCCCAGATCGTAGAGCAGATCCCAGGAATAGATGCCGGTGTCGTGGCCGTCCGAGAACACCGGCCTGACGGCATAGTGGCCCACCGCCTCGACGCCGATGATGTCGACGCTGCGCTTGCCGGTCTGCAGCGTTTCCTGACCGGGACCGTGGCCGCGCACCTCGGCCGAGGGCGAATGGACGCGCAGGTATTCGAACGGCAGCTTGAAACTGGCGCCATCGGCAAAGCTGATTTCCATCAGCTTGGATTGCTTGTGGAGCTTGATTTCCGTGGGGATCGGCGTTTGTTTATCGAGACCGGCCATGGCGTTGTCGTGGTTATGTCGAGAATATGTCAGGGGGCACCTATCATAGCGCAGCCGGCAGTGGCTGATCGGCCAGCGCAAATGAACAGCGTTCGAAGTTGGGCCCTTTGGCTATCAGTTCCTGGAGTTTTGCCGCCACCGGCCGGTCGGTGTAGATCTCGACCACGCGGCCCGGGCTGAACCAGCCCGGCGGCAGGATGACCGAAAGCGGCTCCTTGAGCGCGACGACGCCCGGCATGAAGAAGCCGGGCACATATTTGTCGGAAGGGCCGACACCGACACCGGTGGGCCGGATCGCCACGCCCGTCACGGGACCGGGCAGGACGTGAATGCCCGCCTGCAGTCCGCCGCCGCGTTCCTGGAACAGCCAGGTAATGCGGCCGAGCAAGAAGTTATCCTTTCCCGGCGGCTTGAGCGCGATCAGTTGGTTGTGCTCGACGCGCGGTCCGGCAACATCGCGGCTGACCCGGTAGCCATTGAGCGATTGATCGGCGATGTGCCAGACGTCCAGCGCGAAGCCCAGCGCCGCGGTGCGCAGATTGAGCGGCAGTTTGGGGTCCAACTGGTTGCGGAAGGTCCAATAGCGCTCCATTTCCGCGCGGGAATAAATCCGGGCGTGCTGGGGCTGGACGAATTCGACGCCCGTGACATGGAAGTAGATCGACTCCGCCGGCAATGCGATCGACAAGGTGCCGCTGCCGCGGCTGCGTTCGAATCGGCGCGGCATGGCGGCAAGGCACCAGGGACGATAGAGCTGCAGCAGCAGGCGCAAGGCGTGGACGGCGGAGCAATCGTCGCCGAGCCCCAGCGCCTTGGGGTCCTCGCCCGCCTTGAGTCGGGCGAGCAGTTGCTGCATGGGGGCGCCGAGCTTGGAGGTGTCGAACAGGCGGGCGGAGGGCGTGTCGGAAAGATGGTCAACCGGCAGCAGGCCGTGATCCTGCATCAGGTCCAGCCCGTACCCTCGGCCGCCGGCATCGTCGGGCTTGCGGATGGCCACACGGGGTGCCATCAGCTTCGCCCAGCGCACGATCCAGGCCAGTTCCTTCGGCGTGCGGCCGTAGGGATTGGCCAGATCGATCAGGAGCACCGTGGCGTAGGCGATGGTGCCGGTCGTGCCGGCTTTCCCGGGCGCCTCGCAAACCTCGGTATCGGCGAGTCCCCATTCCTCGGCTGAATCGAAGAAGCCGTGGAGTTCGAGCCAGAAACCTGCGTCGAGCTGACGATGCGCGCGGTAATGCTCGACGATGGTCTGCCCCGCGTAGTGGAGACAGCGCTGGCAGATCAGCGCCAGCTGTTCCTGAATGCCCGGATGGTTGCTGCCCAGATCGGCCACGCGCGCGTAGGCGCCGGCCATCAACCGCCAGAGCGAGACGACCTTGGCGAAAATGGCGGACTCGACCTCGTTGGCCGGCAATGGCCGCGAAGCGTAGCGGACCGCCACCTCTTCCTGGAGGAAGGCCAGCGGTTCATGGGCCGCTTCGAGCACGGCCAGGTATTCCGTGGCCGGCGGCGGCGTGTCATGGACGGCTTTCAGCAGCTTGCCGACGAGATCGTGCGCCAGCGGCACGTCGGTGATCGGCAGGTTCGCCAGGAACGCCCGGCAGCCGGCCGGGTCGCGTGGATCGAAGGGGGACTGGACGGGGCTTGCCATGGCGTGAGGCCGAAGTCGGATATCAGGCGGGTTGGTAAGTGGCGCGGTCGAAGTCCAGGCCGCGATCGACGAGCTGCATCAGGACGACCTGTCGATGCGGACCGCCGAAGAGCTCCAGCGTCCGGCCGGCCCGGAAATGCCCGGGGGGCATGACAAGCGTGGCGGGCGAATTCAGGGCTTCGACCGCCGGAAGGAGAAATGCCGGTCGATACGGTTCCCTGATCGTAGTCGCATCGATGTCGCGCGCGGCCACCGGATCGGGGCGTCCCGGCATCATGCGGATGCCGGCCAGCAGGCGGCCGTCGCCTGTCATCATCGCCCAGCGCACGCTGCCCAGCAGGAAATACTGGCCGGTATGCGGGCGGCTGGCGACCAGCTGTCCCTGACCGATGCGTCCGCCCGACGGGCCCGGCTCGCGACTGGCCTGGAGACCGGCGGGCGACTCATCGAGGATTCGCCATTCTTCGATCTGGTAGCCACGTTGCTGGCTGAAGCCGGCTTCTTGGCGCGCGTCGGCGAGCCGGCCGAAGGTGGCAAGCTCCTCGCGCTCCCGGCGCAAGGCTTCGTCGTCGGCGTGGCCCGGCTGGCGGAAAGGCTTGCGTCCCGACAGGTAGTAGTGAATGGCATCGGTGCCGCCGATGAGGTCGCAGCGACCGTCGGCCGCCAGCCGCTCGTGTCGACGGGGGGTGCCGCCCTTGCACCAGCGCTGATAGATCTGCGCCAGCAGCAGGCCGCAGGCAGGCTGGGTGCAGTCGTCGCCGAGTTGCAGTTCGGCCGGCTTCGCGCCTTTGTCGAGTTGCGTCAGGCGCTTCTTGAGGCTTTGCCTGACCGACGCGGTATCCAGCCAGCGCACGCCTTCGCCGGCCGCCGGCGCGTAGCCGGCCGGCTCCTTCGAGGCCAGGTCAACGCACAGCGGCGTCGTCTTGCCGGGTGCGGGTGGCGTCGTGACGATATCGACCTTGGCCGACCAGCGGCGCGCCCAGCGCGCCGCCCAGGCCAGATGCCGCGCCGGCAGCTCGTGCGGGCTGGCGGCATGGAGCAGCAGGATTTCGGCATAGACGGCCCGCGGCGACGAGGGCGTTTTGCCTTGGCGCGCCTGGTCCGGAATCTCGGCAGCGGCGAGCCCGGCGCGCTCGGCGGTGGCAAACAGTTGATGCAGCGTGCGCCAGTGATCGGGCGTCGGCTGGAAACAGGCGCGGTAGATGTCGATCTGGGCGGCGGCCAGCGTCGCCAGGCCGCGCTGGACAAGCAGCGCCAGGCGGTCGCGCAGCGGTTCGCTGCCGGCCAGCGCCGATTCGATACAGCGGACATAACCGCCCAACAAGGCGTGCCAGACCGCCTGGGCGGCATCGAAGGCGGCCTGTTCGGGCGGTACCAGCGGCAGGGGTTTGCCGATGAAACGCCGCGCCCCTTCTTCCTGCACTTGCAACAAGGGCTTGCGCAGCAGTTCGAGGATCGCCAGGCGCTCACCGGGGTCGATGTTGGCGCGATTGAGCAGATTGAGCTGGCGCAGCAGTTGCGCCAGGGCTTGCACCGGATGGGTCAGCGGCGTGGCGGCCAGCCAGGCGCGGCAGCCCTCGGCGTCCTGGAACGCCAGCCGCTGCTCGCCATTGGCGCCTTGGGCGACACCGGTGTTCATGCGCCGCCGGACTCCTCGGCCAGCGCGGCGGCGATCGCGACGCGCAGCGCCGGCGTGGCGGGCGCGGATCGGCGGGGCGCCACGGCTGACTTTCGTTCAGGATCGGCGCCGGCCCAGATCGGCGCCGGAAAGCGGCTGTCGTCGCGCCAGCGCGGGATGACGTGCCAATGGAGATGCGGGACCATGTTGCCCAGCGCGGCGAGATTGATCTTGTCGGGTGCGGCGAGCGCACGCAACGCCGTTTCGACCGCGAAGACGACGTTCATGGCATGACGGCGATCGGCGAGGTCGAGGTCGGTCATTTCGGCGACATGGCCGCGCCAGACGACGCGGCAAAAACCGGGAAACGCTTCGCCTTCGGGACCGCCGACGCGAATCACGCGGCACAGGCCATCTTCCCAAACGATTTCGCCGCCGGCGGACGAGCAAAACGGGCACGCATCCATGCCCGCAAGGATAACTCATCGCCGCAGGCGTGGCAGGCTGTCGCGCAGGATCAGGTTCGGCGAGGAAAAAGGCGCCAGCCGCTCGAGGAAATCCAGCAGCTCCAGCGATGGCGAATTGGCGAAGAACTTCGCCTTGGGCAGTTCCATCCAGAGGCGGTCGGCGTACAGCCACAGTTCGTAGGGCGTGTCGCCGATGCCGTCGCCGTCGCGGTCGAAACCCTGATAGTCGCTCCAGTGGTTGCCGCGCCAGACATTCGCCTCGCCGACCCCGGGGGCGCTGATGGACACCTGCGTCAGATTGTTGTCGAAATGGTTGTCGAGGATGCGATGACCGCCCTTCTCGCCGTAGAACGACATGCCGGTGATGTTGTGGGCGAAACGGTTGTTGCGGATCACGTGGGTCAGTTCGGCGTTGACCGGCGCGTCGGCCATCAGGCCGACGGCGCAGTGCACGACCTCGTTGTTCTCGACCAGCGCGCCGCCGCTGTCCTTGAAGGTCAGGGCGGCGCCGCCGCCGTCGAGCGCATGGCTGATCCGGTTGCCGCGCACGATCAGGTCGGTGGAGTACATGGCGACGATGCCGGTGCCGGTCCGCTCGATGATGTTGCCTTCCACCCGTGTGCGCGGCGAGAAAACGATGTGCATGGCATAGCGCGCGTCCGCCAGCCGGTTGTTCGCGACGCGGTTGTCGGGCGAGTTGGCCAGCGTCAGGTCGCGCACGCGCCGGAACTCGTTGCCGGTGATCTCGTTGTCGCGGCCGTTCCAGATGCGCAAGCCGTCGCCCCGCAGTCCCAGCGACAGGTTCTTGCCGGTCACGCGGTTGTCGCGGATGCGGTTGCGGTTGCCGCCCTTGATGTGAATGCCGAAGAACACTTCGTCGAGCACGTTGCCGTCCACCAGGTTGTCGTGGCCCTCGATGGCGAGGCCGGCGTCGATGCCGTCATGCGTTTCGCCGCTGCCGGTCAGGCGCAGGCCGCGTATCGTCACGCCGCTGGCGCGAACGGTCAGGACCGTCCCCCGGTTGCCGGCGTCGACCGAGACCTTGCCGCCGCCGTCGATCACCATGGGCCGTTCGATCACCACCGGGCCGGCATAGAGGCCGGCCGCCGGTCGCAACGTGCCTCCGGCGGGCGTGGCGTCGATCAGCGGTTGGAGGGGAAGCGCGGCCCAGGCCGGCAAGGCCAGGAAAGCCGACAGCCAGAACGCTTTCATGTCGTCATTGTTCGCCGCAACCGGACATCCGGCCTTGGCATGGGTCAAGCACTACAGCAGTACCCGCTCGATGCCTCCGGCGTTGGCGGCGGCGATGTATTGCCCTTGCCAGTCCTTGCCGAGCAGGTGGTTGGCCATCTCGACCACGATGTACTCGGCTTCGACATTGACGTCTTCGCGGTAGCGGTGCAGGCCCTGCAGGCAGGACGGGCAGCTGGTCAGAATCTTCGGCGTTTCATCGCGGCTGACTTTCAGTGCCGCGAGACCCGCCTCGATCTCCTGCTGCTTGCGGAAGCGCACCTGCGTCGAGACGTCGGGGCGTTTGATGCCCTTCTCCATGAGGTACTCGTGGATGTCGAGCAGCCGGCAGCCGGGGAAGATCCTGTCGAACTGGTACTTTTCGAGCTGGTCGAGGCAGGTGCCGCACGACACCAGCACGGTCTTGATGTCGAGATAGTTGAGCGTGTTGGCGACGCGGTGGAACAGCACGCGGTTCTGCATGGTGATCGCCTGGCCCCTGTCCTCGTTGCCGTTCGCGGTCTGCGGGTAGCCGCAGCACAAATACCCCGGCGGCAGCACCGTGGTGGCGCCGACATGCCAGAGCATCGCCTGCGTGGCCAGCCCCACCTGCGAGAACAGACGCTCCGAGCCGCAGCCGGGGAAGTAGAACACCGCACCGCTTTCGTCGCCGGGCTCGGCCGCCCGCTTCGGGTCGCGGATCACCGGGATCAGCGTGCCGTCCTCGATGTCGAGCAGCGCGCGCGACGTACGGCTCGGCATGCCGGGCGGCATCGGCTTGTTGAGCAGGTGGATCACCTGCGTCTTGACGGGCGGCTTGCCGAGCGTTGCCGCCGGATTGCGCGTGCTGTCCTGGATCAGTCCCAAGGATTTGGCAAGCCGGTGGCCGAAGCGCTGGGCGCGGTAGCCCAGCCCGATCATGCCGGCGCGCAGCGCCTTGATGGCCCGGGGGTCGCGCGCGTTGAGGAAGGCCATGGCCGCCGCGGTGCCGAGGCTGACTTTCTTCTTGCCATGGCGGCGCAGGAAGTTGCGCATGGCGATCGAGACGTCGCCGAAGTCGATGTCCACCGGGCAGGGCTTGACGCAGCGATGGCAGATCGTGCAATGGTCGCCGATGTCGGCGAATTCGTCGAAGTGCTGCAGGCTGACGCCGCGCCGCGTCTGCTCCTCGTAGAGGAAGGCCTCGATCAGCAGGCCGGTGCCGAGGATCTTGTTGCGCGGGCTGTAGAGCAGGTTGGCGCGCGGCACGTGCGTCGAGCAGACCGGCTTGCACTTGCCGCAGCGCAGGCAGTCCTTGACCATGGCCGAGATCGAGCCGATCTCCGATTGCTCCATGATCAGCGATTCGATGCCGAGCAGCGCGAACGAGGGCGTGTAGGCGTTGCGCAAGTCCGCCGCGGTCTCCGGCAGGTCCATGAGCTTGCCCTTGTTGAAGCGGCCTTCCGGGTCGACCCTGCGCTTGTACTCGCGGAACGGCCGAATCTCGGCATCGGTCAGGAACTCCAGCTTGGTGATGCCGATGCCGTGCTCGCCCGAGATGACGCCGCCGAGGTCGCGCGCCAGGTGCATGATGCGCTCGACCGCCTGGTAGGCGGTTTGCAGCATCTCGTAGCGGTCCGAGTTCACCGGAATGTTGGTGTGCACGTTGCCGTCGCCGGCGTGCATGTGCAGGGCGACGAAGAGCCGGCCGCGCAGCACGTCGGCGTGGATGGCGTCGATGCGCTCGAGCACCGGCCGGTAGACGTTGCCGTCGAAGATCGCCTCCAGCAACGGCTTGAGTTCCGCCTTCCACGACACGCGCACCGAATGGTCCTGGAGCTTGTGGAAGACGCTGGCGGCCAGCGGGTGCCAGGTCTTCACCGGCACCGGGCGGCGCGGCCGCGGCCGCGGATGCCAATAGGGGCGTGTGCGCGGCCACGCCTCGGGTTCCGGCGGCGGCCAGGCGCCGTCGAGGTTGTCGAGCAGGGACTGCCAGCGCGACCGCACTTCGGCGACTGCCGCCAGCGCCTGGTCGCGGCGGTCGCCGATCAGCTCCTCTTTGTCGAGGCTGGCGTCGCCGAGGTGGAGCGGCATCTGGTTAACCGGGCCGGCGAGGAATTCGTGCAGCGCGTCGCAGAGTTCGATCTTGTTGGCGATCGACAGCTCGATATTGATGCGCTCGATGCCGTCGCAGTAGTCGCCCATGCGCGGCAGCGGAATCACCACGTCCTCGTTGATCTTGAAGGCGTTGGTGTGCTTCGAGATCGCGGCGGTGCGGGCGCGGTCGAGCCAGAATTTCTTGCGCGCTTCGGCGCTGACGGCGATGAAGCCTTCGCCCGAACGCGAGTTGGCGATGCGGACGACCTGGGACGTCGCCGCCATGACGGCGCGCTCGTCCTCGCCGACGATATCGCCGACCAGCACCATCTTCGGCCGGCCATGCCTTTTTGCTTTCGTCGCGTAGCCGACCGCCTTGATGTAACGCTCGTCGAGGTGTTCGAGGCCCGCCAGGATGGCGCCGCCGGGTTTGGCCTTCAAGTAATCGGTGATCTCGACGATGGCCGGCACGGCATCCGCGACCCGCCCGAAGAACTCCAGGCAGAAGGTGCGCGCCACCGGCGGCATCCGGTGCAGGAGCCAGACTGCCGAAGTGATGATGCCGTCGCAACCTTCCTTCTGCACGCCCGGCAGGCCGGCGAGGAATTTGTCGGTGACGTCCTTGCCCAGCCCGGCCTTGCGGAAGGTTGCGCCGGGAATGGCAAGGAACTCCTCGCCGAGCTGGCGGCCCGCGTCGTCGAGCTTTTTCACGCGGAAGGTGGCCGTTTCCTGATCGTGGATCTTGCCCAGGTTGTGGCCGATGCGCTCGACCTCCAGCCAGTTGCCGTCAGGCGTCACCATCGTCCACGAGGCGAGGTTGTCGAGCGCCGTGCCCCACAGCACGGCCTTTTTGCCGCCGGCGTTCATGGCGATGTTGCCGCCGATGCAGGAAGCGTCGGCCGAAGTCGGGTCGCAGGCGAACACCAGCCCGGCCTCGTCGGCGCGGTCCATGACGCGGCGCGTGACCACGCCGGCGCCGGTGCGGATCGTCGCGTAGGCGTGGTCGACGCCGGGCAGCGTGCGCATTGCCACCGCGCCCATGTCGATCAGTTTTTCGGTGTTGATGACAGCCGACTTCGGCGTCAGCGGCACGGCGCCGCCGGTGTAGCCGGTACCGCCGCCGCGCGGGATGATGGTCAGGCCGAGCTCGATCAGGCCGCGCACCAGCGGCGCGACTTCCGCCTCGGTGTCCGGAGTGAGCACGACGAACGGATATTCGACGCGCCAGTCGGTGGCGTCGGTCACATGAGAAACGCGCGACAGGCCGTCGAAACCGATGTTGTCGCAGCGGGTGTGCTTGCACAGGTGCTTCTTCACCTGCCGGCGCAGTTCGATGGTCTCGTCGAACCAGCGTTCGAAATCCGCCACCGCCGCGTGCGCGGCGACGAGCAGCTTCGCCACCGCGTCGTTGCCGGCGCGGCGCTTCTCGATCTCGGTTAGCCGATGGCGCAGCGCCCCGATCAGCGCATTGCGCCGCTGGCGGTTGGCCAGCAGGTCGTCTTCGAGGTAGGGGTTGCGGCGCACCACCCAGATGTCGCCCAGCACTTCGTAGAGCATGCGCGCCGAGCGGCCGGTGACGCGCCGGCCGCGCAGCGCGTCGAGCGCGGCCCACGCTTCGGCGCCGAGCAGGCGGACGACGATCTCGCGATCGGAGAACGAAGTGTAGTTGTAGGGAATTTCCCGTAAACGGGTAGCCATTGGGCAGAGCGGCGACCAAAGATTGCTATTCTAGGTCATCCATTGCGGCGCAATAACCCCGATCCTCTTGAGCCAATCCGCTTTTCGTCGTCTCACCCGGCTTGCCTGGCCCGTCCTGGTGGCGCAGGTCTCCGTGGTCGCCAACGGCGTCATCGATACCATGATGGCCGGCCGCCTGTCGGCGGTCGACCTCGCCGCCGTCGGCATCGGCGCGGCGATCTACATCACCGTCTTCGTCACCGCCATGGGCGTGCTGCTGGCGTTGGCGCCGATGGTCGCCCAACATTTCGGCGCCGGTCGCCATGGCGAAATCGGCGAGGACGTCCGCCAGTCGGCCTGGCTGGCGCTGGCGCTGGCGGCGCTCGGCATCGTTCTGCTGCGCAACCCCGAGCCTTTCGTGGCGCTGTCGCGCATGACGCCGGAGGTCGAAGCGCGGGTGCGCGCCTATCTCAATGCCGTCTCCTGGGGCATGGCGCCCGGCATGATGTTTCGCATCTTCTACGGCTTCATGACCGGCATCGGCCGGCCGCGTGCCATCATGGCCTTCAATCTGATCGGCCTCGCCTTCAAGGTGCCGCTCAATACCTTGTTCATGTTCTCGCTCGGCATGGGCGCCGCCGGCTGCGCCGCCGCGACCGCGACCATTTCCTGGGGTACGGCGATCCTCGCCTGGTCGTGGTGCGCGCGCCAGCCCGATTGCGCGGAATTCGGCGTCTTCTCGCGGCTGACTTTGCCCAAGCCGGGCCCCATCCTGGCGCTCGTCAAGCTGGGGCTGCCGATTGGCGTGACCATGCTGGTCGACGTCACCGCGTTCACTTTCATGGCGCTGTTCATTGCCCGCCTGGGCTCGGTCTATTCGGCCGCGCACCAGATCGCCTCCAATCTGACCGTGCTGACCTTCATGATTCCGCTCTCGATCGGCCATGCGGCGCTGGTGCTGGTCGGCCACGCCATGGGTGCCGGCCAGCCGGCCGAGGCCCGGCGCGCGGCACTGGTCGGATTGGCGGTCGGCATGGCGGTCGCCGCGCTGGTCAGCCTCGGGCTCGGATTCGGCGCGGAGCGACTGGCGGCGGCCTACACGCCAGACCCCCAAGTGCGGGCCGTCGCAACGGGCCTGATCGGCATCGTTGCCTTCTATCACCTCGTCGACGCGTTGCAGGCGGTGGTGGTCAACGTACTGCGCGGCTACAAGAAAACCACCGTGCCGATGCTGGTCTATGCCTTCTCGCTGTGGGGCGTCGGCCTTGCCGGCGGTTATCTGCTCGGCCTCACCGACTTCCTCGGCCCGGCGCGCGGCGCCGCCGGTTTCTGGATTGCCGCCACGCTCAGCGTGCTGCTGGCGGGGGGGGTGGTGCTGGCCTACTTCCTGCGGATTTCCCGGCAATATGCCGTGCTGGTACTATTAGCACGGCTAACCTAGTGTCCAGTTTGAGCGGATTCAATGTCCAAGTTCATGCCAGATAGTCTTTTTGCGAATACCGAATAGGGTTACTAGGTACAGGCAATTCCCAACTTCAATCTAAGGGAGGAATGCCGATACTTGCGTATCGATGATGTACTTTTTGGAGGCAAGCCATGAGTATTACCACGAGGGCGAAACGGAGCGCCAATAGTCCAAAGCGAAAGAGTATCGACAAGAATCACAAAAAGCCGAAAGTGAGGAGCGCAAAGGATTACATAACTGAGTACAGAAAGTACTTCGTTGCTCCCTCTGCAACGCCGGATGCGTTTCGGGTGCTTGACCTCACCGATGGCTCGGGTATTTCGTACTCATCGCACACATAACTCATGCCAAACTGGAACGATGTCCTTTCAGAGATCAATCGGGTTAGAGCCGAGCTTGCTTCTGCAAGCCCTCTAGATATCGCTCGGCGTAGGTACCTTACAGAACTACACAATTACACAGGCCGTAACGTAATTGCCTACTATTCGGCGTGGCTGCAACGTGGCCCAAATACGCCGAATCTGTCAATCAATGACTCAGACAAGAACGCCTTGATGGCTACGGTCCATGGGCTGGATCGAACAAAAAGCCTGGACCTGATTCTTCATACGCCAGGCGGATCAATTGCTGCTGCGGAGTCGTTGGTCGACTATCTACGGCGGATGTTTGGCACAGATATCCGAGCTATCGTTCCCCAAATTGCGATGTCTGCGGGAACTATGATGGCGTGTGCTTGCAGTGAGATCGTCATGGGCAAACAGTCAAACCTTGGGCCCATCGATCCTCAAATGAACGGAATGCCTGCAACAGGAGTACTTCGCGAATTCGAACAAGCCATCAATGAAATCAAAGCCGATCCTGCGCGCATTGCCGTTTGGCAAGTCATCATTGGTAAGTACCATCCGTCATTCCTGCAGCAATGCAAGAATGCAATAGACTGGTCGAAGACAGTCGTTAAGGATTGGTTACGCACAGGCATGTTTGAGAATGATCCTCGTTCTGCCTCCAAGGCTGCGCGCATCGTTAAGGCCCTAACTGACGATGGATCGATGAAGAATCATGGCCGCCACGTGCACATTGATCAATGTCGGAGTATCGGACTTCGTATCGTCGATCTCGAGGCTGATCAGCACCTGCAGGATCTTGTGCTTACAGCACACCATGCTTTCATGCAGACTCTTGGCGAGGCAGGCCACGTAACTAAGATTGTCGAAAATCACCGGGGTGTTGCCCTCGTTTCCAACTTTGGTCTTCCCGCTGCTTAGGCGGAAGCCCCAAATCATGGCAGGGAGCGTGTTCCAGTGACATTCAGGATTGCTAGGTAGCCAGTTCTGTTCGACAGCGGATGTCTATCCACTTGTCGTACTCGCTTCTTTATAGGACGCTTATTCCAGCCGCCACCAATACGTAGCGCAGGCCCTTGCC
>JAGVUA010000099.1 GCA_019136545.1 Betaproteobacteria bacterium
AGATTCCTAGATAAGCCAGTGGAGTAGGAATGAGAATAATGCTAGTTTGCTGGCATTGTGATGCTAGGTTATTTACGTACTCAAACAAAACGCCAAGATTAGGATTCTATCTTGCTGATATAGCCAATAAAGCAGGGTGGTATGGCGCTATTGATTTAAACAGGAATAGGGCATTAGTATTCTGTTGCAAAGAACATGCTGAGGCAGAAAAGACCAAAAAAGGCGTGTTTAGGGCAAGGCCGCTAGGCGTTAAACCAAATAAATCATCAGGAGCATAATATGTCATCCGTAAACAAAGTCATCTTGATCGGCAACTTAGGTAAAGACCCTGAGTTGAAGTTTCTCCCGAGCGGACAACCTGTCGCCAATTTCCCAATCGCAACAAGTGAGAAGTGGAAAGATAAGAGTACAGGAGAAACTAAGGAGCAAACAGAATGGCACAATATCATCATGTTCGGAAAGCTAGCTGAAATCGCCGGACAATATCTCAAGAAAGGTTCTTCTGTTTTCGTGGAAGGACGCTTGCAGACTCGCAAGTGGCAGGACAAGAACGGCCAGGATCGCTACACCACCGAAATTATCGCCAACGAGATGAAAATGCTAGGCGGCCGTGGTGAGCATGGAGGCGGCGAGCATGGTGGTAGCGGGAATGACGATAATCATAAGCAAGATAACCATCGCGGTTATTACCAGCCTCCTATTCCTCAATCAGCGCGCAATCAGGCATCCATGGCAGCACAAGCGCCTGGTGGGTTTGATGATGATATTCCATGGTGATCCCTGGCCCGCAGTCGTTGATGTGATGTACGCGCCTGGCCTGCTCTACAAGCCGAAGCCGGAAGATGCCCAGCGGTTCGCTGATTTGGCCGAAGCCGGCTACATCGGCGCGGTTGAAGGGCCGCACGGCGGATTTGCTGGGTACGCGCTGCGATCGATGGGCATGGGAATGCGGCGTGATATCGCAAACGCCGCTGGTATCACCAACATGCGTCTTGTGACATTGGCGCTAGGGAGGCTGGAGACTTTTGGTTTTGTTGATCAAAGAAACGACCGGCTGTGGAAATGCACAGCAGAAGGATTTGGGCTATTTGATGAAGCCCATGCCGCAGAATCACAATCACCTGAAACACCTGCAATACCGGAACCGGAAGCGCTGAGCTCTCAGGCGATAATGCAAACCGAGCTTCAGCGGTTGTTGACATCCTCCCCGCCCTAAAGGACGGGGATTCCTGATTTCGCAATCAGGTTTTCCTGCTTCACCGAGTCGAACCGATGGCTGCTTTCGCAACAACCGGATTTACCGTCTCTCCACAGGCTAAGACGTACTCCACAGGCTATGATATAATGAGTTATCAAGCTTGTGGAGAAGCAGTCATGCCATATCAAAAGTTTCATGCTGAGAGGATCGAAAAGGGGTTGTGCAAAGATTGCGGGAATCCTAGAGGAGAAGCAGGGACAACCGTATTTTGCCGTACCTGTGCCAACAACCACTCAGCAAAAATGGCAAAAAGGAAAAGTAGGCTAAGAGATGAAAGGGTAGAAAAAGGATTGTGTTATAACTGCGGTAAATCCCCTGGTAATGGGAAAGGTCTTTGTGCTAAGTGCAGAGAGAAGGCAAGAGATGCTTACCATAGAACCTCAAAGAATCGGGTATCACGCAAACTCTCGTCAGAAATTTGCAAACGCTGTACAGATGCAACTTTTTCTAAAAGCAATTATTGTAGAAAGCACTGGCTGGAGAATATTATAAGGCATTCGCACTTAGACAGGTTGTCAGCGGATATTCTGTTCTCTAAATTGGAGGATCAGGAGTTCAAGTGCTTCTATACCGGAATTGATCTTGTTCCTGGAATTAACGCCTCTCTCGATCATTTAAAATCGAGAAGCAAGAACCCTGATCGGCATTCAGACATTGCGAATCTTGTCTGGTGTGATCGACGGGTAAACGCAATGAAAGGTGAGTTAAATTATGAGGAATTTATTCATCTATGCAGAACGATAGCAGAACAAAGCCGGTTATAGCTATGTACACAGCAGAATATTCTGTAAACGGCTTCAAATCTTTGCATCTTAAAGAATCCGTCCTTGCGGACGGTACGCTATCCCTCCCCGCCCTGAAGGGCCGGGTTTCTCGCGGAAAAATTGATGAAACGGAAAGAACTTCCGTTCTCGGCCGAAGACGCGGCCTGGCTGTGTCGCTCGCTATCGGTGGAATTTAGCGAAATTCCATCGGTATCGGGGTTGCTCGAAAAGATGGCAGAATACTGGGATCAGCACAGCTAAAAATATTTCGTCTTAATCCCTTCTTCATCAGGGCAAGGCTTCAAACTTCATCAGGCCCTCCGCGAGAGACCCCGGCCTTCAGGCCGGGGTCGTGAAGCGGTTGATACTTACGTCGGCCGTTAATACAGCCGCAATCAATCCTCTTGAGCACCAACTACGGCCGGAAGTTTGAGCTTGAACTCCCCAATGGCCCGATCAAGTTTTGGGGAACCGACGGATAGCCGATCCGATGCGAGCAACAGCCGTTTCCCGGCTCCGGTCGTGAACAGCATTCTAGAGAGGCCGCCAGTGCCTAGCGCAGCCATCGATGTGCCAGGCGCCAGCGTCTCTCCCATCAGTAATGGGAGCACCAGCCGATTTCCGGTTGGTGGATTTTCAGCCACTTGCCCGGCCCTCTCAATGTGCCGCATGAGCTTCGTAAAGCCATTTATCTCTTTCCGGTCCGCGCCCCGAAAGAACACTCCGACGCCTCCCTGTACCCGCTCCAGTTCTTGCGCAAACTTCGCCGGACTGAACGCCACGCCTTTCGAACCTTCCAACGTAGCTTTGTCGAGCGCTTGCTGAAGGATGCCAGACTTCACCGCGTCGCGCCCTTTCGTGTCCAGGGCGTTGTATAGGCGTTGCGCCCGGTCCTGCCCGCTTGATCTGATGAACTGCTTGAATACTTCATCGGGGTTCTTGTTGCGCATCGCACGGGCAATATCGCTCTCGCGCTGCGGAACCACTCGCTCACGAAAGAATCGATCGGCCGATTTCCAGCGCGCCGACACCTCGCCACCTGCGTTGTCCGCGAACTGGTTCATGTCTTGCTCAAGCGCGCCTTTCAACTGCTGAAGCGGGCGGGCTGACTTCAAATCCATGGAGGTTTCGAGTTTGCGGATTTCGTCGCCAATCCCTGAGCGATATTGCCGCGCTTTGCTGAAGTTCGGCGCCGTGTTGGCATTGGTGAGCGTCTCTAATCGGGAAATCAGCCCGGCATTCGGGTCGATGTCCTGCTTTGCGTCGTCCAATAACTTTTGAGCGGTCGCCTTAAAATTCGTGAGCGGCACAGGCCCCAACGGATCGGCAACTTTCGCCACCCGGTCATACCGAACGCCGGCTGCTTTCTGTAGTGCCTCGGTGCGGCGGGTGAGCGAGCCTTGGATTTCCCGGCCCACATCGTCGATTTGCGGGGCCAATCGATCGGTCAGTGATTGTGCAGCTTGTCCGGCCGCTGCGGATTGCTGAATTCGCGGCTTGGCCATCCCCACCAGCGGGACATCTTCTGAGATCGTGGACAACTTGCTCATGACTGGAGACCCGGCAACATCCGGCGCGAACACAGGCACGTCGAACTGCTTGCCCAGCGCCACGACTTCTTCCGCGCGCGGCGTCATGCGCCCGGCAACGGCATTGGCTAGCCGAGCGCCGCCTTTGACGGCCATATCCAGCGCCCCGGCGGTTAGTCCGCCTAGCGCCGCGCCCTGCAAGGCATTCCCGACCCGCGATTCATTCGGGTCTACGTACTGCGTGGCTCCGGCAAGCCCACCCATGCCAGCCCCCACCAGCGCACGGCCCGCAAGACTCGTTGCGCCGCCAGCCGCCCCCAATGGAACCGCCAAATAGGGCAGCGACTCCCCTATCACGGCCCCGGCCATTCCCGCGCCGGTCCTTCCAACGCCCGCGTCGAAGATGCGTTTGTTATCGGCCTCTTGCGCCGCTTGATCGGCGAGCGCCTGTTTCGTGTCGAAACCCAGCGCGCCCCCCGCTTCCAGACCAAGCTGTTTGACGCCCTGCCATGCCGAGTCAAGCCCACGGCCCAGTCCAACAAGCAAGCGTTCGCCAGTTCCCATCTCGTTAGTTACGGACTGGGCGGCCTGCTCGATACTACTAGCGGGAGCCGCGGCCGGCGGCGCGCGAAGCATGGACGCGAAATCGATCCGGGGAGGCGACTGCGGAACGGTCCCGGTCGAACGCTGTTCGGCGCGAAGCATGGACGCAAAATCAGTAGGCACCGGAGAATTCCTCTCTGAGCTTTGCGAGAACTTGATCTTGCGTCATCCCCTGCTGCATCAATTCCGCGCCCCGCGCATTGATTCGAGAGGATTGGAGCGATGCGCCGCCGGTTGCGCTGCCGTTGTCATGTAAAAACTGCGAAGGATCAACCCCCTTAGCCTGCAATTTCGCGGCCATAAAGGCATCCATGTCATCCAGAATTTTCCGGTTGCCTTCCGGGGTTTTCCCGTAAGCGAGCACCGCTTTTTGAACGAACTTCAGATCGGAATTCGACGGATTGGTACCCAACTGCTTGATTGCCGACAGCACCATACCCGACGTGAGCGCCTCGAATCGCTCTTTTTCGGCGGTTCGTTCGGAGTTGAATGGACTGCCCATCGTCGCCAGTGCACTGCTGATCATGCCGGTATTTCCCAGCATTTCGCGCAATCGCTTCGACTTCTCGAAGTAATCAGACGCATTTTGGGTAGCCTCCTGTGCCGAGGCGCTCATTTTTGCGTCCTGCTGAGCCTGTTGCCGCTGCGCCTCCACTTCGTAAGGCGTTGTCTTGGCCTGCACCTCCGCCAGCCTAATCTGGTTGGCTTCCTGCTTGGCCTGCAAATCACCTAGCGCCGTCATAAGCCCAATACGGTTTGCTTCCTGCTTTGTCTGCAATTCACCCAACGTTGCCGCCATCCCAAACTGGTTGGCTTCCTGTTTGGCCTGCAAGTCACCCAACGATTGATCCCGCGCATCCATCCGCGCAAGTTCAGCGCGCGCTGCATCCCCGATGGAATCGGTTCGTTCCGCGCGATTTTCAAGCCGCCCACGACGGAGCGAGGCGGTGGCCTGGTTGATCCCGGCAACCACCTGATTTCGGTAAGCCATTTCATCGGGAGTGACGCCGGCAATACTGAGTGTTCCTCGTGAATTCGGCAGGGACCGTTGCACATCAGCCAACGTCACCGTGCCGCTCCCGGCCTGGCTATAGGAGGTAACCCCATCGGGCCCGGTGGACTTCTTAACGTCGGGAACGGCGGTGAACGCCTGAAGGCTGGGCGGGGTGATCGTTTGAAGTTCAGCGGGGGGTTGGTTCGGCACTGGTGGCGGCGGGGCGACGGAAGCCGCCGTGGCCGGAGCAACTGGAACGCCCGCCGGAGCATTGACGCCGCCGGCTAGCGACTGTTGCTGCTGACGCTGCCTTCGAACCGCATCATAGACATCGGCTAAACTGGCATTTGAGGGCATGTCATCTCCCGTAAACCTGGTACTTCATGCGCGGAACCGTTCTTAGTGTTTCACGCCGTGCCATCAAAGACAGCAATGCAGCGTCCGGGCGCGGCCCAAAAGCGCGGTCGAAATCGCTGGCATGGGCTTTCGATAGCGCAAGGTTGTAGGCGTCGAAATCGTGAGTCGAGTAGCACCGCGCCATGACCCAATCCGCCAAGTCTGCGTGGTACTGCGGATCGATTTCCGGTTCGTCGTCATTGGCCGACATGGCCGCCAGCGGATACCGAAACCCTCGGAGTCGCACCGTATCGCCGGCCACGTCGCTCGAAGGCGTGGGCCATAGAGTAATTTTGCGCGGTGCCTGGTCCATCAGCACAAACTCAGGAATGCCGCTCCCGGCCTCTTCCCAACCTTGGTGTTCGTCGTCCATTTCGGCAATGACCTTGGTGGCCAAGACCCGATAGTTCGTGCCGGACAGCGCGAACCGGTCGAACAGGAAGAACCGGGCGCTCAGTGCGGACGCGCCCAGATCGTAGACAGCCTGATCAACGACTAACGTCAAGGTTTTCGACGTATCGTAGATCAGCTTCGCGCGAACGCACGCCTCATCCTCTGCTTCGTTGAGATAGCCGGTCAGAGTCGAATCCGAGAAAAAGTATGGCTCTAGGGTATCTCGGATACGTTCTCGGACGTAGGCGCGCAATTCGGCGAGGGTCATGGCTTAGGCTGCCATGGGGATGGTATGAAATGGGTACGCTGGGACATCGCGGCCCACCATGACTTTATTGCCCCGTTCGTCTTCTTCCATGCGGTACAGGGTCTTGACGGACTCACGAAGCACGTTCACCACGGCTTGCGGCACATCAACCGGCTTGCCGCGTTCGATCCAGAACCCGTAGCCGTTCACTCCAACGAAAACCCGCTTCGGAGCGGATTCATCGCCGGTCTGATCGATCACGATCCTTACCTTGGGCTGCGCATTGAGCATGGCCCGGACCGTGGCGATTTCGCCGGTCTCTGCCGGCGCCGCAGATCCAGTCTTAGCGGCACTCATCACACGGCCCTCGGTGGAATAGTGAGCAAGCTGCTGTAGGTCACAGTCAGACTAGCGGTGTTGAGCGCCGTCGTTCCGAGCGTGAAAGCGCTGGCGGTGCCATTGACAACCTTGATGCCGCCAAACGGGCAGTACCCCGCTGGAAGCACCGGCCAATCCGCGTCATCGCCTTGCGCGGTTAGCATGGGCTTCCCGCAAAGGATGATGATGGCATCAGAGCTGTTGGCCGCAAGAACGTACTTGCGGGTATATCCAGCGGCTAGCGTAGGAATTGCCGATAATGCGACCCCTTTCTCATCATAAGCCGTTTTGGCCGATAGGTCGATTTCGGTTTGGGCTGCAAAGGCGTTGCACACCCCGTTGTGCGTGAGCACGACCGCCGTTGCAGTCAGCACGTTTTCGACGTTCGTGCCATGAATTGCCAGACCGGCATTGCCGATGCACAGGCCACCAATAGTCCGCCTCAGCGCGGTATCTCCAATCGAATCAAGCATTTTTCAGTTCCTCAGCCCCGGCGAACCGGGGCGATATGGGTTTACAGGGCAGTGACCGCGACTTCCATAACGGCCATCCAAGACTCGTTCAGCACCACGGCGTTGTAGTAGGTTTTCCAACCCACATAACCGCGCTGGCCCAATGGATCGGATTTATCCAAGGTAGACGGGTTGATGACGGACGGGGTGATCGAGTCTTTCCCAGCCAGCGGAACATGGCCGTAGGCATCCATCCCGATGAAGATCACCGGGTACACGTCGGCTGCTGAACCGTTAGTCGATTTCATGCTGCCCGGCGTACCGCCCGCGCTCTCGTATGGCACAAGCAGCGGCGATAGGATGTAGCGGACGTTCTGCACGCTACCCAGTTCTTCGGGACACAGCGGCGTGCGAGAACCGTATTCCGCGACCGAGACAAACCCCGATAGCGCACGAATATCGTGCTCAAGGTCGGTATGCGCGAACGCGATATATCCACCTTCAATCGGCGATGTGCCGTAATTGAGCGACCCGCTCAGCATCCGAGTCACCGGCTTTGCGCGATTGGCTCGCAGAGCGCGGACTACGGCGTGTTGCCGGTTGACCGAAATCGCGTCATTGACATCGGTACGGGCGGTGTCGGTAGAAGCTCCGTAGAACTTGTTAGTGCCAGCCTTAATGACGCCGTAGCATACCGTTTCAGTGGTTTCCGCTGCATTCTCTCCGGCCAGCATCGACATGTCGTTTAGGACGGGATCTTCTGCGGTGTCGGCGATGACATCGGTCAGTTCGGCAAGGTCGCCGAACTGATAGAGAGTGACCGGCACATCCTCATAGGAGATTTTGTGCGCAACCGGCGTTACGCCCTCAACCAGCGGCGTGGTATTGATGGCGTAGGGAACGGGGCGACGGAATTTGACTTTGTTCGCCGTGTTTTTCGGAACGGGTTTGGTCTGCCCGAACTTGCCGAGCACGATCACCGGTTCGGCGTGGGCCAGCATCACCGCCGCCGCGTGGTAGGCGGTGCGCTGGCTGATGTCACCATAGGTCGTAGTGGCCATGGGTTTGATTCCTCGTAAAACGGTCCGTCATCACGACGGTCCATTGGGGTTTCTGATCTAGATCATCTCCCGCGCATCTTGCGCACTCTCGTTACTGCGGCATCCCAAGCGGCGTCTGGATTTTCAACGCCCTCATCCATCGAGGGGGTCGTTGCGCGGCCCGGAACGGATTCGCTTCTCTTAGCGCGATCTTCGCGGTCTTTCTTCAACTGCGCGGCTTTTGCGGTTTGGGCGGCCTGGTGTTCGTCGAACGAACGAAGGAGGCCCAACGCATCGCCGATTTTCGACGAATGGAACTGCTCGCGGGTCGGCTCTGATTGAGCGGACAGCCACTGTTCGAATGGCTGGGAATTGACGGTATCCCGCCACCCCGGCCGAATGCCGTCCAGCAGGTCATAGAATTGATCACCGGCGGCGCGGGTGTTCGATTCCAATCGTTGCTGAAGGGCGGAAATCTTGGCTTCGGACTCGGCTTGCAATGTCCTGAGCGCCTTGGCTTCGTCCGGATAATCGCGCTCGAACAAGGCCCAGTCGATTTGTCCGGCCGGAGGCGCGGCGACAGGGGGCGGCTTGTTCGCTGCTTCAATCTGGCGCTGTAGGTCATTGATTTGGCGCTGGAGGGCGCTAACCCGGCCTTGGTCGGATCGGCGGCCGTGCTCCAGATCCTGAAACGCTTTGCGCTGCGCTTCGGTGGCGCCGGCCCACAGGTCTTCCGGTTCGCCAGCAGGCTGTTCGACCTCACCAGCCCCTTGTGGCGTTTCGCCACCAGCGGACTCATTGCCTGTGGACTGATCGGCCGGCGGTTCTTCCTTGGGTGCGGGATCGTTCTTTCCAAACCCGGCGACCACCTCGGCCCACAACGCGGAATCTGCGGAATCTTGTCCGGCGGCGTCCAAGTCTTGCATTTCAGAAGCGTCTGTCATAATTACCTGTGAGTTTCTATTTTCGGCAGTTTCTTTGCGGATGGCAATCTAATTATTTCATCTAGAATAATGAGTTTACCGCGAATATATTGCGTCTGCTCGAATGACATGGCTGGATTCATGAGCGATGGCATCAAATCCGTTTTCAAAGATTCCACGAACTGCGTTATTTCTGCCCACGTCTCCGAATATACGTCAATCATAACCCGCTTCCCGTTGCGAGCTTAATCGCAACCTCTCGGTCTTGTCGTTCAGATTCCCCTTGCTCTCTCATTTCGACCTCCTGAATTTTTGCTTGGAGTTGTGCCATGGTCTGATTATGAGTCAGCGACAATTCCAGCATCTTCAATTCGTAGGCTTGTTCGTCCCGTTGCTGCTCTAAAGAGAGCTTCTGCTGTTCGGTCGCTAGCTTTTGCGCTTCGACGTTCGGCTGCTGCTGGGCTGCACGTTGCTGCTGTTCTATTTCTTCATCGGATCGCACGATATCATCGGGATTGAGTCGCTGCGCTTCAACCGTTTTACGGTACAGTGCCGCCGCTTTTGTCATCGGCCCGAACGTCGGGTCATTAGCGAGAGCCATCAAAGACAGCAACGCTTGCGTCTGTGTCTCTTTTACCATGAGGGTGCTCGCGCCGCGCGCGTCTACCTCAAAATCGCCCTTGATGGAGGGGTCTGGATTGAACTGCATGTTGTAATCGTAAAACCGACCGATCAGCGGAACCGTCACGTCATCGTCCCAGTTTTTGACCACATCCCGCAAATACGAATTGCTGGCATTCATCAGCATGGACGTGGCGGTTGCAGTCTGAATCGGGGTGTTGCCCATCTCCCCTTGCGCGATTTTTGGCATGGCACCTTCTTCATCAGCCAGTTCTTTCGCGGTATTGAAGATGTCCTTCAGTTCAGGCTGGAACGATGAAATATTGAACGTGGCAAATGCGTTTCCAATCGAGGCGGATGGGTCTTTTTTCCAGAACACTTTACGGGGTGTGAGCGCCCATTGTCCATCCGCAGGTTCAATTAGTCGTGTATCGCAGACCGTCACCGGCCCGACCGACAACGCGCCGTTATCCAACATCGCGCGCCAGCTTGAATTCGTAACCACTTGTGGATCCCGGAGAACGTAGGGCATTCCGTACCCAAAAATAGAGCCGTCCACTTTGATCCAGTTGAAAACACTGTACCCGTGTTCGTCGGTTTCCAGCGGCATTTCCACGATCTTGATGATCGTTGTACCAATGAAATGCACCTCTACTTCCAGTTCATCGAACGCGCCCGGCCGCTTGATCCCGATCATATCCAAGATGTCCCGATCCACCGGGCCGGTGTAAATCCACAGCTCATAACAGGTGTCGTCACCGCCGGAGTCGTACACATCGGCGATTTCCCGAAGCCGGGCGTAAATATCCGTGTTGCCCTGGACGCCTTTTTTGTGCTGATCGTCTTCGAGTACCCGCTTCAAGCGATTGAGTATGTAGCCATTGTCGCTCTTGCCCAGCCGCCGCGCCTGCTTTGTGGTCAATCGCTGGCGTTCAAAGAAGAACTCTGCATCATCAACACGACTGGCCGCCATATCGGGGTAGAAGTCCCATAGGCTCACCCGCCGAAGGCCAGGCCGGCGCTCTTTGCTGATGGACAATTCGTAAGTACTGCCGTCAACTGGAATCCAAGCCTTGCGAGTGCGACCGACGACAATCGGCCCCTTCACGACTCCGGTCCCCAATTGCACCGCGTCTTGAATCACGTCCCTGGCCACCGCAGCATACCTGGCCTCCGTCAACTGATCGTCGATTTCGCGGCGCATCCCCTTGGCGGCCTCGTTCGCCTGTTCCATTTCAACATGAGCCAGTTCGCGCTCAGTGAGCGGCTGGCCATCAATGGCTATAGGCATCCCGTCGGCGCCCATGACCGGCTTATCGCTATTTGCGCGCTGGACCAGTTCCGGCTTGGGCGTCGGGGAAATATCCCAGTTGCGATCCGACGCCGGAAACAGCATATCGGAGAGCCGCGCTTTCGCGGTATCGGTGCGTGAACGGGTGATATTGACGAAGATAGACGATGACCCGGTATCCTCTTCCTGCTTCTTGAGTCGCGCCTCAAGATCAATGGAATAGCGACCGTGGTATTGCCGCAAGTCTTCAAGCCAGCGCTCTTCGATCTTCGCCCGTTTCGACATTTGCCGAATCAACCGTCGGCTCAGGACTTGACCGAGTTCATCCAATTTGTCGTCGTCGATCTTGACCGTTTTCATTAGTACCTCATGACCGCCATTTTCGGGAGATTGCGCGATTGCGGCGGTTCGGCATAGCGGCGGCACATGACCGCGTAACGCACTGCGGAAATTAAATCTTCCCGTTCCTTCACAATTACCCCTTCGTCTCTATGATACATGCGAAATTCTTCGAAGAATTCGGATAAATGGCTGAATACCTTGAATCTCCCAGACAGCATGTATTCGAGCATCAGCATAATCCCAGCCTCCAGACCATAACTCCCATCTTCGAATCGGGCGAAGTCGAGAAGCAGATTCAAGCGATGCCCCCGATAAATCTGAGCAAGCTGCATACCGTCATTTTTGCTGTGTTGTTGACCATCATGCGGCCATGCCCACGGCATCCCCTCAAACCCCCATTGCCGAATGGACTCGGCATGAATGAGAGGCGTCGCCTGGGATTTCCGGTACGTGTGCGTCACGTACAGAGTATCGGTATCGCGGTCATGCGCCAGCATTGCCGCGGCAAATGGGTGATCCCATCCGAAATCCATGCCGCCGATCAGCGCCCAATAGGAGGGGATGGCAAAAGGGGCGCATTTGATGTCCTCTTCTGGAATCGGGAAAATCGCACCGCTACCGAGTTGTGGGACGCCTTTGCTTCGCGCATCGCGTTGATATTCAGGGATCCCAGCCAATAGGTCGGCCTTGTCTTCATCGGACAAATGGGGGGCATCATCCCAAGTGGCCATGACTACGTATTTGCTCATGCGGATTCCTGAATCGGCAGTTTTCCGCCGGGAAGGAATTGCAGAATCAGCGGCGTCAAGCCCTTCAGCGGCGTGAATGTAAGCATGACGATTCCCTTGGTGGTCATTGTGCGAATCAAGCACTCGCTGTAGATCGATTCCGGGCATTCTTCATCTAGCCAGATGACATCCACCTCGGCCGCTTGAAAAGAGGTCCGGCCCTGTTCGTAAGTTTTGAGCACAAGCGAGGAAACCCCGCCGGACACATGCCGGACATAGATCGTGTCAGCCGCTTCGGAGACGCCAGAGCGCGGCGTGACCTTCAGTAACGAGGCTTTCGGAATCAACCCGGTTCCCCGGTCCGACCACGGGCCGATCAGTTTTTTCTGCATAGAATCTCGAACGTCCTTTGTGGTTTCCCCGGACGCCCAAGCAGTGATCGGCCGATTGAATCGCCGGCCCTCCCACCAGTTCGGATACTGCCCGGTCAGATGCAGCACGGTTTCGTATCCCCCGATGCCCTCGCTTTTCCCGATGCGATTGGCTGCCAGAATGAGCCGTTCCCGGTGCTTTGCCCCTGACCGGAAAAACTCCATATGCTTCGGATAGAGTTCCCGGCGTAAGGGACCGGCATCCGGGTAATAGGAGTCCAGCTTGCGCGTTCTCGCCCGTTCATACGCCTTCTTGACTGCCAAATATGTCAGCCAGACCGGGGATTCCTTTTGACATAGACTTGATCCGCTCAATTAATTCATCCTGACTCAGACGATCTAGCGTCTCTTCGCCGAAGTCGAACTCAACCTGCTTCTTCTCAATCGGCGCCCCCAGCGCTATTTTACCGATTTCCTGAGCTTTGCGCAGAGATTGCGCCAGATGATTCATGCTCTGTTGGCTGATGGGCGCGTTCGAATTCTCTTTGAGGTCTTCCCGAATTCTCCGAATGACGCCGCGCTGAATCGACAGAAATTCGCGCGTGGCCGCGAAAAATTCCATGTCCAGCAATTCGGATAGCGCGTCCCGTTGTCCGCGCCACTTTTTCTTTCCGACTGCGGCCATTCTTGATCTCGCGCCTCCAGCTCAAGACCGGTAATAGCGGCTCTGCTTGAAGATCACAGCGAATCGGTCCAATACCCACCCAACTTTAGCCCCACCCATCGACAACTTGAAAGCCCAACGTTCCGCAATGGGCCCCTTCGCGAACGGCACCCGGCGGCGCCGCGATTGGCTAGAAGCCAAGAACGGCACTTGATAATCCGTCTGTAGTGAGCCGCCGTCAATGCGCGCGATGGCGGTCAATTGCATGGATGCATCAGCGGACAGCATCAGCATGGCCTGCTGAACATTGCCCTTCCCGCCGGGGCGAAAGGCCATATCGCCGGTCTGAATGAAACTGGAAACAGTCCCCTCGTCGGCATCTTCCGCAGCCGCCAAGCGGCGAAGCCCATCGGCTTTGGTGAAATACACCTCGCTGCCCTGACTCATTACATCGACAGCATCGATGTTGTATTCAGTAGCCGCCAGGGTATGCGCGTTAAGAACGACGATCATGCGGGCTCATTCGCCACATCCGGCGTGGTGTATTGGTTATAAAAATCGAGCTGATAGGTGGTCTTGAAAGTTCCCGCCAACGTGCCGCTCGTGATGGGGTAGGTGGTGGGGGCATAAGCTATAAAAGCCTTGGGCTTATCGGCGGCGACAAGCTCCGAATAATGCCGGTACGCGGTCGAAATGATCGATAGCATGATGGACCGCCAGTCGCCGGTCGTTGTGTGTGCTTCGGCGGATGTGAGGCCGTCCAGCGCAGCGATGGGGATAGTGATGTGGGTGCCATCGCTGGAGTAAGAAGGCCAAAGCGTGGTGGGGACTTTGCTGAAAGCCATGAGCGTTGTCTCTACGGTTCGTCGGCAACATTGCCGGTTGCATAATCGAGATTGAATCTAGAAATGAATGTACGCCGAAGCGCGGGGTAAATGCCCTGGTATGACGCATTGTAGTTGGTGCGCATCAGAGTTCGGTAAGTTTGCGGCGTCCCGCCCTCAACCGCAATCATCGCTGCGTAATGCGATACGGCCTTCATCAAGATGGATTGCATGATCTTCCGCCAATCTCCAGTGGCCGAATCCGCCTCGGAAGCGTCTAGGATTGCATCAAGATCGATCAATGGAATCGTTATGACCGTACCGTCCGAAGTGTACCCGTTCCACATCAGGTAGGGAGCAAATTCGGAGTGCGATAGCCCAACGCCAGTAACCGTAGCAGCGCCAGCAGCAAATCCCAGAGCCAGTGCGTTATTGGCAAAGACCGTCGCCACGCCATACGAGAATCCGTTTCCTCGATTTGATAGACCTTGAGCAATAACGGTATCGGCGATTCCAAGGCTTGACCCAGTCGCCAAAGCCAATGCGGATCCGACCGCAGCCGCCGATCCAACCCCGAATGAAACCCCGCCGTAAAGAGCAACGGCCTGTACAGTGGCCACGCCATAAGATAAGCCGATGCTTGGCGGTGTCTCGTAAAGCGTTAGAGCATTACCCGGAGAAAATAATCCGAGCTGAAGCGCGTTGCTCATTAGAAGTCAAAAGCCATCGGGGTTAGAACTGGCGTATCGGAAATCCCCGGACTACTTGGAGAAGCCCCGTGATCAAATGCGATCAGCACGAACTGGCTACTTCCATTAAGATAACGAAATCGGTATGTTCCATCATCTGCTGATAAGGTCTTTGCAATCGCGCATAGCTCTCTTCTCGTTTGTAGAACAACCATATAAGCCCCAGGGATGCTTTCCTTCGATACCGTTGCATTGGAGACGATTTCATAATTGCCAAAGTGATCAGCGTTATGACTCTTCCCAACGCGAGCTTTTATGCACAAACTCATCGCCAATCCCCAAGAGAGACACCGAATACCGGCGCGGATGAATCGCCCGTCTTGATGGGGAGGATATATTCGGCGAATCCATCCAACAAGTGTGGGGTATTCCAAGTCAACGCTGAATTGCAATTGTTGAGATAGCCAATATATCCAGGCATCTTTCCACGCATATTCGCAGATGATGCGCCCTCGTAAACTGGCGAAAAGTCGTATCCTAAAATCCCACCGGCAGATGGATGCGGATAAGCATCAGCAGTTGTCAGAGCGCTATAGCTTCTAACGCCGCCCTTTGACGCCAATACTGCCGTTCCTGTTCCAGCGAATATTCGTGGGATATAATTTTTTTGATTGGCCGTAGCCCCGTCCGTGTAGCCCAGATATGGCGTTCCAGTTGCGCTAGAACCGCATGAGATCATGCAATCCCATGGAGCGGAACCGGATGCAAAAGTGACAAAATCTCCGAAACAGTATGCCTTGTAGGTTCCGGCATTGTCAGTATCAACGACTAAATAGAAAAATTTAGAGTCAGCGACAAGAACCCAGTTTCGCGTTGCTGAACTCGCTGCGCTTGATTTTCTAAAATATCCACCTCCCGATATTTGGGCGGCGGTGGGGAATGGGTCTGTTCCCGTATTCGCGTCAGTCATTGCCTGATAACCGACTACGCGAATACTTTGCGCGTCAGTATCGTCTACTCGCAAATAACTTCCTGTTCCAGATACCGAATCGTTACGGTAGGCCGCTATGTTCGTGCCGGTATAAGGCAGCGTCAATCCAGCGGCAGGCACCTTTGCCGTGATCGTGCCGGTAGCCGTCTGATTGCTAATGCCCGTTGCGTCGAACGTGAATGTAGTCCCCGTGACCGACAGCACGCGCTGGAGATGCCCCCGCTATTTCGACCACAGACCATTGCAAGAATGCGTGGCCTCCCGAAATCGTAGCGGTAGCGACGCTGCTCGATACGGTAAGCGATGTCAGTGTTACCGATGTCAGCCCATTTACCAGGCACGCGGATAACAGAGCAATCCCGGCCCCAACTTGCCCACTGAGCGAAGGGGCGCCCTGCATTCCGCTTGAGTACCAAACCGTTTGGCAGGCCACGCATCAATCCTCAGAAACCGTTGTTCCAGTGCCTAGCTGCGGAGTGATGCCCGTCGAAATAGCAATGTTTGGCGTCACGATCCCTGAATATAGGATCTTTCCGGTCCCGCTCGATGCTGTTCCTATTGAAAAATGTGTCGCAGTTTCAGAACCACCGGTAGCCTGTGGAAATGAAATAATGGAAGTCGGAACGACTTGATTCCCACTAACCGTCCATCCGCCAGAAGTTCGGGCAACTGCAACTCTAGCGTATGATGTGTACGCGCATTCACTGGTCGTTTGGCTGCCAGCCTCGCCCGGGTCAGCCGTATGCAGCGCGACATAAAGATTAGTCAGCGGCGACGATGCGGCATTATCCGCGATGTTGGCAATGGCTGTTCCATTGAAAATGAGCAGCAAAAGATCATTCTCAAACGTGTTTCCTTTCGACATTAGATACTCCCAACAAGGACAGGAGGGGTTAATTTAGAGCCGAACGCACTAGGGAACCCGCTAATGAAATGATCTTCGGCGCCTCGGATCATTAGCTCGCCGCCGAACGCCTCAAATAAGCTAAATGGAGGCTTGATCGGATCTTCTGAGTCGTATTGCGCATAGCTGAACGCCTCGGGGGCTCCTCGCGTATCGCCCGATGTCGGGCGCGATGTTTTCCCCGTATCGCTGACGAATTCAGTATAGCGCGTCTCGCTCATGGGATTTCTTCCGAACGCCGCAAATTCCATAGTGTAGTCAACTAGAGTGCTAGTCGTGCTCGTAGTGTCAAAGTCAGCTTGCCCAAGACCGGTAGTCACCGCATTAGGAAAGAGCGGCAACTCGGACGGATATCCCCGTATATTACTATACTGCTGATACTTCCTGGACGGAGTTGGCTTATCGGTCTGAACTCTATGAGTTGAAGTAACAGAGACATGCTTATACCTCGAAATTGCCGCTCCTTCCGCGCAATCGTGCGGAATTACTAAAGACAGCGATGGGGGTATCGCAAGCCGGGTCACTATGTCAGTTGTGACTGTGGGTTGCCAATAGGCATCAACTCGGTCCGCGAGCACCAATGAATCCGGCGGGTTGGGGGAAACTGAGTAGTTGACAGTAGTGCAAGTCGAATTGTCAGCGAAAGAGAGACTTACTCCGCTAACTCCAGAATTCACCGAATATTCTTCGCCCGGCGTTAGATCAACCTGTTTATTAGTGATATATCCAGGACTTGAATCTATCAACTCATATACCACAGTGTCACCCTTGACGATCTTATATGAGATATCCTGTGTGACGCCGGTCTTAAAATACCCGCCACCAACCTTCACAATCGTTCCGCAGACTTTAAAAGAGAGGCCATAATCCTCGGATTCCTCATCAGTGAGCGCGGTTCGCTCTCTCGAATAAAGCACTGTGTACAGCGAGGTATTCTCGATTCGGTTGCCTTCGTCCGCCCCGTACCACGCATAGATCGGCACATCAACGGGCGCGCCATAGCCTGGGATAGTTCCGTTTCCAGACACAGCCCACGGCTGCATGATCTTCCCGCCGAAAGACAGTGAGGGGATATAGACAAGATCGCTTTGCAATGCCACGATGCGTTGCCAGGTATACCGGCTCCCAGTCGTACAGGTCACAAACGGTTCCGCGCCTCCTGAACTTTTATCGACGCCAATGGCTAGTGTCCAAATTTCGGTTTCCATACTGTCGATACGCCCCTCGCTCACTTCGTAGGACGCTACGCTCCGATGCGCGACCATCGTTGCAGCATTGCCGGACCAGTTAAAATGCCAACTATACGCGACGGGATTCCATTTTGATGATAGTGATTCTTGCAAGGCCGGAACGCCAGAAATCGCAACGGTATAGATTTCGTCTGATAGGCTTGAATATCCCAACACGAACGCTTCGACGAATAAACGAGTTTCGACGTTCTTTGCGGAATCTCGGAGTTGCCGAAGATCAAGCGGCACATCCAACCGCGTAAACGTGGCGGTCGTTGAATCGTTGATTCTAACTTTCCAGTATTCGCCGGTCGTATCGGTCAATAGTCCGGTACAAGTATGGGATGCCGCCCAGTCATTGATGACATAATCGTCCGGCACATTATCTTCGCTGATCCAATATTCGACCTTACGGCCGAGTTTTGCTCGCTGATATAGCACCATCTTCCCGGTGCTAGTGCCAGGCCCTCGCCCTTGCATCAAGTGCTGTGGACTGATGTCAAAGTCGCCAAAATGCTGAAATGTCTTTTTCCAGCGCCGGTAAGCGCGGTAATAATCAAGGTCTTCCTTGGGATCATCGAACCCTAAGCATAGGGGCTGAGTCATTGCAATCAGCACGTCCCCGATGGGACGCGCATCAAAGCCAATATCATGAAAATCCCAAGATGACCAATCCCTTGATCGGTCATTATGGATAAACACCGCTTCTCGAATGTCTCGGACTAAATGCCCATCTGTAGTAGTGAAGGTTGAGGAGAGCTCCTGAGAGGGGACGACGAAACTGGATTCCAAGTAATAAGTGACCGTCCCAACGACTTCCTCAATGCCTGGAGTCCATACCCGCGCAAAGACTCGCTCCCCAAGAGGAGTCCGCATGACTTGAACTTGAATACGCGAACCATCCGCTCGCTCCCACTTCCCAATCGAGTAAGTCTGCTTGGGCAGTAACCGCCCGAATAACAGGGCTGCCTTTTCTCGAACGATTCTTTCCAACGCCTTGGATTGATAATAATCCCCTCTCGCATGGATCGTTAGGCATGGACCAAACCAGTAGCAGTTCATCGTTACCACACCAAGGCTTGATTCCTGCTTGCCGAGGTGTCCTCTCGCGACGATCCGCTCCAGTCGCTCTTCAGCCCTACATCGCTCATTTGTAGCAACGCCTGGTACATCCCGACCCGGCTTGCAGCAACAGCCTGCAAGATCGCGATGGTCTTATCGGATATAAATTCAGATTGCGAAATCTCAATCTTGGCATTCGTTTCTTGCGCTTGCTGATTGAGCGTCGCTTTTTTGAGCAACCCTTCGTTCTTGGCGGTATCGAGTTGCAGCCCCAATTGCGCCACGGCTTGTTGTGCCGTGATGTTGAGCTTGGCTCGTTCAATCGCGGTGCTGTTCTTGGCCGTGTCTAGCTGCACTGCGGTTTTATCCGCTTCGAGCTGTGCGTTCAGAGCGTTCGCTCGTGCTGAAAGCAATTGCGCAGCCGCCGCCGCTAATCCCTGCACCTTCGCCACTACGGACTTGTAATGCTCCAAGTCCGTCTTTTCCTTGTCGAGCTTCAACCCCGCAAACTTCACCGCCCCTTCCACCTTGGCCGTCCAGAGCCTGATTTGTTCGTCGATTCCCTGGTAATGGGTTTCCCTGCCCACTTTCCATGCCTCAGTTTCAGCGCCGAAGATTTGCGCGGTGGTTTTGTCGGCTTCTAGCGTGGCTTCCATGGCCTTGAGCCGAGATGCCCACGTCTCTAAAGCCATCTTGTTGTCAGTCGTTAGCGCGTCAATATTCATGCCGACTTGCTTGAACACCTGTTCAAACTGGGCGAGATTGGCGTTGTACATCTGCACGCGGGCGCCAAACAGAGCGTTGAAGATATCGACCGCCAATTTGCGGGTAGATTCAGCGGTTGCAATCATCCACCGTTCCATATCGACCAGCACGTCAACGGCCTTGAAATAAGCTTCACGGACCAATTCCGTTCGCTTCTTGACGATTTCCCCTTCAATGCTCTGTAGTTCCTCGGAAGCGTCCTGTTCCGCCGATTGCGTCAACGCCAGCGTGGCCTCAGTCGGCAATCCCCAGTATGACGCAGCGCCGCCATTTTGCGCGCGTCGCAGTGATCCTACTTTCTTTCGCGCAATCCGCGCCGCCGCTTCGGTGGCGAGTTGTTCCCAGTATGCGCTTGGCAATCCCTGGGTTGCTGGGTCGTTCAGAATGTTGAATAGCTGTCGCCGAACTTCATCCGCTCGTTGCTGCATCAAAGGGTAGGCGGTCCCTTCCCAATCGCTTCCCCATGGGTGATCAAGATTAAAGGCGCTGGCAGCGGTGGCGATCTTCGCAGCAAAGGAACCGAGTGCTGCCGATAGAGAAGAATCCGGGCTGAACCCGCCCGTTTCCGCTGATAGCAACGCCTTTAGGTTTCCCGCGACATCCGGCAATGCGGAGGGCGGGCTGAAGCCTATCGGGGTTGTTGTCGCCTCAGCGGGGGCGCCCGCAAATATCTTTGCGCCCATAATAGGCTTCGGATCGATCGGCTCCGAGAACGTAACATCATCAATCGCCCCTGACGCACCTGAAGGTACCGAGATGCTGCTAATCGACACATCCGGCAAAACTTCCGCCGAATAATCCGGCTCGGTTGCAACTGAAGCATCCGAAACTGTAGCGGTCCATTCTGGGATCACGGTTTCGCCGATTGTCGCAATATCATTCCATTCGAGCGCAACCGAAGTTCCAACGCTCGTATCAACCGTCGAAAAGGGCAACGTAGCAATGGCCGCTTGCAGTTCTTCAAGGCCGCGCTCTGCAACCGCGCTGGCTAAATCAGCTTTATCGATGTTGTCCGAAATGACTTGCTGAACATATTCCCATGTAGGCGTAGCCATAGCCTTACTCCGTAATCCCGATCAAAATTTGATGCAGCCCGTCACGCTCGACGTAGCTGAAACTCGCCCGCGAGCCGGACGGGAATCGATAAACATTCTCGGTCATGTTCATCGTGATGCCGTCCGGCATCCCAGCCACTAGGCCTGTTTCGGTCGCAAAGAGCGCGACCAACCCATCCGTTTGTAAACGGGGAATATGGGCGCCTGAAATCAGCATTGATCCGGCTAGCACCGGCGTAGTCGTTTTTCTGACGGGAACCCACTGTTCCGGGGACTCGCCAGTTACCCACCACAACCCTCTAGCGGTGGCCACCCATAGCCCCCCGGCAACCCCTTCAGCCCCGACCACGGCATCAGGGAACTGCATCACACTGAGCCGGTGGAACAGGTGCGGCTGCGCGGCTTCGGATCGGAAGATGTAATTCTCGCGCCACATCAGCATGAACGCACGGAACGAACATAACCCATCGGCGTTCGTGATGGGGCCTTGCATGAACTCGGTACGGGGCGGATCGCCGATACTTTCGATGCCCGTGATCAGAACGTCATTTGCGGAATCGATGGGAACAACACCCGCAAATGAGGTGGTCTTTTGGTTCGCTTCCGACACATACAGATTGACCTGTACCACGTCAGCGGTAGCCCCCTGGACCGAGAGGGCAATCCCGCCTTCTTGCGCCGGTTTCGCGGCGGTTCCGGCTGTTCCGGACAGCTCGATTTCGTAGGTGGGCGACACGCCGCCTTCGTTGCTATTTGCATCCACGAATGCAGCTCGGACAAGATACTTCCCGGGTGCGTAGAGGCTCCCAGCTCCTTGCGTCAATCCCGCCAAGGTGGGAATCGGCAAACCCCAAGACCGTACCGACGTTCCGTCAATCTCCCAGTGTTTTGCCCCATCGGTGACGTAGACCTTGCCCCAGTGTTCAGCCAGTGCCGCACGATAACTCAGTCCGGTGATGAGCGCGGCATCCGTCGCGGCCCGTTCATAAAGCGTCACCCCGTCTTGGAAAAACAACCGCCCCCCAACCTCCCAACCCCCCAATCCATTGGATAACGCGGTGTCCAGCGCCAATGAAGGCCGGGAACGCGGCCAGCCATCGTCCGTCAGGTCCACATTAGACGCGGAAACCAGCGAGGGCCGGCTCGATCCGTCTTTCGATGGCTGAAAGACTTGCCGATCCGGCGCGATGGCATTGTTGATTCCTGACCAGGGGCCAATCTCCAAGTCTGAAGCATTTGTCGCCGGATTCGCGATCATAGTGGCCGCTCGCTATTCTCATCAGCGCCGGAGCGAGGCTTATTTCTCCGGTCGCATATCTTCTTGAGAAAGTCGATATCGTTGCGGATCGGGATGAGTTTCAACTCCAGCAATTCGCGAGTGACGGACGAATCTCGCATATTGCGAAGCTCGATATTGATCTTGTCCCATCGATCTTCCTCGGTTTTCATGTGTTCTTCTAGCCGGTCATCGGCTTCTTTCATCTTCCTGTTGAGGTCCGACCACATCAGTCTCAGCATTGTCCCAACGCCTCCCAGTATCGTTGCGACAGTGCTAAATGCGGCGATAAGCAGCCATCGGACAATCTCGGCTTCTTCAAACTGGATGTGCATCATTGTGCTCCCAGTAGCGCGCGTAATTCGTCGTTGTTCTGTCGGAGCATTCGGTCCCGCTCGACCAGCCGTAGGTATGCGTCATCCGACAAGCACCGCAATTCATCCGCCCGCACCGTCGGCAATTGTGGACGATCAGGAATAAGATGAAGGGGAACGGGGCGATATTCCACCGGCGGCTTGGCGCAGCCAACGATTGCGATCAAGAGCAGAACCGCCGCCAATGGTTTCACGCCCCATCACCTTCAAAGCCGGTTCGCTTGCTCGCATCCGGCTTGGCTTGCGCGTTGTATTTGCTGCGCACAGCCGATAGCCGGCCGATAGCGTCGCTTTCCTGCTTTTGCGACGCCACCGCACGTTCGGCCTTGTCACGTTCGGCCTGGTATTTGAGATGCGAGTTTTTGATACCGAGATAGCCCGCCACCAGCGTTGCCACTGCGGCGATGATTTGCCAAAGCCAATCAAGCATCACGCGCCCGCCTCCAGCAATCGATAAGCCCATGCTCCCTTGTGAGTACAAGCGTTATACCCATCCTCGCCCTTCACAACAACCTTTGCCATATACCCGCTCTCCACCAGCTTATCGCGAGCAATTTTGCTAGGGACATCCCCATCTTCAAGCGGCCCGCTACGATATGCTACTCTGATGCAGTCGCGGGCATCGCTTTCCATCGCCTGAACTTCGATAATCAGCGCACAAGCGCGCTTGATTTCGTCAGCAGATGATGTGTAAAGGCTTTCGTGCAGGGTATCAAGAAGAGATTTAAGCTTTGCCATTGTCAGCCTTATTGTCAACATTATCGCTAAATATCACGCCAATCAGCCCGCTTGCAGTCTGCCCCGCAAGACCAACAGCGCTCGCGAGTGCCGTAACCTTCGCAAGCGAGAACTCAAGCTGCGCCGATGAAGCGGCTTGGCTAATCGCTACAATTTCAGGGATGATCAGATATAGGCCACCAGCGCCCGCCGCTGCCATCGCCGCCCCGCGCCAAGTGGAACGCTCGGATAGATTGATTGATATCATACGTTAGCATCCAGACAGCCGGTCAAGTCCAGGAATAGCTCCTGTTCTCTCATGGCATAGGCGTATTCATCTAGGTATAGATGGGGGCTTATGTCTCTAGTCGGGCGAAATTCATCATTAGCTGTCATGGCTATCAAGAACCCCATACTTCCAGGAAAATATCTCATTTTCTTCCCTCAATTGTACCTTAAAACCCGCCTAACGGCCTCTAGGAAAGGTTCGACATCAACCAGCGCATGATTCA
>JAGVUA010000036.1 GCA_019136545.1 Betaproteobacteria bacterium
GCGGCCGGCGGTGACGCCCGTTTCGCTGAAGTCGGCCTGGCGGCCCTGGTCGAACTCGACGCCGATCTTGGGGAAAGTCAGCGATGGCGTGACGCCGTTGTTGCCCGAATAGCCGAGTTGCGATCCCGCCGCGCCGCAGCCCAGCGCCGGGTTGCTTTCGGTATCGACGGCGACGAAGGTAAAACCGTTGTCGCCGACGCTGGTGCCGGTCTGCCGGAACCGGAAAGTGAAATAAGCCCTGAACCCCTGGCCCTCGCTGTTCGCCTCGGGCGTCCAGGCGCAGCCGAACAGCGCGCCGGCCGGCGCGCCGTCACCGGTGGTGACGCCGGCCCTGCCGAGCGTCAGAATGCGTGTCGCCGGTTTGTATTCGACCAGTTGCCCGAAACCAAGACTCGTCAGCGCCGGCGACTCTACCGGACTGAGGCTTGCGCTGTTGGGTACGCAGCGAACGATGTCCTGCTGGCGCGACTGGCCGGTGGCGAGCGCCGCGAAGATGGGGTCGCCGGAAAACGCCGTGCCGCCTGAGGTGATGCCCGCGAGATTCACGCCCTCGAGGTAGTTGCTGACATCGTTGCGTTCGGCGGCCGTTGCGCGCGATTGGCCGTTGCCGCGCTGACCCGCGAAAACGACCACGCCGGGACACGCCGCGCCGTTGACCGTGAAGCCGCCCGTGCCGGCAAAAACCAGATCGCGCCAATGAGTGAAATACTGCTGCGGCGCCTGGTTGTCGTCGTAGCAGGCATCGGGTGGAATTCGGCCGGGCGCCAGGGAGAAACCGCCGGACGCGGCGACGTGGTCGCGCAAGCAACCGACCATGCGGTCGAGCATCGAGTTGATGTCGACGCGAAAGTTGGATGACTTGCGCAAGGCGTCGAACAAGCTGTCGGCGGTCAGGAGCAGGCCGCGGTCATTGGCGACCTGGGTGCAGGCGGCGCCCGCAGGACAAGCCCTGGGCCAAAGCTTGCCGTCGCTGGCCTTTTGTACCGCGCCTTGCGGTGACAGGGACTTGACGGCGGCGCTGGTGTCTCCCGAGGCATTGTTGGTCGAGCCGGTGAAATAGTTGCTTGTTCCAGCCAGCGCTCCCACCGTGCCGGGGTCGAGATAATTGAGCACGTTGTAGTTGCCTCCGCACTGTGCCACGTCGTCGTTCGCCGACGCGCTGCGGTTCTGCCCCGGCAGCGGCGGCCCCGCCGCAAAGACTACGGCGATCGGCCGCTCGTGCGGCGTGGCGACGATACTGGCGAGCCCGGCGGTGCCGTTGGCGGCGACGATATCCAGTTGGCCCAGCGTGTCCCAGTTCATGGGGCTGGTCTGATGGATCCGCTGGTGGCTGCCCGAAACGGCCAGCCAGAGGCATTCGCCGTGACTGTCGCGCAAGGGACCGGTGCCCAGCGTACGCCAGGGGAAGCGGCCGATCACCGTGAAGTCGGCGGCATTGCCGGCGAAATTGGCGGCGTCGCACCCCTCCGTTGTGCAACTGACGTTGTTGTTCCGAGATGTGCCGAGATCGGGCAGCGGCAGGTAGCCATACACCGTGGCCGGTCCTTCGACATCGCGGTATTTGAGCGCGTAGCCGATCAGCGCCTCGCGCGCCTGGGCCAGGACGTCCTCGTTCTGGCGCTGGCGGTGCGCATCGACGGCTTCCGGGGACAGCCCTTCGAGAACGAAGAACAGCACGCCGGCGACGATCAGCGCCAGCAGGGCGATCAGGGCGAATCCCGCCGGGGGCCGTCGATGGCGGCGGAACGATGCCATGGCTGTCTGCGGCATCAAGGCTGGCGGTTGACCACGACCCGACCACCGCCCAGGCCGTCTGCCCTTTCCCTCGTGCCGCGGTTGATCGTTTCCCCGACGCTGAGCGGTGCGGGAGTTTCGTCGGTGGGCGTCAGCACCGCCCGCCCCGGGACCTTCGTCGCCACTGCTGCCGTGACACCGGTGCCCACCGCATTCTCGTGCTGCGGATGCCGGTTGATCCAAACCGTGGTCTTGCCGCTGGAGCGGGTGACGACGCCGTCGAGGCTCATCACGTTGCCTGCCAGCGTCTGGGCGGTCTGGATGTTCAGCTGGCGCTGGCGTTCCAGCACGGCGCGCCGCTCGGGCGTGAGGAACAGCCGTCCGAGCGGTTCGGCCTGGACCTGGCTGCCGCCGAGCAGCGCGATGCCGACCAGCAGGCACCTGGCAGCGGTCGTCACGATTTTTTCTCCCTGAGCGTGATCCATTCGATCGTGCACGCCGCCCGCAACTGTCCGGCCAGCCCCGACGGGTCTTGCGACGGGACCGACCGGTCGATCGTGCATTCGCGCACGAGCAGCCGCGCGTGCACGGCGCTGCGCAGGTCGTCGAGAAAGCCGAGCAGATCGTCTTCGTGACGCAGGGTCATCTTCAGCTTCATGGTGCTCGCCATGAACTCGTACCCGCCGGCCGTCGGTCCGGCGGACAACAGGGTATCGTCGACCGCATGCTGCGGGGACAGTTCGTACTGGAGGTCGAGCAGGCGCCGCTTGGCCTTGATGCGGGCAATTTGCTCGACCCAGTCGAGCCGCTCTTCTTGCCCGATGATGCCGCGCGCCCGCAACTGATTGAAGAGTGCGATGCGGTCGCGCAAATCGGCTTCCTCTTCCCTCGCCCGGCTGATGCGGGTGCGCAGGTCGCCCTGTTGCGCGGCAAGTTGGCGATGGGCGGTTTCCGCCGCCTGGACCAGATGTCGGGATGCCAGGATCATGGCGGCGCCGGCGGCCACTGCCGTCGCCGTCAGGATCAGCGGCCAGCGCAGCCTCGCGATATCTTGCATCGAGAGGCTCATAGCGCTTGCGTGACCCGGAGATTGAACTTCGGCGGCTCGATGTCGCTCGCGGCATCGGTACTGCGGATCGACTTTCCGGACTCCTGCTCGAACGGCAGGCTGAGTACGCGGACCTGGATGTTCTTTGTCGACAGCAGATCGGCGAAAGCATTGACCGCTTCCAGTTGCGCGCGGTGATCCGGCGCCATCGCCGCCGGCAGCTGGGCCTGAATGTCGAGCATGGCATGGCTGCTGCCCTTCGGAGTCCCTTGTCCCTGGGGGGGCTCGTTTTTGGGGTCGCGCGCAATGCCGTCATCCAGCCGCCAATTGATCCGCGTCAGTTCAATGCGCGGCGTCCGATCCAGGGCATGGCTCAAGTGCCGCAGCAACGGTTCGGGGCCGGCGCTGCCGCGCACCAGCACCCGATAGCGGTCGGTCAGGGCGCGCAGGTCATCGCGGGAAATTTCGATGGGCGGCAGGCCGCGCATCAGTTCGTCGTAGTGACGCTGGCCGGCTTCGATATCGAGCCGCGCCTGCCTGTTGCTGTCGGAGACTTCGGTCAGCCGCAACATTTGGCTGCCGGCGACGAGCAGGCAAGCGCCGAGCACCGTTGCCGACGCGATGTTGAGCGCGTGGCGATACTGCCAAAGCCGGTAGAAGCGGCGATCCGCGGCCGGCGCGAACTGCTGGCGCGGCGTCCGCCTCATCAGCAGATGCAGATAGAACCGGTCGCCCCGCGCATCGGCGGGCGGCTCGGCCAGACCGTGCTGGCGCGCGAGCGTGCCGATATCGACGGCCTGGACCTGGCGTTCGGTCGTGTCCGGGAAGTACCGCGACAGGTCGGCCAGTTGTCCGGCGTGAGCGAGCACCACGACGGGCAGCGGCTTGTCGCGACTGACGAGGCGCTGCCCCGCCAGATATTGATAGATCTTGCCGGCTTCCCTGGCGCAAGCGGTCGTGACCTCTTCGGCCTGGTCCGTCGCCATGGCGGTCAGGCGGGAAAAGCGCAGCTGCCCGTTTTCGAAGAACGTTTGCCGCAGGCCGGCGCTGCTGGTCGAGATCACCAGTACCTGGTCGATCGCGCCGGCCGGCAGCTTGCTGACCAAGGCGGCGACGACGAACGGCATCGAGTGGATGCCGGCCAGGCGGGTTTCCGTCTCGCGCATCGCCTGCAGCCAGGGCTCGATCTGGCCGATGCCGGTCAGGCCGGCGAACAGGAGTTTCTCGTCGCGCCGCCCTTGCTTGTTCCGGCCGAGGGGAAGCGCCAGCGACAGCGGGGTGCCGTAGTAGTACTGCGCCAGCTTGCGCTTGATGAGTTCCTTGTGGTCGCTGCCGCGCACGTAAGGCAACTCGTCGACCTGGAAGCCCTCTTCGGCGACATCGGCCAACAGGTAGAAGACGCTGCCGGACTGCCGACGAAGATAATCGCGGAACGCCGACAGCCCGGGTTCGTTGGCGGCGAAGCCGGCTTCTTCCCTTGGGCCGGAAGGCTGCCAGTGATAGGCGGTTAGCCGCGTGGCATTGAGAAAAAGCAGGCGATGGGCCGGCATGGTTCCTACATCTTCAGCTTGGTGATGGTGTCATACACCGGGCCGAGCACGGAAAGCATCACCCAGCCCAGAATCAGGCCGAGCACGATGGTCATCGCCGGCTCGATCAGCGCCTGGATCCGGCCGATGGACTCGCGGACGTCGCGGCCGTAGAAGTAGCCGACGTTGATCAGCGCGGTGTCGAGCGCACCGGTATTTTCACCCACTTTCAGCATGCGGATCACCAGGGGCGGGAACAGGCCGACGTTCTGAAAGGCGGTGGTGATGCTTTGGCCTTCGGCAATCATCTCGCCGACCTGGTGCAGGCCGTTGCGGATGGCCTGGTTGCCGACGATGCCCTCGGAGGCGCGCAGGGAGTCGAGAATGGAGATGCCCGAGGCGTACATCATGGCGAACACGCTGGCGAAGCGCGACAGGATGACTTTGCGCAGGATGGCGCCGAGCAGGGGCAGGCGCAGCTTGGCTTCGTCGAAGCGCAGGCGGGCCGCGGGACGAGAGCGCACCAGCGCTACCGCGACGGCCGCCAACAACAGCGGCAGGCCGATGACGAGATACCAGTAGTTGACGAAGATGTTCGACGTCCCGATCAGCACCTTGGTGTGCAGCGGCAATTCGTGTCCCATGTTGGTGATGAAGCCCACCATCTTCGGCACCAGATAGATCATCATGAACAGGACGACGCCGATCACCACGGTGCCCATGAACACGGGATACATGATCAGTTTCTTGGTCTGGGCCGCCAGTTCGTCCTGCCACTTGAGCGATTCCACCAGGTTGCCCAGGACTTCCTGCAACTTGCCGGTGTTCTCGCCGGCGGCAACCAGGCTGACGAAGACTTTGTCGAAGACGCGCGGATGCTCGGCCATGGCCTGCGACAGCGTCTTGCCGCCGTCGATGCTTTCGATCATGCCGGCGATCACTTCGCGGAAACGCGGGTTTTCCAGGCTGTCGCGCAAGTCGGTCAAGCCGTCCAGAATGGGCACGCCGGCGCGCGTCAGTTGTTCAAGGTGAAAGCAGAAGTTGATCAGTTCGCGCCGGCTGGCCGCCCGGCCGCCGAACATGCCGAGCTGCCGGACCGGATTGCCGCGGATGAAATCGAGATCCATCCGCTTCAGGCGCAGTTCGAGGTCGACGGCGTTGGCCGCATCCATGCGGCCGAGCACGATGCGGCCATCGGCGCCCATGGCCTTGTAGGCGTACAAGGTCACGACATGCGTTCCGTCAGGTCGACGACGCGGGCGACTTCGTCGATCGATGTCGAGCCGTCCAGCGCGCGGCGCAAGCCGTCCTCGGCGAGAGCGCGGAAGCCCTTGCCCAGCGCCGCCGTCCGGATTTCGCGGTGGGTGGCGCGATGGGCGATCAGTTCGTCGATGTCGCCATCGAGTCTCAGCACTTCCATGATCGCCAGCCGGCCGCGGTAGCCCTGGAAGTCGCATTGTTCGCAACCGCCCGGACGATAGAGCGTGGGCGCCTGGCCGGCCCGGTCCATGCCGAGCAGGCGGCGTTCGTGGGACTGCGCAGTGTAGGGTTTCCGGCAATGCGGGCACAGGCGGCGCAGCAAGCGCTGGGCAACGATGCCGATGATGTTGCCGGCCATGATGTCGGGCAGGATGCCGATGTCGAGCAGGCGCGGGATGGCGCCGATCGCCGAATTGGTGTGCAGCGTCGAATAGACCTGGTGGCCGGTCATGGCGGCGCGGAAGGCCATTTCGGCGGTGTCGGCATCGCGGATCTCGCCGACCAGGATGACGTCCGGGTCCTGGCGCATCATCGAGCGGATGCCGTTGGCAAAATCGAGCTTGGCCGCCTCGGCGATCGAGGTTTGCCGGATCATGGCCATCGGATACTCGACGGGATCCTCGAGGGTCATGATGTTCTGGCCCTCCTGGTTGATGTGGTTGAGCACCGAATAGAGCGTGGTGGTCTTGCCGCTGCCGGTCGGGCCGGTCACCAGGATGATGCCCTCGGGGCGCGCGATCATCAGCTTGAGCGCCTCCATCTGCTGGTCGTCGAGGCCGAGCTGCTCGAGCGGCACGATGCCTTTCTGGCGATCGAGGATGCGCAGGACGATGTTCTCGCCATGGATGGTCGGCTGCGCGGCGACGCGGAAGTCCACCAGACGGCCGCTGATGTTGAGCGAAATGCGACCGTCCTGCGGCGCCCGCGTTTCGGCGATGTTCATGCCGCTCATGACCTTGATGCGCACTGCCATGGCCGCCCAGTACGATTTGTGCAGGGCGCGGATCTGTCTCAGGATGCCGTCGATGCGATAGCGGATGCGCAGAAAGCTCGCCTCGGGCTCGAAGTGGATGTCGGAAGCCTCGCGTTTGACTGCGTCGGTGAGCAGGGCATCGACCAGCCGCACCACGGGCTGGCTGTATTCGTCCATCGACACGGCCAGCGAACGGTAATCGATCTCGCCGGTCTCGATCTCGTGCAGGATGCCGTCGATGGAAAGCTCGTGGCCATAGTATTGATCGATGGCACGGGCGATTTCGGATTCGCCGGCAAGCAGCGTTTCGATCAGCAGTTCGTGGGTCACCAGGGCGCGCAGCTTGTCGAGCGCCACGATGTCGTTGGTGTCGGCGATGGCGATGGTCAATCGCCGCTGCTCGGGCGAATAATCCATCGGCAGCAGATTGTGGCGCTTCGCGACGTCGCGCGGCACGAGGCGCAGCGCGGCGGGATCGACGATCGCGTGGCCGAGGTCGACCGATTTCTGGCCCAGCGACTCGCCCAGCGCGTCGCGCAGGGTCGCTTCCGAGACGAAGCCCAGCGACACCAGCAGTTTGCCGACCGGCTGGTTCGACTTCATCTGCTCCAGCAGGGCGATGCGCAGCTGATCTTCGCTGATGACGCCCTGCGAGATCAGAATCTGGCCGATCGGGCGGCGGCGGGAAGTGGGTGCATTCATCGGCGGGGAGTTTGCCGGCGGCGTTTCGTTGTTGATCCTGGCCATCAGGGTCGCGTCAGTTCACTCAGCCGCCTGGCGGCTAGGCTCCGATCGAAGGCGGCGAGCCGCCCGTCGGCCGCTTTCAGCGCCCGGCCGTAGTAGTCGGCGGCCAGCCTGGGCTGATGCAACTGGTCGAGGCTGACGGCCAGGTTGAACAGGTAGTCGGGGTTGTCGCCATCGGTGGTCAAGGCCCCGAAGTAGGCTTGCTGCGCCTCGTTCCAGCGGTGCTGCCGCGCATACAGGTTGCCCAGGGCGAAGTGCAGGGCGGAGGCGTTGGGTTGCTGGGCCAGCAGCGACTTGATCCGGCTTTCGGTGGCCACTGGATCGCCCGAGCCGCGCAGGCCGACGAGCGCGGCGTTGGCTTCGGCATTGCGCGGATCGTTCTCCAGGATTCTCAGAAAATCCGCTTCGGCATCTTCGATGCGACCTTCGCGCAGGGCGACGGCGGCGCGGCCATGCAAGGCGTCGACGTTGCGCGGGTCGGTGCGCAGCGAGCGTTCGTAGGCGGCTCGGGCGCCGGCGAGATTGCCCGATTGGAGCGCTTCGTAGGCATCCGCCGTCACGGGACGGCTGGGATTGTCGGCCGATCTGGCGAATCGGATCTGGGGCTGTGCGGGTGCGGGCTGCGCAGCTTGCGGCGCGGCGGATGCCGGTGGCGGCGTACCGTCACGACTGACTTTGCTTGCGGGCGCTTCCCGGCGAGGCGGCGGCTCAGGCGCGGTCTCAACGGCGCGGTTGGCGTCCGCGCGTGACGATTCGGCAGACGACGACGGAGGGGCATTCGCCGTGGGCAAAGCGGCGATTGGCGAGGCCGGCGGCGGCGCGGCCGGCGTTTCCAAGCGACCGGCCGACGATGCAAGCGTCGGCGCGGCGATGCCGATACCCGGCGCCGGGCGCAACTGCCACCAGAAGTAAATGCCGATGGCCGCGACAGCGGCCAAGGTCACGGCGGCGATGGTCAGCCAGACAAACTTGCCGTTGGCTGCAGGTTCCTTGACGGCAAAGGCGTTGCGAATCGCGGCTTGCTCGGGTGTCGTCGAGTCCTTGATGTCGGCACGGGTCCTGGCGGGCGGTGCTTCGGGCCTGGCAGTCGATGCCGGACTGGCGGCGTTTCGGCCCATCGCCGAGGCGTCGCCTGCGCGACTGCGCGCCAGCGGCGGCGATTGCTGCGCGAGCGCAATGAATTCCGCGTCCAGGTCCTCCAGCTTGGGCAGACTGGGCAATCGGCCGGTGTCCATCCGGGCGGTGACGGAATCGGTGATCGGCGGCTCGGCGGGCGCTTCAGCCGGCGTCGCCGCGGGAGGCCTGGCCAGCGGTTCGAGCGACAAGCCCTGATCCGTCGCCCCTTTCTCCTTGGCTTGCTCGGCACGCTTCAGGGCGTCCATCAGCAAGCTCACTGGTTGCCCCCGTCGATGCCGATGGTCGGATTGCCGACGATGCGATTGTTCGGCCCCGGGTTCTTGTCGAAGAAGCCCGGGCCCGGCAATCGGCCGCGATAGGCGGCGTAGTCGCCTTCGATGCTGGCGTCCTTGATGACGATGGGACGCAGGAAGATCACCAATTCGGTCTTGCGGCGGGTGTCGTCGCGATTCTGGAACAGGCTGCCGATACCGGGCAAGCGGGCAACGCCGGGCACGGTATTGTCGTTGTTCTCCAGCGAATCCTCCATGAGGCCGCCCATCATGGCGATATTGCCGTTTTCGACGCGGATCATCGATTCCATTTCGCGGGTGCGGATGACCGGAATGGCATTCTTGACCCCAAGCCGCTGGAGATCGGGATTGGGGTCGATCACCTCGCCGAACTTGCGCGAGATGCTCGGGCGTATGTTCAGCAGCACGGTGTCGTTTTCGCTGATCTGCGGCGTGACGTTCATGACCAGGCCGACGGGCACCGAGTTGAGGTTGGTGGTGTAGGTGGTGGTGGTGGTGGCCTGGTTCGCCGTGGTGTCGGCCTTGATGGTGAAATAGACCAGGTTGTCGACCACTTTCAACACGGCAGTCTGGTTGTTCAGCACCGAGAGCTTCGGACTGGACAATACCTTGACGGTGCCGAAGGCGTCCAGCAGCTTGACCGAAGCCGAGATGTTGCCGACGCGCGACGCCTCGTTCAGATAGGAGAGCTGCAACAGGCTGGAGGCGGGCGCCGTGATGCCGCCGGTGGCGCTCTGGACCAAGGTGAAGCCGACCCGGCCGAGGGGCAGCGCCTTCCAGTCGATGCCCTGCTGATAGTTGTCGGACAGGGAAACTTCCGCCACCGTGGCCTCGATCAAGACCTGGCGGCGTACCGAGGCCATGACCTGGCCGAGGAATTCCTGAATTTTCTCGTGCTGGCGGGAAGTCGCCCGGATCGTGACGATACCCGCTTCGGAATTGATGATGACGGAGGCCGCTTCGCGGAAAGTGGTGCGCTTGACGACGGTCGTGCCGCTTTGCTGGAGCGTCGTGGCATTCGGGCTGGCGGTGCTGGCCGGATTGCCGGCGGCTGCCGCTCTGGCGCCTGCGGGCTGCGGCACGGCCATGCCGGTCGTGGCCTGCTGGTCGGCCCGCTCGATGACGGTTTCCGAAGAGCCCTCGGGCAGGATCTTGTCGGTTTCGCGCAGGATGTCCTTGATGTTCTTTTCCAGCGTGTCCCAGAAATGATGTTGAACCTTGTTCTCGATCTTGGTTTGGGAATTGTTGCCGCCGCCGCCGGTGCCGGCCGTGGCCGTTCCGGCCGAACCGCCCGTCGACGCAACCTGCGTGGTGACCGTCACCGTGCCACTGGTGTCGCGCGACATGTTGACGTAGTCGACCTTGTAGGTCCGCAGATAAGGCGAGTCGGGCATGACCACCAGGTTCGGGCCGTCCATCTCCCAGCGCATGTCGACCTGCTTGGCGATGCGGGTCAGCAGTTGCGGGAGCGTCTGGTCGATGGCGTTCAGGGTAACGGCGCCTTCGATGCCGGGATGGATATCGACATTGACCTTGGCATCTCGCGCTAAGGCGAACAGGAGTTCCTGGACGCGGACGTTGTTGACCACGACGCTATAGGTTTCGACCTTGGGCGCCGGTTTCGGCTTGGGGAGGGACAGGGTGTTCTGCACCGGCGCCGGTATCGTCCCCTGCGCCGCGGGCAAAGGCGCCTCGGCGTTCAAATGGCCGGCCGAAGGTGGCGCCACGGGGGTATTGCTGCATGCCGCCATGGCCAGCGCCAGCAGCGGCGCGGCAACATATCGTTGCGTCGTCAAGGTTCCGGTGTCCTGTCGTGACTGTTCAACTAACATAGTTCGAAGCCTTGCTTTCCGCGGTGGGCGCAGGCAACCGCCGTGCGTCGTAGTGGATGGCTCGTAATGGAGGGCGTCCGCGCGGGTCAGTTGCCATCTTACATGCTAAACAATCTCTATGTAATTGATTTTCAGTTATCAATTTCATAATAACGGTCATAGGGACCTCTACTTTAGCCAAGCGACCTTGCGGGCGAAGGGCCGCTGCCTTCTTAATTCGTCGGGAAGTTGCTCGATGGCCTGACTGGCCGCCTTGCGGCTCGGGAAATCGCCATAGATGACGCCCACCCGGGCTTCACTGCCGCTATGGGCCAGGTACACCCCGACGCGCTCCGGCTGCAGCAATTGGTCGGCTCTGGCCAGATAGCCGCCGACTCCCGCCATTTCGCTCGCGCTTCCCGCCGTCAATTGGATGAACCAGCGATCGGCGGCGGCGCTATCGATCCATTGTCGAGTTGCCGCGATGCGCTCCCGCAGGGCCAAAGTCAGTGGTGGCGGCGCGCCGCCGGTTGCCAAGGGCCGCGCGGATGCCGGATCGGTCGCTTCGGCCGGCGTCGGCATCGCCGGCGCTGCGCCGGCGCTTGAGGGCGGTGGTGGCGCCACCGGTTGCGATGGCGCGCCGGTTGGCGCCGATGTCGACGGCGAACCGCCGGCGGTCGGGGGAGTGGGGGCGGCGGTGGACTGCGCTGGCGCTGCGGGTGCGCCAGCCGGCGGCGTCGCGACCGGCTTGGTCGTTTCCGCATCGTTCCAGGAAGTGAGGCCAATCGCGGCAAAGACGAGCGCTGCCGCCGCGCCCAGTCCCATCGCCAGGCGCTGGCGCACGCCGCGTGCCGGATTCTCGTACTGGGCGTCGCGGATTGCCGCGTCCACCTGCTTGGGCGTGACCTGATGGAGGCCTTCGGCGTAAGTGGCCAAGAGCGATTTGTCGGCAAGGATGTTGATGCGGCGCGTCAGTCCCTGCGATGCCGTCGCGATGAGTTTGAGGGCGTTGCCGGAAAAAACGTCCGGCCCGTGGTAGCCGGCGGCGCGCATCCGGAAGTCGATGTACTTTGCCACGTCGTCGCGATGCAGCGGCTCGAGCAGGAAGTTGTGCGTGATTCTTTCCCTGAGCTGGCGCATGTCCGGCCTGGCCAGCACCGCGTCGAGCTCCGGCTGGCCGAACAACACCAGTTGCAGCAACTTGTGCTGGCTGGTTTCGAGGTTGGACAGCAGCCGGATTTCCTCGAGGGTTTCGAGCGGCATGGCATGCGCTTCGTCGATCAGCACCACGACCTGCTTGCCTGCGCCATGCAACTCGATCAGCCGGGTTTGTAGCGCCCGGATGACGGTGCTGGCGCGGGCCGTTTCCGATACGGCGAGCCCCAGTTCCTCGGCGATGGCGAAGACGATGTCTTCCTTCGAGAGCGATGGGTTGGCGAGGTAAACGATGGTGACGTGCGGCGGCAAGCGTTCCATCAGGACGCGGCACAACATCGTCTTGCCGCTGCCGACTTCGCCGCTGAGCTTGACGATGCCTTCGTCGCTGATGATCGCATAGATGAGCGCATCGAGCGTGGCGCCCCGATTGGCGCCGGCAAAGAAGAACTCCGTGTGGGGCGTGATCCGGAAGGGCGGTTCGGTAAGACCGAAATGCTCGTAGTACATCGCCTAGGTCTCAATCCGCGCGGCGCCGTCGTCCTGCGCGCGTCCGAGCACTTCGATCCGGTTGTACAAGGTGGTGCGATTGATGCCAAGCAGCTTGGCGGCCTGGCTGATGTTGCCATGAGTAAGCTGCTGGGCGGCGTTGATGTAGGCCCACTCCCAGCGGCCGAGCGTGACATCGAGGCTGAAATGGGCCGCATCGCGCAGATCCGCCAGCGCCAGATCGATCAACTCGCGGTCATCCCGGCGGCGCGCCGACTGGGGGGTCGGCGACGACATGGTTGCGGTTTCCGTGTCCAACTCGTCTTTCAGCTCGGCGAGCTCGATGGGCTTGCCGTCGTGCTTGGCCATGAGTCGAATGACAATGTTGCGCAATTCGCGAACATTGCCGGGAAACGGGTAGCGCTCCCAGGCGGTTTCCGCTTCCGGCGTCAGCGAAAATGCCGTGCGGCGGCTTTGCTCCGCGTAGAGATGGCGGAAATGATCGAGCAGGACAAAGCGGTCGGCGCCGCGGTCGCGCAGCGGCGGCACCGTGACGGTGAACACGGACAGCCGATGGTAGAGGTCGGCGCGGAATCGCCCCTCGCGCATTTCCCGTTTGAGATCGCGGTTGGTGGCGGCGATCACGCGTGCGTGGGAAACGCGCTGCTGGGTTTCGCCGACCCGTTGATACTGGCCGTTCTCCAGAACGCGGAGCAGCTTCGGTTGCAACTCCAGCGGCAGCTCGCCGATCTCGTCGAGGAACAGGGTGCCTTCCGCGGCTTCCTCGAAATAGCCGGCGCGGCTGCTGATCGCGCCGGTAAAGGCGCCCTTGGCATGCCCGAACAGCGTCGGCTCGACCAGATTGGGCGAAATCGCCGCGCAGTTGAGCGCCAGATAGGGCTTGCCGGCGCGCACGGACAGTGCATGCAGCGCCGCCGCGGCGAGTTCCTTGCCGCTGCCGGATTCGCCTTCGATCAGCACGGGAAACGGCGAGTCGGCATACTGGCGCAGTTGAGTCCGCAGTTTTTCCATCGGCGGACTGTGGCCCATCAGATCGGTAGCGCCGGTCGCCGGCGGCACTTGGCTGGTCAGAAGCTCCCGCAGGATGCGACGCAGGTTTTCGGGCGCGGCCGGTTTGGCGATGAAGTCGGCGGCGCCCAGGGCGCGGGCGTGACGCGCGTTCGTCTCGTCGTTTTGTCCGGACAGGATGACGATCGACATCGCGGGCGCCAAGGCCAGCAACTCGGTCACCAACGCAAAGCCCTCGTCCGGCCGGTGCGGTGTCGGCGGCAGGCCGAGATCGACCAGGGCGGCCGATGGGGGGCGGGGCAGCTGCCTCGCTCGGGCGAGCGCTTCGATGCGACTTCCCGCCAGCACCACCTCGAAATCCCTGTTGAGAAAATAAGACAAGGTGTCGGTGATCAGGGGGTCGTCGTCGACCAGCAGCAGTGTCGGTCTTTCGTTGGACATGGCGGACGGAATCGGGCTATCGCTGGCAATGTTAGCGGCAAGATCACTCCGGTAACCCTTGGATAGACGCGAAAATCATTTGGAGATCATCGCAAACAATCGGCGGCCACCCCGCTTTTGCTAGAATCGGCTCCGTTATTAACAGTGAGTGCGGCGATCATTTCGCGCGACTATTCTTGGAACCACTTGTCATACTGCGGGACGTCAATTTTGCCTATGATCGTCGACCGGTGCTGACCGGGATCAACATGACGATCCCGCGCGGCAAGGTGGTGGCCATCATGGGCATTTCCGGCGGCGGCAAGACGACAACCCTGCGCTTGATCGGCGGGCAGGTCAAGGCATCCTCCGGCACCGTGCTGGTCGATGGCCGCGACGTCGCCAAATTGCAGGGTCAGGCGCTTTACGACCTGCGTCGGCGCATGGGCATGCTGTTCCAGTTCGGCGCGCTGTTCACCGACATGTCGGTGTACGACAACGTGGCCTTCCAGATGCGCGAGCACACGGACTTGCCGGCGGACCTGATCCACGACTTGGTCATGATGAAGCTGCATGCCGTCGGCCTGCGCGGGGTTGCCCACCTGATGCCATCCGAGCTGTCGGGCGGCATGGCGCGCCGCGTGGCGCTGGCCCGGGCAGTGGCGCTCGATCCCATGCTGATCATGTACGACGAGCCGTTCGCCGGCCTCGATCCGATATCGCTGTCGATCATCGGCGAATTGATCCGAACGCTCAACGACGCGCTCGGCGCCAGTTCCATCATCGTCACCCATGATGTTCAGGAGTCCCTGAAGATCGTCGACTACATCTACTTCGTTTCCGGCGGCCGCATTGTCGCCGAGGGCACGGCGGACGAGATTCGCCAGTCTCAGGCTGAATACGTGCATCAGTTCATCTGGGGCGAGGCCGACGGCCCGGTGGCGTTTCACTACCCGGCTTCTCCCTATCGCGACGAGATCCATGTGGTGGCCGGTCATGCTTGATCGGCTGGCAAACGGCTTGCGCTGGCTCGGCAAGCGCGTCAATGACCGCATCTGGCGACTGGGGTTCGCCAGCCGTTTCCTGCTGATGACCTTGGTCTATTCGGGCACGGCGCTGAGGCGCTTCTTTCTGACGGTTCGCGAGATCTACTTCACCGGCGTGCTGTCGCTGATCATCATTCTGGTCTCCGGCTTGTTCGTCGGCATGGTGCTCGGCCTGCAGGGCTACGATACCCTGCAACGCTATGGTTCCTCGGAGGCGCTGGGCGTCCTCGTCGCGCTGTCGCTGGTCCGCGAACTGGGACCGGTGGTCGCGGCCCTGCTCTTTGCCAGCCGCGCCGGCTCGGCGATCACCGCCGAGATCGGTCTGATGAAGGCCACCGAGCAGTTGTCGGCCATGGAAATGATGGCGGTAAATCCGATCGCCCGCGTCGTGGCGCCGCGTTTCTGGGCCGGCGTGATCTCCATGCCGCTGCTGGCAGGGCTTTTCTCGGCGATGGGCGTGCTCGGCGGATATCTGGTCGGCGTCCGGTTGATCGGCGTGGACGAAGGCTCGTTCTGGTCGCAGATGCAGGCTTCGGTGGATTTCCGGGAGGACGTCCTCAACGGCGTCATCAAGAGCTTCGTCTTCGGCGTGATCGTCAGCTGGATCGCTGTCTTCGAAGGCTACGACGCCGAACCGACGGCCGAGGGCGTGTCCGGCGCCACCACGCGCACCGTCGTTACTTCATCGCTGGCGATTCTCGCCGCCGATTTCATATTGACCGCGTTCATGTTCAGGGGGGCCTGATGAATCGTTTGACTCTCGATCTTTGGGTGGGGTTCTTTGTTGCCGTCGGCCTGGCTTCGCTGGTGTTTCTCGCCCTCAAGGTCGGCAATCTGAGCGGCTCCAGCATGAGCGACACGTATCGACTGGAAGCCAAGTTTGATAACATCGGTGGCCTCAAGGTTCGGGCGCCGATCAAGAGCGCCGGCGTGGTGGTCGGTCGCGTCGCGGAAATCCGCTTTGATCCGGAAAACTACGTCGCCGTGGTGCGGATGCAGGTGGATGGCC
>JAGVUA010000123.1 GCA_019136545.1 Betaproteobacteria bacterium
CAGCAACGCCAATGCCCAGGCCAGCAGGTTACCGGCAAATCCGGTCATTCCGCCGTGCTCGTCAGCTTGTAGCCAATCCCTCTTACCGTTTCGATCATGGCCTCGCCAGCCGGCCCTAGGGCTCCCCGCAAACGACGGACATAGACGTCCACCGTGCGGTCCACCAATGCCTTGTGGTCGCCGCGCAAGGCGTTTAGAAGCTGCTCGCGGGTCATGGCCCGGTTGGGATGGTGCATCAGGTACTGCAGAAGATCGAACTCAGTGGGCCCCAGGTCTACCGGTTGCCCCTCTACAGTGACTGTGCGCGCGGCGGGATCGAGGTGGACAAGGCCGATCTCGACCGGCTCGCCAGCCAGATGCGGCGCCCGTCGACGAAGTACGGCGCGAATGCGCGATATCAATTCCCTGGGCGAAAACGGCTTGGTGACGTAATCATCGGCGCCGATATCCAGCCCTCCGACCCGATCCGACTCCTCGGCGCGGGCTGTGACCATGATCAGCGGCAAATCGCGGGTGCGCGAATCCGACCGGAGCTGCTTTGCGAGCGCGACGCCCGACATGCCCGGAAGCATCAGATCGAGTAGCACGATGGAGGGTAACTCGCTACGGATTTCCGCCAGCCCCTGTTCGGCAGTCGCGACGGCAATCACTTCAAAACCGGCCTGTTCCAGGGAATAGCACAGCAATTCCTGAATCGACACCTCGTCTTCTATCACCAGAATTCGCTTGACATCGCTCATTCGGCCGCAATCTCCCGCTTTAGCCCATCCAGCCCCATGTGACGGACATCGCGACCCTTGGCGATATAAACGATGTCCTCCGCGACATTCTTGCAATGGTCGCCGATCCGCTCCACCGACTTGGCGATGAAAACAATGTCGAGCGCTGTGCTGATGGTGCGGGGATCCTCCATCATGTAAGTAATCAGTTGGCGCACGATGGCCCGGAAGTGTTGGTCGATTTCCCGGTCGCACCGAACGATATCAGCCGCGGTTTCGATGTCCAGCCGCACGAAGGCATCGAGCACCCGGTTGAGCATCGTTGCCGCCAGTTCACCCGTGTGGCGAACCTCCAGAATTTGCGTCGGGCCATGACTACCCCGTTCCAGAATCTTGCGGGTAGCTCTGGCGATCTTTTTGGCTTCGTCGCCGATCCGCTCCAGGTCGGTAACCACCTTGCCGGCCGACATCACCATGCGTAAGTCGATCGCCGTAGGTTGCCGTCGGGCAATGACGTGCATGCAAGCGGTGTCGATGGCGATTTCCATCTCATCCACCCCCGCATCGCGGGCAATGACGAGCTCGATGAGATCTCGGTCGCCTTCCGCGAAGGCCGTGAGCGCCGAGCGGACTTGCTCCTCGACCATGCCTCCCATGCGCGTCAGGCTGGCGCGTATGCCGTCGAGCTCGGCATCGAATTGCCTGGACAAATGTTCGCTCATGATTTCCTCCGCCTCACCCGAAACGACCGGTAATGTAGTCCTCGGTGCGCTTGTCGCGAGGTTTTATGAATATTTCATTCGTGTTGCCGAACTCGATCAATTCGCCCAGGTACATGTAAGCGGTGAAATCGGAAACGCGGGCGGCCTGCTGCATATTGTGGGTCACGATCAGGATGGTGATCTGGTGCTTCAGTTCGTTGATCAGTTCCTCGATGCTGCCTGTAGCGATGGGATCGAGCGCTGAGGTCGGTTCGTCGAAAAGCAGAATCTCGGGGGCCGTCGCCAGAGCCCGTGCGATGCACATGCGCTGCTGCTGACCGCCGGAAAGCGCAAACGCCATATCCTTGAGGCGGTGCTTGACCTCATGCCAGAGGGCGGCGCTCGTCAGCGCCTCCTCGACCTTGTCGTCGAGGATGGAGCGCTTCTTGATCCCTCGCACCCGGAGACCGTAGGCCACATTCTCATAGATGGACTTGGGGAACGGATTGGGTTTCTGGAACACCATCGACAGGCGCATCCTGACCTCGATGGGATCGACGCGCGGGTCCAGCAGATTGGTCTGGTCTGGATGCAGGACAATGGCACCCTCGTAGCGGTTGCCTGGATAAAGATCGTGCATGCGATTGAAAGAACGCAGTAGGGTGCTCTTGCCGCAACCGGAGGGACCGATCATCGCGGTGACTTTCTTTTCGCATAGCGGCAGATTGACGTTTTTCAGGGCATGGAAGTTGCCGTAGAAAAAGTTGAAGTTCCTGACCTCGGCCTTGATCGGCAGATTCGTCACTGGTGGATGAAGCATGCTCATTTCCGGATTACCACTTGATGTTCTTGCGAAGACGGTAGCGCAGCAGAATCGCCAAGCCATTCATGATCAGGGTCATGGCCACCAGGACCAGGCCGGCGGCGGCGGCGTTGTGCTGGAATGCCGACTCCGGCCGTGAAGTCCAGTTGAAAATCTGGATCGGCATCACGGTAAAGGGGGCTTCCAGCCATTCGAAGCTGAGGAAGGGCGGCGCATCGGTAATCGGCGGCGGCGGCAGGAAGGCAATGAAGGTGAGCGCGCCGATGGTGATGATCGGGGCAGTTTCGCCGATGGCCCGCGCCATGCCGATAATGACACCGGTAAGGATGCCCGGCAACGAATATGGCAGGATGTGATGTTGGACGGTCTGCCACCGGGTGGCCCCCAGAGCATAGGCTCCTTCCCGGATCGACTGGGGGATCGAACGGATGGCTTCGCGGGTACCCACAATCATCACCGGAAGGATCAGCAGCGCAAGAGTAAGGCCCGCTGTGCGGATGCTCTGACCGAGATTGAAGCTATAGACGAACAGTCCCAGCGCCAGCAGGCCGAAGATGATGGAGGGAACGCCAGCCAAATTGTTGATGTTGATTTCGATCACATTCGTGACCCAGTGCCTGGGCGCGTACTCCTCGAGCCAGATTCCAGTAGCGACACCCAGCGGGATTGCCACTGTACCCGTCACCACCATCACGGCGAGGCTGCCAACCCAGGCGGAAAGGATCCCGGCATGCGCCGCACGGCGCGACGGAAAGCTGGTGAAAAATTCCGGATGAAGCCTTTCCCATCCATCGATCAACATATCGATGAACAAAGTGGCCAAAGTCATCAGCCCGAGCAAGAGCGCGAAGATGCCGATGACGATAAAAACGAGATCCCAGCGTCGGCGGCGCTTGATTTCAGTGCGCAGGCGAGCAGTTTGCAAGCTGGAGGACGATGATGACATATCAATAGCGCTCGCGATATCGGCGCTGCAGCCAGAAACCCAGGATGTTGAAGCTGAGAGTGAACAGCATCAGCGTCAGCCCAGCGGCGAAGATGGTCTGGTAGCCGACGGATCCATGCGGCAGGTCGCCAAGCGCCACTTGGACAATAAACGCCGTGATGGTCGCGGCTGGCTCGCGTGGGTCCCAGGTCAAGTTGGGCTGCATTCCGGCGGCAATGGACAGGATCATGGTTTCGCCGACGGCACGGGCGATTCCCAGAATGTAGGCTGACGCGATCCCGGATACAGCGGCGGGAATCACGATCTGCAAGGCGGTCTGCAGCCTCGTAGCGCCCATGGCGTAAGATCCTTCCCGCAGCGCCATGGGCACCGCGCGCATGGCGTCCTCGGAAATGGATGAAATGATGGGAACGATCATGATGCCCATCACCAGGCCGGCCGACAGCAGGTTGAATCCAGACAAGTCCGGAATCACGCGTTGCAAGAGCGGCGTGACGAAAATCAACGCAAAGTAGCCAAAGACCACCGTGGGCATGCCCGACAGCAGTTCTAGGATGGGCTTCGCGATTTCCCGCATTCTTGCGCTGGCGAATTCGGACAGGTAGATGGCGATCGTGGTTCCGAGCGGGATGGCGATACCCAATGCGACGATGGAACTGACCGCGGTTCCCGACAACAGCACCATGATTCCGAAATGCGCGTCGTCGAAAAGCGGCGTCCACTGCGTATCGGTCAGGAAGTCGATCAGACTGACGTGACGAAAGAAGACGATCGACTCAGTGACCAAGATGTAAACAATGCCGACGGTGACGAATATCGACGTAGCGGCGGCGGCAAACAAAACCGCCTCGATCAAACGCTCCGCCAGACGTCGCGAGTTCCGCCTCGCCAGGCGTTCGCTGACCAGGAATTCGGTGGTCGTGCTCAAAACTTGGCTTCGCGGGTCATGAGGTCCTCGATCTTGATGCCGACTTCGGCTTCACCCCCGAACACGGTACCCAGCTTGCGCTTTTCGAGGTGTGCGGCATTCAGCTCGTAGGCCTTGGGCGGCAAGGGGATGTACTTCACTTCCTTCGCCAGCAGCGCAGCCTGCTTTAAGTAGTAGACAACGAACTCGGCCACCTCCGGCTTCTTGTAACCGGCTTCGCTGACGTAGATGAAGATGGGGCGCGATAGCGGCTGGTAGGTACCGTCGATGACTGTCTGCTCCGAAGGCTCGACCGCCTTGCCGGTCTTCGGATCGACGATGGCCAGTGCCTTGAGGTTGGCTTTGTTTTCCACGTAGTAAGCAAAACCGAAATACGCCAGTGCTCCGGAGTCTCGCTGAACCCCCTGGACCAGAACGTTGTCATCCTCGGACGCCGTGTAGTCGCCGCGCGAAGCCTTGGCCTTGCCGTTGACGGCCTCGGTAAAATAATCAAAAGTGCCGGAATCGGCCCCGGGGCCGAAGAGTTTCAAGGGAGTGTCCGGGAACGCTGGATTCGCCTGGCGCCACTTCACCACCTTGCCTTGGGCAGTGGGTTCCCACATGGCCTTCAGGTCGGCGATGGTCAGCTGCTTGATCGAATTCCTGGGATTGACCACTACGGTCAGGGCATCGAAGGCAATCGGCAATTCGTAATACCTGATGCCGGCCTTGGCGCAGTCGTCCATTTCCTTCTTCAGAATGGGCCGGGACGCATTCGATATGTCGGTTTCGCCGCGACAAAACTTCTTGAACCCGCCGCCCGTGCCGGAAATACCAACAGTGACCTTGATCGCACCTTTCTTGAACTTCTGGAACTCCTCGGCAACCGCTTCGGAAATCGGATAGACCGTCGATGATCCGTCAAGCTTCACCACTTGGGCTTGCACGCCATGCACCAGCGACATGCCGGCAAACCCGGATAACGCGAGGCTGCGAACTACTTTCATCGTTGCTCTCCATCGAATGATGGATCGCATTCTGTCCATGGATTGTTACAGTGTGATGACAGTCCCTCGGCGACGTATCATCCAGTCGTGCGCGTCTTGTCGCGCAAATTGACGATCACCTAATCGGTATCGGCTTGCTCGGCCATGAAAGATACTCCCAAGAGGCGTTTCATTTCACCGTTCGTGCCAGCTTGAGCAGGTAGGCGCTGAGGCGTACTCCTGCCCGGCGGGCATTGACGAGATTCGCATCGAAACGATACCGGCCGCCTTCCGCTACAAGACCGATCATCCCGCCAGCTTCTATGAAGTCCGGAATTTCGCTTACCGTCAATATGTTCGACCTGTCGGCGACCACGAGCCAGCTCGGCAAGGTTGCGGCAGGTAAATTAACGGGCAGATAGACGATCTGACAGTCTTCGGCGTCGCTCGGGTGAGCGACTTTCCTGATCTGGATCGCGTGCCCCTGCACCACTTGGTTCGCCAGCTCATCCGCCTTGCTCGCCATGTCGCCATCGCCGGGTGCGAGACAAAGTCTCAATGGCGCACCTGGCTTCAAGGATTCGGGCCAGTCGACATAGCGGGCAAAGTTGAGTAGGAAACCGAGACGTACGGCAGCCGAATCCTGCGCGCGACCGAGCCCGCTGCAGATCAGCATGAGGATTACCAAGGCGAGATGAGCCCAGATGCGCATTGCCGCCCAGTTAGAAATCGAGTCGCACCTGGCCGACCACGCTGCGCTGCATGCAGGTGGGAAGCATCTTGGTCAGCGCTTCCACACCGGCGAGTCCGGCATAGGCGTCGCAGGCGCCGTTGTTCAGGTTCTGTCCGACCAGCGCAAGCTCCAGGCTCGTCCGCAGCCGCCAGGCAAGGCGCAAATCGACGCTGGTGAAGGCTTTGCGCGCAAGATACGGAGCAACCACGCTGCCGGGGCGTGCGTCTGTCCGACGCAGCCACAGGTCGATGTCGATCTGCGCAGCAGGCGTCCATGAGCTGCGCAACGAAGCGATATGGCGCGGAATGTTGCCGACATCGAGCCTGGTCCCTGAGGTATGGCTCGCCACTTCCTGCCAGGTGTGGGCCAGCTGCAGGCGCCATTTGGGCAGGGGGCGCCAATCGGCCGACAGCTCGGCGCCGTTGAGCGTCATTTTCCCCGCGCCCACGACCGGCAGATAGACGTCGATATAGGCAGGGAAATGCGCCATGGAGACCACGGGAGTGTCATAGACGGAGTAGCGGTCGTATCTGTGAGAGAACAACACCGCATCGGTCGACAAGGCCGCCGCCCATTGCGAACGCAAGCCGAGCTGGCCGGCCTTCATGCGTTCGCTGGTATTGCCAGGGCTGTAGGTATGCAGCAGATTCGGAACGGCACCAACGAATGGGATGCCCGTGTCGGTGCTACCTTCGATGAATTGAGCGGCAAGGCCATGCTCGCCGCGCGACGGGGCGCGCGCCACTTTCGACAGCGAACCCCACAAGGTGTGGCTGGGAGTGAGATTCCAGGATAGCCGTACGTCTGGTTGCGCGTCCCAGCCGCTGAACTCGTTGTGGTCCATGCGCAGGCCCAGCATCAGGCGCCAGTTTTCGGCCAGAGTGATTTCGTCCTGGCCGAAGATGCCGTAGCTGGACGTCCGGCGCGAGATGTCGTCCATCTGCACCATTAGCTTCGTCGGCATGGTGTCGCTGCTGACGCGATAGCCGCCACCCCAGACGATGTCATGGCGCTCGCCGAGCTTGAAGCGATGCTGGACGTCGACGTCGAAGGTATCGCGCCGGTCGGCGGCAGCCTGGGAGAGCGTGACATTGCTGTGGGCGTAAGCTCCCTGGAACTGCAGGTTGCCGCCGTCCGCCAGGGACATCTCATAGCGCGCCCGCAGTGTCGCACCCTGGTGGTCTTCATCGCCGGGATTGGCGACGACCACGTTGGGCAACGCCAGCGTTGTGCCGAGGTTCGAACGCACGGAATAGTAATCGCCCGAGATGTTCCAACGCGAGCCGTCGGCACGATAGCCGTCAAAACGGAACCCGGCGGATTGGTGGCGGAAGTCATCCTTGCCGTCACCGCCGGCAAGGGCCTTCTGGGTATTCGCATTCTGCGCCGAGGCGTATGCCCGGTAGAACATGCTACCTTCCTCGTTCTGCCCGCCCATGCGGATGCGGCCGTAACGGCCTTCGATGTTGCCGACACCCGCAACCGCCTGGCCGCCCTGGGTAGCCGCCGCCGACTTGGTAATGATGTTGATGACCCCGTTCACGCCGTTGGTCCCCCATACGGTTGCGGCGGGGCCGCGCAGCACCTCGATGCGCTCGATGTCTTCCAGCGGAAACTGGAAATCTTCCCAGATCACACCGGAGAAGGCCGGCGTGTAAGCATTGCGGCCATCGACCAACACCAGCAATTTGTTCGACAGGTAGCCGGCGAAACCGCGGATCGATACTGCCCAACGGGCGCCGGAGATGCGCGTTGCATCGACGCCGGGCGCCAACCGCAGGGCTTCGGGCAGGGACATGGCGCCCGACAGCCGGATATCCTCGGCGCTGATCACATGTACGGCCGCGGCGACGTTGGCAAGCCGCTGCGGCTTCTTCGAGACGGACGTCACTTCGACCTGCATCAGATCTTCCAAAGAAAGGCTGGCCAGGTTGCCGGCTGCCTCCTGCGCCAGTGCAGAAACAGTTGCAACAAGACACAACGTGGCGATGATGGGCTTCTTCATGGGACAACTCCCGTTGAGGATGACTGCAATAAACCGACAATGCCCTCGAAGGGCACTGGTCCGGAAAAATAGAAACCTTGGATGATGTGACAACCGAGTTCGGCAAGCGCCGCGTGCTGGTCGCCGGTTTCGACGCCCTCGGCCGTTACACGCATATCGAGCGCCTTCGCCAGCGTAATGACGGAACGCACGATGGCCTGATCGGCCTTCGACGCCGGCATGTCGCGCACAAAGGCGCGATCGATTTTGAGTTTGGTGAGGGGCAACTGTCTCAGGTACTGCAATGAGGAATAGCCGGTGCCAAAATCGTCGAGCGCGATGTGGATGCCCTGATCGCGCAGGGATTGCATCACTCTCAGAGCATGGGCGGCATCTTCCATCAGGGTGCTCTCGGTGATCTCGATTTCCAGCCGGGAGGCGGGCAAGCCGGTGGATACGTGAGCCGCCAGGATGTTCTTTTGCAGATCCGGATCGCGGAACTGGATCGGCGAGATATTGACCGAGATCTGGATCGGGGGCAGTCCCATGGCCTGCCAACGCATGGCGTCGGCGCACGCGGTCTGGAGCACCCAGGCGCCAATCGGCAGGATCAGGCCGATATCTTCCGCGAGCGGAATGAAGTCGAGCGGCGATATCAGTCCCTTTTCCGGATGCTGCCAACGGATCAGTGCCTCGACACCGACGATGACGCCGCTGCAGGCGTCGACCTGCGGCTGATAGACCAAACAGAATTCCTTGTGCTTGAGCGCCCGATGGAGTTCCGATTCCAGTTCCAGGCGGGCGATGGCGCGTTCCGTGAGAGACGACCGGTAGTACTGACAATTGTTGCGGCCCTCGGATTTGGCGGCGTACATGGCAGTTTCGGCATGCATCAGCAGGGTTTCGGCATCTTGGCCATCGTCCGGAAACAGGGCGATGCCGATGCTGGCCGTCATGACAATGCTCCGGTTTTCGAAGACGAAAGGGCGACCGATCAGTTCGCGGATGCGATGCGCGATCAGCAGCGCATCCTCGACGCGCACCATGTATGGCAGCACGACCGTAAACTCGTCGCCGCCCAGGCGGGCCACCAGGCCTTCCGCCGCTTCAACGCAGGCGTCGCCGGTCAGGCGACCGATAATGTCGCCGGTGCGCAACCCGTTACGCAAGCGATCGGCGACTCTTTGCAGCATCTGGTTGCCGATGCCGTGGCCGAGGGAATCGTTGATACTCTTGAAGCCATCGAGATCGAGCAGCAGCAGGGCCAGACTGTGACCGTTGATATTGCGGCGCACGCGCGCCAATTCGCGTTCCAGCAATTCATGGACCGACTGGCGATTGGGTAGGCCCGTCAAGGTGTCAAAATACGCCAGCCGTTGTGCCCGCTGCTCGGCGAGCCGCCGCTCTGTGGCATCGCGGAAGGCGCGCAGGACGTAGTGCAGGCGATGGCCGATCAGCGTCCAGTTGATCGGTTTAGGCATGAAGTCGGTGGCGCCCGATCGGTAGGCATGCTCGACTGACTCGATGTCGTCATGTCCGGTGACCAGCACCACCGGAATGTCGGGCCCCCAGTGGCGGCGGATCTCTTCGCACACTTCGTAGCCGGAGAGCCCGGGCATTTCGACGTCCAGTAACACCACGTCGGCTGGCGCCGCACGGAAGGCGGCCAGGGCCGCGGTGCCATCTTCGACGACGGTGACCGAATAGCCCTGCGCTTCGAGCGACGCCTGCATGAGTACGCCGATGGTCGGGTCGTCGTCCGCAACCAGCACATGCTGACGATAGTTGGATTCCACTATGCCTCCTGGATAGTCTCAAGGACTGTTTTCACGCGGGCAAACTCGCCATCGACGGCTGCCACATGGACGCTGCCGGACGCAACGTCGCCCGCCTTTCCAAGATTCTCGATGATGCCACACAGCTCACCCAGCCCTTCAGCACCAACATTGAATGAACTGGACTTGAGCGTATGGGCAACCTGCGCCAATGCCGCTGCATCTCCATCGACGGTCGCCTGCGTCAGGCGCGCCAGCAACAGCGGTGTATTCCGCAGGTAAGCGTCGATCAGACGGTTCACTAAGGCCTGGCCGGTGGTGATGTTGATTGCCCGCACCTTGTCGAGCACTGCGCGGTTGATCGGCTGCAGGAGCGGAGACGCCGGTGCCGACGATGCGATGCTGGACGGCGGCGCCGACGTTTCCGCATCGTCCGCGACCGGCAACCAGCGGCCGAGCACCTCGGCCAATTGTTCTCCGGCATAGGGTTTGGCCAGATAGTCGTCCATTCCCGCGGCCAGGCACTTTTCGCGATCGCCGCGGACGGCGTTGGCCGTTACGGCGACGATGGGAACGCGCGGCAAGGTCGCGGCAGCCTCGAATCGACGGATGGCTTCGGTCGCCTGGAAACCGTCCATCTCAGGCATCTGGCAGTCCATCAGCACGAGGTCGAAATTACGCGTGCGCTGCAGCGCGACAGCTTCCCGGCCATTGTCAACGGTACTCGCCTCGACACCGAAGGCCTCCAGCAGCGCCAGGGCGAATATCCGGTTGACTTCGTTGTCCTCGGCCAGTAAGACCTTGCCGCGGTAACACTGCCGTGCCGAGGCGGCCTTCTGACTTTCGGCTTTCATCCCGCGCGGCAGCGACAGGCTGACGCGAAACGTGGAACCGAAGCCGGGTTCGCTCTTGACGCTGATGTCGCCCCCCATCAAGCGCGCCAGGCGACGACTGATCGTCAATCCCAGGCCGGTGCCGCCGAACTTGCGCGAGGTCGACCCGTCGGCCTGGGAGAAGGCCTCGAAAATCTTCTCCTTGACGTCGGGAGAGATGCCTACGCCCGTATCGGAGACCACGAGGTCGAAGGCGACATGCCCGGAGTCTGAAGCATGCTGCTCCAGCAACAAGGTGATTTCTCCGCGTTCTGTGAACTTGACGGCATTGCCCAAGAGATTGACCAGTACCTGACGCAAGCGCAGCGGATCGCCGCGTACTACCAAGGAGTCATCAGCCGCGATGGCGACGACAAGACGCAGCTTCTTGGCCTCGGCGGCTTGGGTAAAGACGGTATCGATCTCGTTGACCAGCTTGATCACGTCGAAGTCGACGGCTTCCAAGTCCACGTGGCCGGCTTCGATCTTCGAAAAGTCCAGAATGTCGTTGATGATGTGCAGCAAATGGCGTCCGGATTTCTCCGCCGCCTCGGCGTAGCGTCGCTGCTCCGACGCCAGCGGGGTCTTTAGCAGGAGTTCGGCCATGCCGAGCACGCCATTCATTGGCGTGCGGATTTCGTGGCTCATGGCGGCGAGAAATTCGCTCTTGGCCCGATTGGCTTCCTCGGCGACGTCTTTGGCACGGCGCAGTTCGGCCGTGCGCTCCTCCACCTGCTGCTCCAGCGTCCCCGCGTAACCCGAAAGACGGCGGTCGCGTTCGCCGACCTGTTCGATCATGGCGTTGAAGCTGCGGCCGAGCGTGTCCAGCTCATCGATACCGACGGGAAAGACCCGCTGATCGAACTCGCCCGCCGAAACGCGGTCGGCCTTTTGCGCCAACTCGGCCAGCGGCGTAGTAACGCTGGCCAGCAACCTGGTTTGCAGGTGGAGCGCCATCGCCAAGGCGAGGGGAACGAGCAGGGAGATCAATGCCGCGTACAGCACCAGTTGGGCATACATTTCGGTCAAATCGATCTCCAGCACCACCCAACCGAGCAATCGGCCATCGAAGCGTATGGCGCGGCTGAAAACAATGCGCGTGAGGCTATAGGTTTCCCCTTCGAGGCGAGGATTGCTCGCCGAAGCGACGCTGTCCTTCTTGCCTTGATAGCGGGCGAACGACTTGCCGTCGCTGGAAAATACCTCGGCGTAGAGCACGTCCGGCAATACGCGCAAATTGGCCAGGGCATCTCGGGCGCTGCGTTCGTCATTGAACGACAACGGGGCTGTCAGGTTCTCGTGCAGGCTGGCCAGTTGGCTTCGGCCGTTCTCGACGTGGGTCTGAAACAGGAGCCAAGACGTTGCGATAAGCAAGAGCAGGCCGAGCGCCATCGTCGCAGTGACCAGCACGATCAGATTGATGCGCCGCAGACGGGCGCGCAGGGAGGATATGCGATTGACGCGCGTCATGGCGCCTTGCTTGGAGGCGATACCATGCCCCCGAGCGCTTCTGCTGCGGAGTGTTGCGCCTCGTCAAGGCATTCGAGCAGCAGCGTCCGCGCAGAATCCGCCCCCATCGGATCTTCGGAGGCCATCAGCAAGCTTTCCAGCGCGGCGGCGGCGGCGGCCAGCCGGGCAGCACCAATATTGGCGGCGGCGGAGCGCAAGGCATGGACACATTTACGCTCGCCCTCTCGGTCGGCCTGGGCTTGGGCTTGGCGCCAGGCGTCCCGCCAATCGGCGAATCGCACATGAAACACGGCCAGCACTTGCCACCAAAGGTCGACGCGGCCCATCATGCGAGCGACAGCCGCTTCAATATCGAAGCCAGGAAGGTTCCGAGGCAGCAATCTCGGATAGGATATCGGCTGTTCTTTCATCTCGCACGGAATTTTCTTCGCGAACAGCGGGGTTGTGTTGACCGGAATAGTGAAGGATTTCCGGGTTTTTACGCTGCTTTACAAATATCTAGCTCGTTGTTTCCATGCGCCCTTGTTGCCTGATCGTCGATGACGACCCCGTGACTTGCGAACTGCTGCGAAGCACGCTCGAACCGGCCGGTATCGAGACCGTCATCGCGGAAGACGGTGCGGGCATGTGGAAGCAGATGGCAAAACGGCCCGATGTGGTCATTCTCGATCTCAGCCTGCCGGATACCGATGGTATCGAGTTGCTGCGCCAGCTCAGACGTATCTCCGACGTGCCCGTGCTGATCCATTCGACGCGATCGGACGATATCGAACGCATCCTCGGCATTGAAATCGGTGCCGACGATTTCCTGCCCAAGCCCTGCAACTTGCGCGAACTATTGGCGCGCGTGCGCGCACTGTTACGCCGTTCGCACGCCAGGCCCGGCGCTGCGAGAAGCTCACCGAACCGATGGTTCCTGTTTGATGGCTGGAAGCTGAACTGCGGTACGCGCACCTTGGTGAATCCAGCCGGGCAGCAAGTCGGTCTCAATACTGCGGCCTTCTCCATCCTGTCGCTGTTTCTGGAGCAGCCGCAAGTACCGCTGTCACGCGAGCAGCTCGCGCGCGCCTTGCGGCGAGAATATCTGCCGTTCGACCGTACGGTCGATGTGCATGTCAGCCAGTTGCGAAGACTGCTCGGGGCACCTGCAGACGGAGGCGCCTTCATCAAGACGCTACGCTCTCAGGGGTATCTGTTCTCGGTACCGGTGGCGAGCGGCGAAACGGAGTGACTCGCCTCGGCGGCATGGCAAAGTAGCCGGCGACGCCCCCCAAAGTCGACAAGAGCTGAACCGCTGTCCGATCGATTGGCTTCGCTCACGGCTTACTCTGGCGCTTGGCGAGGGCGTCAATGAAAGACACCCGGCCGCCGGCACTGCCGCTTTCAAGAAAAGCGCCGCAGGCCCCCAGAATGGGCGCTTCTAGCGCCGAATTGCCCGAATCGCCCGAATTGCCTTCGTGGCACGCTCCAAGAGCGCAGGGGTCACTTTGTCTTGGCGCTCGATTTTACTGATATAGGCTTGGGTAACGCCCATACGCGCCGCCAGCTCGTTTTGGGTCAAGCGAGCCTTCATGCGCGCAAGCGCCACCGGGTTGTCCAAGTAATCATCGAGGACAAAAGGAAGGTAGTCGCTGGCCGTAACCCTGGCCTTGCCACGCGTGGCCGACAGCTTGTCGTCGATCTTGTCCTTGAGCGCCTCATAAACGGCAATCGGCAGCAAGACGTATTCATCCTCGCCTTTAAGCGACTTGATCTTTTGCAGGCTCATTTTGTAAGCATCCCCTCGGGGCTTGATTCTCTCGGTGGCAACTATCTTCACTTCATCCTGGCGGTCGAAAATCATCCGCCGCCCGCCTGTACGCAACCGCCAGCCTGGTTCGCCGTCGAACCTCTTGATGTCCAGCCAGGATCATCGGGGTTATGGCCAAGTCGGTCGATTTTTTTCGGCGATCCCAAGTCCAAGGAACTTGGCTTGATTGACCTTGTCATAATATCACCGCCCCTACGGAAGGCCTAGCGGAAAGCCTCATTGACAGAGCGGGAAACGAAGTGGGATGATGCCCGTCAGTTTGACTGAGTACACAGCGATTACATTTTGCCGTGATTACCAGAAATAAAAACGGCTCTCCAACCGGAGAGCCGTTCAGAATCTGGTGGTGATGGGGGGACTTGAACCCTCGACCTACGGATTATGAATCCGTCGCTCTAACCAGCTGAGCTACATCACCGCGAAGGGCCGCGATTATCCTTTGCCCCAACGCTTCTTGTCAAGGCAACCACTCGTGCCGGGAAAGTCCATGGAATTCGATGTCGTGATCGTTGGCGGCGGCTTGGCCGGCTTGGCGCTCGCCGTCGCCTTGAAACGCAGCCGTCTGTCGATTGCGCTGGTCGAGGCGCGCGCACCCGTGGCGCCGGCGGGTTGGGACGCGCGCGTCTATGCCATCAGTCCGGCAAATGTCCGCTTTCTCGACCGCATCGGGGCATGGTCGCACCTCGACGCGACCAGGATGACGCCGGTCGCCGCGATGAAAATCCACGGCGATGCCGGCGGCCGCCTCGACTTCTCGGCCTACGACGCCGGCGTCGCCGAGCTTGCGTGGATCGTCGAGGCCTCATTGATGCAGCGCGAACTCTGGGAGACAGCCAGGCGTCAGGGCAATGTCACGCTGTTCTGTCCCGGCGTACCGCAAGGGCTGACTTTCGGTGATGAAGCCGCCACGCTGGCGCTGGCCGATGGCCGCGAACTGAAGAGCAAGCTGGTCGTTGCGGCCGATGGCGCCGATTCGTGGACGCGAACCGCGGCCGGCATTGCCGTCAATTTCAAGCCCTACGACCAGCATGGCGTGGTGGCGAATTTCGCCATCGAGAAGCCGCACCGCCAGGTTGCCTGTCAGTGGTTCCGGCATGATGGCGTGCTGGCCTACCTGCCGCTGCCGGGCAATCTGATGTCCATCGTCTGGTCCACGCCTGCCGCACACGCCGCGGAATTGCTGGCGCTATCGCCGGCAGCCTTCTGCGACCGCGTCGCCGATGCCGGTGAGCGCCGGTTCGGAGCGCTGTCGCTCGTCACGCCGCCGGCGGCATTTCCGCTGCGCCTCATGCGTGCACCGCGCATGGTGGCACCGCGATTGGCGCTGATCGGCGACGCCGCCCATGCCATCCATCCGCTGTCCGGCCACGGCATCAACCTGGGTTTTCAGGACGCGTTTTCCCTGGCCGAGACGCTGGCGGCCTGCCCCGAACATGTCGACTGCGGCGACCTGGGCTGGTTGCGGCGCCACGAGCGGGCGCGCAAGGAGGAAGTGGTGGCGCTACAATCGGTCACCGACGGACTGCAAAAACTCTTCTCGCCAACTGCCGGCCCGCTGCCGGCGCTACGCAACATCGGCTTGAACCTTACCCAACGACTGCCCATCATCAAGGACTTGCTGGTGCGCTACGCGATGGGCTGACCATCCTCAACGGAGACATTCATGATCAAGCATCTCTTCATCGCCCTCTGCGGCTCGCTCCTGGCCGGTCTGGCGGGCGCCCAGAACATCGAGGCCACCATCAAGAAGAACGTCGAAGCGACGCTGCCCGACGGCGCCAAGGTGGACGCTGTCCGCAAGCTCGGGGTGCTCGGCCTTTACGAAGTGCAGATCGGCGGCGACCTGATGTATACGGATGAGAAGGCAACGCACATCATCATCGGCCAGATCATCGAGCCAAAGACCCAGAAAAATCTGACGCAGGAAAGGCTCGACAAGCTCGCCCAGATCAAGTTCTCCGATCTGCCGACCGACATCGCCATCAAGCAGGTCAAGGGCAATGGCAAGGGGGTCATCGCCACCTTCGAAGATCCCAATTGCGGCTACTGCAAGAAACTGGCGAAGGAACTGCAGACAGTCAATGACGTCACCATCTACACGTTTCTGCATCCCATCCTGTCTCCCGATTCGCTCGACAAGTCGAAGGCCATCTGGTGCGCTCCCGACCGTGCCAAGGCCTGGAACGAGTACATGCTCGGCGGCAAGGCACCCGATGCCGGCAAGTGCGACACCTCTGGCCTCGACAAGTCCATGGCGCTGGCGCGCAAGCTCAACATTCGCGGCACCCCGGCCATATTCCTGGTCGACGGCACCCGCATTCCGGGCTACCTGCCGGCCGCCAAACTGGAAGAAGCGATGACCAAGGCGGCCGCCAGCCACTGAGGCGGGCATGGCCAAGGTCGACCAGGAAAGCGTCTGGTCGCAACGCTATCGCGATGCCGGCGAGGACTATCTGTTCGGCAAGGCGCCCAGCCGGTTCCTGGAGACCCACAGGCAGTTCCTCAATGCCGGCGCCACTGCGCTGTCGGTGGCCGACGGCGAAGGCCGCAACAGCGTCTGGCTCGCCGAACAGGGGCTCGCCGTCACGGCCCTTGAAATTTCGCCGGTGGCGGTGGAAAAAGCGCGCCGGCTGGCGCGCGGTCGCGGGGTGAACGTCAATTTCGTTCAGGCCGACATCATCGCCATGCCTTGGCCGGCCGATACCTATGATTTGGTGGTCGGCATCTTCATCCAGTTCGTCGGCCCGGCAGAACGCGAGATCCAGTTTGCGCGAATGAAGCAGGCTGTAACGCCGGGCGGACTTCTGCTCCTGCACGGTTACACGCCCCAACAGCTCGCGTACCGCACCGGCGGGCCTTCGGCGGTCGAGAACCTTTACACCATGGCCCTGCTGCGCACAGCGTTCGCCGAGTGGGAAATTCTCGCGCTGCGCGAGTACGAAGCCGAACTTGCCGAGGGATCCGGCCACAAAGGTCGCTCGGCCGTCATCGACCTGATTGCCCGCAAGCCCGGCTAAGCGCGGCTCTGGATTTCCTCGATATGGGCGATCATGCCCGTCCTGACGTTGGCGGCATTGCCCTCGTCGGTGTCGATATGCAGGGCCAGCCGGTAATTCGGATTCACCCGCACCACCACGTCGCCGAAAATCAGCTCGCGGTCGCCCTCGATGCGTACGCGCACGACGTACTTGTCGCGCACGCGGAAGTTCATCGCATCCTCGGGCGACATGTGGATGTGACGCTGGGCGCAGATGACGCCGCGCGGAATCGCGACCGTGCCCTTCGGGCCTTCGAGGGTGATGCCGGGCGTATTGGCCAGATCGCCGGACTCGCGGATCGGCGCCTGGATGCCGAGCTTGAACTGCTCGGTCATGGCGATCTCGACCTGCGTTTCCCTGCGCGTCGGACCGAGCACGCGGACCTTGGCGATCTTGCCTTTCGGCCCGACCAGGCTGACCTGCTCCTTGCACGCGAACTGGCCGGGCTGCGACAGTTCGTGTTCCGGCGTCAACGCGTGGCCGACGCCGAACAGCCTGTCGACGTCCGCCTGCGCGAGATGGACATGATGGGCCGAAACCTCGACCGGGATCGGCGCCGCCGGCTGTCCCTTGATAGCCAGCGCGATCTGGTCCCGCTCGACGGCGCGCAGCGTCTCCCACGCCAGCAGGCGTTCGTCATTGTTGGCGATCACCAGGATCTGCACGGGCGAGTCGTCGGTCGAAATCACCGCATGCGTGCTGGTGGCGCCGAGCCGGCGGTTCTTTTCCTCGTCGAGCTTGATGCCCATGTAGCCTAGGCCCTGGCAGGCCAAACTCCTCACCGTCGGACTGGTCTCGCCGACTTGGCCGGTAAACGCGAGCACATCGACGCCGCCCATGGCCGCCACGTAGGCGCCGATGCTCTTGCGTATCTGGTAGCAAAAAGCGCGATGCGCCAACAAGGCGCGATGGTGGCCCTCGTTCGCGGCCGCCTCGATCTCGTGGATGTCGCTGGAAATGCCCGAGATCCCCTTCAAGCCGCTGTCGGAGTTGATCAGCTTGAGCAGCGCATCCGGGCCCATCTGGTAACGGTCCATCAGATGAATCATCATCGCCGGATCGACGCTGCCGGCGCGGCTCGGCATGATCAGGCCGTCGGAAGGGGTCATGCCCATGGTGGTATCGACCGAGCGGCCGTGATCGATTGCGCACAGCGAGGCGCCCTGGCCAAGATGGCAGGAAATGATCTCGAGTTCCCCGAGCGGTCGACGCACGATTTCGGCAGACTTCAGCGAGACGAAGCGATGCGACGTGCCATGGAAGCCGTAGCGGCGAAAGCCTTCCTTCTTGTACCAGTCATAGGGCAGGCCATAGAGATAAGCGTAGGTCGGCAGCGTCTGGTGGAACGCGGTGTCGAACACGGCGACATGCGGCACCTCGGGCAGCAATTTCATCGCCAGCCGAATGCCCTCGAGGTTGATCGGATTGTGCAGGGGCGCGTACACCGACAATGCCTCGATGTCGGCCAGCACCTGCGGCGTGATCACCGCCGCGCTGGAAAACTTGCTGCCGCCATGCACGACGCGGTGGCCGACGGCGACGACTTCGTAAGGCGTGAACAAGTACTGGTCGCCGAGCGCCAGCATCGACTCGAAGATCACCGCAAACAACTCATCCAGTTGGCAGACCGGCCGTTCGCGCGTGGTGACGACCCCGCCGGCGGTCAGGGTGATGTAGGCATGCTCCCGATCGCCGCAGTCGATGACGCCATGCACGTGCTTGCCGGGATCGCGGGTGTCGTAAACGCCGAAGCGGACTTGCGACAGGCCGACGTTGAGCGCCAGAATCTTGCCCGGCACCTCGGTCTTCAGGCTCAAGGCATAGGGGTCGCTCGCGTGCGTCACCGCCTGCTCGTGCAGCTTGCGGCTGGTGATATCGACCGCCTGTTCGCGCGTGCGGCGCGCCAGCAGCTTGGCCAGAAAAGTCACCGCACGCGGATCGACCAGGATGTGGGTGTTGAAAACATCCTGCGGAATCATCAGGACGAAACAGCGGTTGCCGGCGATCACGTCCGCCACGGTGCGATCGCCGGTGAGCAGCGACATTTCACCGAACACGTCGCCCGCCGCCAGGTCGCAGAAAACGACGCGCCCTCCCGTGCTGTCGGCCACCGACACCTGGGCATGGCCGCTGACCAGCACGCCGAAGAAACGCCCCTCCTCGCCGCACTCGATGATCGCCTCGCTGCCTTCGAAGGTGCGCAATTCGCTCGCTTCAGCGATCCGGCCGATATCCTTGGCGTCGAAGCCCTCGAACAAGGGGACTCGATCGCGCAGGAATCGTTTGAGTTCTGTGGGCGTCATGGCGGGTTTCCTGGTTTGTGTCGCATTGAAACCGGGCTAGTATATTGCTGCATTGCACCAACGTGAATTTTCGAACAAGAACATTGCGCGCTGGTCATACTGCCGTAATGGCCGTTTCCGGCAGAATGCCACTGCCCTGAATCCGTTCTCCCTTGGTGGACCCCCATGAGCAACAAGCATATCCGCAGCCTCCTCGTCGCCAATCGTTCCGAAATCGCCATCCGCGTCATGCGCGCCGCCAGCGAACTCGGCATCCGCACCGTAGGCATCTACTCCAGCGAGGACCGCCTCGCCTTGCATCGTTCGAAAGCGGACGAAAGTTATCTGGTCGGGGAAGGCAAGAAACCGATTCAGGCCTATCTGGACATCGACGACATCATCCGCGTCGCCAAACAGGCCAAGGTGGATGCGATCCACCCCGGCTACGGCTTCCTTTCGGAAAACCCCGATTTCGCCGAAGCCTGCTCGAAGGCCGGCATCCTGTTCATCGGTCCGAAACCCGAGGTGATGCGCGAACTGGGCAACAAGGTCGCGGCCCGGGCGCTGGCCGAGCGCGTCGGCGTCCCCGTGGTACCGGCCACCGGCGCCCTGCCGGCCGACATCGGCGAGTGCCGCAAGCTCGCGGCCGGAATCGGCTACCCGCTGATGCTCAAGGCCAGCTGGGGCGGCGGCGGCCGCGGCATGCGCGCGATCAACCACGAGGCCGAACTGGCGCCGGCCATCGAGGTGGCGCGCCGCGAGGCGGCGGCGGCCTTCGGCAACGACGAGGTCTATCTGGAGAAGATGGTCGTGCGCGCCCGCCACGTCGAGGTGCAGGTGCTCGGCGACACGCACGGCAAGCTCGTGCATCTCTTCGAGCGCGACTGCTCGGTGCAGCGGCGCAACCAGAAAGTGGTGGAACGCGCGCCGGCGCCCTATCTTTCGTCCGAGCAGCGCGAGGCGCTCTGCCAGTCGGCCTTGAAGCTGGCGCGCGGCGTCGCTTACACCCACGCCGGCACCGTCGAGTTCCTGATGGACGCCGACAGCGGCAAGTTCTACTTCATCGAGGTCAATCCGCGCATCCAGGTCGAGCATACGGTCACCGAGGAAGTCACCGGCCTCGACATCGTCAAGGCGCAGATCCGCGTCACCGAAGGCGGCGAGATCGGCGTCGACCCTTACCTGCCGGGGCAGCAGGCGATCCGCCTGCAAGGCCATGCGCTGCAATGCCGCGTCACCACCGAGGACCCGGAAAAGAACTTCACGCCCGACTACGGCAAGCTCACCGCCTACCGCAGCGCCTCCGGCGCCGGCATCCGCCTCGACGCCGGCACCGCCTACACCGGCGCCGTCATCACGCCGTTCTACGACTCGCTGCTGGTCAAGGTGACGGCGCGCGGCCACGACCCCGAGGAGGCGATCCGGCGCATGAACCGCGCCCTGCGCGAATTCCGCGTCCGCGGCGTGTCGTCGAACCTGACTTTCCTCGAGAACATCATCCTGCATCCGGCATTCAAGAGCGGCGAATGCACGACGCGCTTCATCGATACCACGCCCGAACTGCTGACCTTCAAGAAGCACCGGGATCGGGCGACCCGATTGCTGCGCTTCATCGGCGACGTCGAAGTGAACGGCAATCCCGAGATGAAAGGCCGGCCGATGCCGCACCAGCCTTTCGCGAAGCCGATCCTGCCGAAAGTCAGCCGTGGCAACACGCCGCCCGCCGGCAGCCGCGACCGCTTCAAGGCGCTCGGCGCGAAGAAATTCGCGGAGTGGATGCGCGAACAAAAGCAAGTGTTGATCACCGACACCACCATGCGCGACGCGCATCAATCGTTGTTCGCGACGCGCATGCGCACCGCCGACCTGGTCGCCGTCGCGCCCCACTACGCGCAGGGCCTGCCGCAGCTGTTCTCCATGGAGTGCTGGGGCGGCGCCACTTTCGACGTCGCCATGCGCTTCCTCAAGGAAGACCCGTGGGAACGGCTGGCGAAACTGCGCGAGGCGGCGCCCAACATCCTGTTCCAGATGCTGCTGCGCGCCTCCAACGCCGTCGGCTACACCAACTACGCCGACAACGTGGTGCGCTACTTCGTCAAGCAGGCCGCCGCCAACGGCATGGACATCTTCCGCGTCTTCGATTCCCTGAACTGGGTCGACAACATGCGCGTCGCCATGGACGCCGTGATCGACAACGGCGCGCTCTGTGAAGCCGCCATCTGCTATACCGGCGACCTGTTCGACGCCACGCGGCCGAAGTACAACCTCAAGTACTACGTCGACATGGCCAAGCAGCTGGAGAAGGCCGGCGCCCACATCATCGGCATCAAGGACATGGCCGGCGTCTGCCGGCCGCCGGCGGCGCGGGCGCTGGTCAAGGCGCTGCGCGAGGAAGTCGGCCTGCCGATCCACCTGCATACGCACGACACCAGCGGCGGCAGCGTCGCCTCGGTGCTGGCGGCGATCGAGGCCGGCGTGGACGCCGTCGATGCGGCCATGGACTCGATGAGCGGCCTCACCTCGCAGCCGAGCCTGGGCGCCATTCTCGCGGCGCTGGAGAACACCGAGCGCGCGCCCGCCATCACCTACCGCGACATCCAGCCCTTCGCCCGCTACTGGGAAGGCGTGCGCCACTACTACGCGCCCTTCGAGGCCGAGATCCGTGCCGGCACTTCCGACGTCTATCGCCACGAAATGCCCGGCGGCCAATACACCAACCTGCGCGAGCAGGCCCGCTCGATGGGCCTCGACGCCCGCTGGTCGGAAGTGGCCCAGGCTTATGCCGACGTCAATCGGCTGTTCGGCGACATCGTCAAGGTGACGCCGTCGTCGAAGGTGGTCGGCGACATGGCGCTGTTCATGGTCGCCAACGGCCTGACGCCGGCCGAGGTGGCCGATCCGGACAAGGAAATTTCTTTCCCCGATTCCGTCGTCTCGATGTTCCGCGGCGAGATGGGCTATCCGGCCGACGGCTTCCCCGCCGCATTGCAAAAGAAGATCCTCAAGGGCAAGCCCGCCGTGGTGGGACGCGTCGGCGCCCATCTGCCCGACGTGGATCTCAATGCCGCGCGCGCGGCCGCCGAGAAGGCCATCGGCCGCCAGGTGGACGACGCCAACCTCGCCTCGTACTTGATGTATCCGAAGGTGTTCGCCGAGTTCGCCGAGCATCAGCGCCAATACGGCAACGTCTCGGTGCTGCCCACACCGGTGTTCTTCTACGGCCTGCACGAAAAGGAGGAAGTCGCCGTCGACATCGACCGCGGCAAGACGCTGGTGATCCAGCTCACCGGCCGCCAGGACGACGACGGCGAGGGCGTCGCGCATCTGTTCTTCGAACTCAACGGTCAGCCGCGACCGATGCGCATCGACAAGGTCGGCCTGGCCAGGAAGAAGGCCCACGCCAAGGCGCAGGAGGGCAACCCCAACCACGTCGCCGCGCCGATGCCCGGCGCCGTGGTCACCGTGTCGGTCACGGTCGGCCAGAAAGTCAGCCGTGGCAGCCCGCTGGTTTCCATCGAGGCGATGAAAATGGAAACCGCCGTCACCGCCGAGCGCGACGCGACCGTCGTCAAGGTGCTGGTGGCGCCGGGCGACCGGGTCGAACCGAAGGATCTGCTGATCGAACTGGGCTAGCCGGTCGCGCGGATGCCTGCGTCGATGTCCTCGTAATCATGGCCAAGCGCTTTCCGCGCCACCCCAAGCATCCCGAGCGCATCTGCTGGGGTTGCGACAAGTATTGCTCCACCGACGATCTGGGCTGCGGCAACGGCGCCGACCGCACGCAGCATCCGATCGAATTGATGGGCGAGGACTGGTATCGCCATGGCGACTGGGGGCTCGAGTTCGACGACGACCCGCCATCGAATGCAACCGACGGCGACAGCCCGCAAGAGTAACGCGGCGCAGGGGCCTGAAGTGCGTTACCGCGTCACCCAGCCCCCGCAGAGCGGAAACACCTGGCCGACGAAACAGTTGGCGGCTTCACTGCAAAGATAGGCCACGAATTCGGCATCCTCGCGCGCGCCGACCAGCCGGCCGAGCGGCACTTCGCGCCGCAAGCGCTCCTGGAACCGGGGATCGGCCTGCAGCGCCGGCGGGAAGTAGGTCGGGTTGTCCACGAAGTTCTGGGCGATGGCATTGACCTGGACGCGGTGCGGCGCCATTTCGACGCCCAGCGTCTGGGCATAGGCAAGCTGGGCCCCGCGGGCGGCGCTATAGGTGGTCGCCTCGCTCATGCCGCGCAATGCGGAGGCACTGCCCATGACGATGATCTTGCCCGACTGGCGTTCGATCATCTGCGGCAGGACGGCACGGCAAAGACGCGGCAACGGATCGACCAGCGCGGCGAACGTATCCCGCCATTCCCGTTCGCTCACGTCGGGGGCTGGCGTACGCAGCCGCGGCACCGCGAGATTGGCGATGAGAATATCCACGCGCCCGGCGGCGGCCACGAGTGCCGCGGGCTGCGCCGGATCGAGCAGCGCTTGCCGGTCGGCAAGCAGCGTCGCGCCGTGTTCCGCGAGCACCTCGCACAGAACCGGCCCCATGAAATCGTCGGACTGCGTCACCAGGATGCGGCGACCTTGCAAGCGCTGTTCGGCCATGAAACACCTCGACGGAAAGACCCGCGGGAGCCTCCAGGCCCCCGGTGACTGTCACGCGCGGCCGCCCCATCTCCTCGCGCCCCCGCACAGCTGAAAGCCTACCGGCCGAGATCCTTCGCCGATTTGCCGCCGATGCCCCAGTTGGTCTTGGGTACGTCGTGAATCCAGACACGCACGTTTTCCCTCGGCGCCCCGACCGCCTCGATGAGCGCATCGGTGACCTTTTCAATCACTGCGCGCTTTTGCTCTTCGGTACGCCCTTCAATCAGATAAATTTGTGCAAAAGGCATTGTCGACTCCTCAGATAAAACGCAATGACACCGAGCCCAGGCCCTGGATGCGCAAGGCGACGTTGTCGCCCGCCTTGACGGCGACCGCTTCGGTAATGCCGCCGGAAAGAATGAGGGTGCCGGCGGGAATTTCTTCGCCGCGGGAACCAAGGTGGTTGGCCAGCATGGCAACCGCCGCGGCCGGATGGCCGAGCACGGCCGCGCCCGCACCGAGCGACTTGATTTCGCCGTTAACTTCCAAAACGACGCCCAGCGTGCGCAAATCGACCTCCCCGACCGACCGAACGCGGCCACCGACGGCGAATCGTGCGGCCGACGTGTTGTCGGCGATCACGCTTTTCAGGTCGAACTTGAAGTCGCGATAACGTGAATCGATGACCTCGATGCCCGGCATGACAAAGTCCGTCGCGGCAAGCACGGCGCCGATGTGGCAACCCGGGCCCCTGAGGGCGCGCTTGGTGACAAAGCAGATTTCCGGTTCCACTTTCGGGTGGATCAGTTCGGATACCTTGATTTCACCGCCATCGGGCACCGCGTGCGCGTCAGCGACGAAACCGAAGCACGGCGTATCCACGCCCATCTGCTTCATTTTCGCGTGGGACGTCAGGCCGGCCTTGAGACCGGCCACCTTGTGGCCACGACCGAGCTTCCTGGCTTTGATCGCATCCTGAATGGCGTAGGCATCATCCCAGTCCATGTCCGGATGGTCGTCGGTGATCTTGAGCGTGTCTCTTGCCTGGAGTTCACAGTTCTCCAGATGCTCCGCCAAACGGAGAACGGTAGCGTTATCGAGTTTCATCAGTGAGCCCCCGCTGCGATACCGCGTTCGCGCGCCATGGTCAGCGCGGCGTCCTCGATCATGTCTTCCTGCCCGCCAACCATGCCGCGGCGGCCGAGCTCCAGGAGAATCTCGCGCGCCGAAATACCGTACTTTTTCTCGGCCCGCTTGGCAAACAGCAGGAAAGAGCTATAAACCCCGGCATAACCAAGCGTCAATGCATCGCGATCGATACGGATTGGGTGATCCATGATCGGAACCACCCGGTCCTCGGCAACGTCCTGAATCTTCGCCACATCGACGCCAGTCTCGATGCCCATCATCGAGCATACGGCGATGAAGACTTCCATGGGCGTGTTGCCCGCACCCGCACCCAATCCTGCGGCGGCGGCGTCGATGCGCGTGGCGCCGATCTCCACCGCGGCGATCGAATTGGCCACGCCCATCGCCAGATTGTGGTGGCCATGAAACCCCAGCTCAGTCTCCGGCTTCAGCGCCTGACGTACGGCACCGAGTTTGCTCCGGACATCCTCCGGCAGCATGTGGCCGGCCGAATCGGTGATGTAAACGCAGTTGGCGCCATAACACTCCATCAACCTGGCTTGCTTGACCAGGCCTGCGGCGTCATTCATGTGACTCATCATCAGGAAGCCGACAGTATCCATCTCCATCTTGCGGGCCATGGTGATGTGCTGTTCCGAAACGTCCGCTTCCGTGCAGTGCGTGGCGACCCGGATGGTATGAACGCCGAGTTCGTGCGCCATCTTCAGGTGATCGACGGTGCCGATCCCCGGCAGCAGTAGCGCCGATATCTTGGCCTGCCGCATCAGCGGAATCACCGCGCCCAGATACTCGGCATCGGTATGGGCCGGAAAGCCGTAGTTCACGGAAGAGCCCCCGAGGCCATCGCCGTGGGTGACTTCGATCAGGGGAACGCCTGCCTCGTCAAGGCCCTTGGCGATGGTAGTCATCTGTTCGAGCGTCATCAGATGTCGTTTCGGGTGCATGCCGTCGCGCAGGGTCATGTCGTGAACAGCGATCCTGCGGCCTTTGAGTTTGGTGTCGAGGGTCATGGTTGCTTCTCCTTAGGCCGCGGCCTTGGTTGGCGCGAGCGTGATCGCTCCGGCGAGAATCTCCTCGGCGAACATTTCGGCGGTACGGGCCGCGGCCGCGGTCATGATGTCCAGATTGCCAGCGTACTTCGGCAGGAAATCGCCCAAACCCATGACTTCCATGAATACCGAGACTCGATTGCCATCGAATACCGGACCATTGACCAGCTTGTAGCCGGGAACGTACTTCTGGACCTCTTTGATCATGGCATGGATCGACTCGGTGATTCTGGCCTGATCCGGTGCGGTCTCGGTCAGGCAATGCACGGTGTCGCGCATGATCAACGGCGGTTCCGCCGGATTGATGATGATGATGGCCTTGCCCTGCTTCGCGCCACCGACCTTTTCGACCGCACCGGCCGTGGTCCGCGTAAATTCGTCGATATTCTTGCGCGTGCCCGGACCGGCGCTTTTCGAGGAGACCGTGGCGACGATCTCGCCGTATTTGACCGGCTGAATGCGCGACACCGCCGCGACCATCGGGATGGTGGCCTGGCCGCCGCACGTCACCATGTTCACGTTCATCTCCCGCTTGCCGACATGCTCGGCGAGATTGACGGGCGGCACGCAGTAGGGTCCGATGGCCGCCGGCGTCAGGTCGATCATCAGCACGCCCAATTCGTTGAGTTTGCGGCTGTTTTCGGCGTGGACGTAGGCGCTGGTGGCATCGAAGGCGATTTGAACTCCATCGGCAAGCACATGAGGCAGCAGGCCATCAACGCCCTGGTCGGTCGTTTTCAGCCCCATGTCGCGGGAGCGCTTCAGGCCTTCGGAAGTCGGGTCGATGCCGACCATCCAGAGCGGCTCGAGCACCGGACTACGCCTTAATTTGTAGAGAAGGTCGGTACCGATGTTGCCGGGACCGATCAGTGCGCATTTGATCTTTTTCGTACCCATGAAAGTCACTCTTCGAGAAATCAGTAGAAACGTACCGAGCAGCCGCCGATGCCGCCGATGGTGACGCGCAGGCTGTCACCCGCCTGAACTGGAATCATCGGGCCCAGGGAACCGGAAAGAACCACTTCACCGGCCTTCAGAGGTATGCCGAGACGACCCAGGGTATTGGCCAGCCAGACCATGGCGTTGACCGGGTTGCCCAATGTCGCCGCGCCTGCACCGGTACACGCGATGTCACCGTTCTTCTCGAGGACCATGCCGCAGGTGGCAAGGTCCACCTCGCGCGGATCGACCAGCCGATCTCCCAGGACGAAAACGCCGCACGAGGCATTGTCGGCGACGGTGTCCTGGATCTTGATCTTCCAGTCGCGAATCCGGCTATCGACGATTTCGAAGCAGGCCATGACCCCTTCGGTGGCCGCCAGCACGTCGGCAGCGGTGACGCCAGGCCCCGACAAGTCCTTCTTCATCATGAAAGCGATTTCGCCTTCGGCCTTTGGCTGAATCAATGTGCCGATCGGAATCGATTCGCCTTCGTTGTAGATCATGCCATCCAGCATGTAGCCGAAGTCCGGCTGCCGGACACCCAGAAGATTCATCACCGCCGCGCTGGTGACGCCGATCTTCTTGCCGACGATCTTTTCGCCCTTGTCCAGCCGCCGTGCAATCATGCGCTGCTGGATGTGATACGCATCTTCGATGGTGATCTCCGGATGCCTGCTGGTCAGCGGCTCCAGCACTTGACGTGACACCAGCGCGCCGTACAGCTCGTCACCGAGTTGCGTGATGAGATTTTTGTCCATGGATTACTCTTCCGTAAGAAAATCGACGACCAGATGAACGAAGCGTTCCTTATGCTCGATCTGAGTCCAATGGCCGCATCGACCGAAGACATGCAGCTGGCTGCGATCAATCCATTGAGCGAGGGTAAGGGAGGTGGCCAGCGGAATCACCTGGTCGTCGCGGCCGTGGAGAATGAGCGTTTCGTGAGGCAAGGCGCGAATGTCAGCCGCGCTGCTCGCCATCGCGTCGACCCAGCGTTGTCGGGGCGCGGGAAACATGGCGGCAAAGGCCTCCTGGCACCCTGGCCGAATGCTTGCTTCATACCTCAGTTGCACGAGTTCGTCGGTAGCCAGGCTGCGATCGTGGGCGAACAGATTTATCAGGGCCCGCATGCGCTCGAGCGAGGGCGTGTAACCCCACACGGCATCCAGGCCCGGCGTGATTTCAAAAGGAACTCCAACGCTACCCATCAGCACGAGCCGCCGAACGCGTTGCGGATGACGAATCGCCAAAGCAAGCGCGAGGGCACCGCCAAATGAGTTTCCCACCAGATCGGCTTGTTCGATGGCCAGCGCATCGAGCAAGCCGATAGCCTGTCCAACCCAGGTATCCATGTCGTAAGCGACGCCAGCCGGTCGCTCGCTGAACCCAAAGCCCACCATGTCGGGCGCAAGCGCGCGCATGCGCCGTCCCACCAACGGAAGGACAAGCCGCCAATTCGCCCAAGCCGAAACCCCGGGGCCGGACCCGTGGATGAACAGCACCGGTCGGCCTTCGCCAACATCGTGATAGTTGGTCAATACGCCGCCGGCTTGGATGCTCTTGCCAATTTCGGGGTTGGCCATATCCGCTCGATCCCTTCGAAATCAGAGCTTGATACAAACGTTTTTGAGTTCGGTATAGAACTCGAGCGAATGAACCCCGCCCTCGCGACCGATGCCGGACTGCTTGGCGCCCCCAAAGGGCGTGCGCAGGTCGCGCAGGAACCAGCTGTTCACCCAGGCCAGCCCTACTTCGATGCGGCCGGCAACACGATGCGCGCGCGCGAGGTTGGTGGTCCAGATCGCCGTCGCCAGGCCGTAGACATTGTCGTTGGCGCGACGAATCACGTCTTCTTCGCTGTCGAAGGGCGCGATATGGCAGCAGGGGCCAAATATTTCCTCGCGGCAAACCGTCGCGTCATCGCCCAGCCCCGTCCAGATCGTCGGTTGTATCCAGCACCCTTGGTCGAGCTCACCGTCCATCTTGGGCACGCCACCGCCGGTAATGACTGTTGCGCCCTCGGCGACAGCCTTCTGGTAGTAGCTAAGCACCTTGTTCTGATGCTCCTTCGAGATCAGCGGGCCGATGCCCGTGCTTGGATCATTCGGTCGACCGAGTTTCATCGCCTCGGCGCCCGACTTTAATGCTGCGACGAACCTGTCGAAGATCGGGCGTTCGACATAGACCCGCTCGGTTCCGAGGCAGACCTGGCCACAATTGATGAAACAGGAACGCAAGGTCCCTTCGATGGCGGCATCGAAATCGCAATCGGCAAACACGATGGCGGCGTTCTTGCCGCCCATTTCAAAGCTGACCGGTCTGGCGCCTTCTGCCGCGGCGCGCATGATCGCCGTACCCGTGCGCGTTTCGCCCGTGAACGTAATGGCGTTCACTCCCGGATGGGTGGTGAGATGCTCGCCTGCCGAATCGGGCCCGAAACCATGGACGACGTTATAGACGCCCTTCGGCATTCCTACCGCATTCATCACCTCGCCGAGCAATGTCGCGGTCTGTGGCGTTTCCTCCGAGGGCTTGACCACCACGGCATTGCCGCAGGCGAGGGCCGGTCCCACCTTCCACGTCATCAACAGCAGCGGCAAATTCCATGGACAAATCACACCCACCACGCCCACCGGCCTTCGCATGGCGTAGTTCAACGCACCTCGTCCATCCGGCGTTGCTGTCTCGAAAAATTCGGTCGGCACATTCTTCACCACGTCGGCAAAGATCTTGAAATTCGCCGCGCCCCGGGGAATATCGACATGACGGGCAAGACTCATGGGCTTGCCCGTATCGGCACACTCCGCCTCGAGAAAGTCATCGAAGCGGCGGTTGATCTCGTCGGCAACGCCATAGAGCAGATCAACGCGGTCGGCGATGGCCATCTGACCCCACGGCCCATTCAGGGCAGCGCGCGCCGCTTTGACGGCAGTGTCGACGTCGGTCTGCCCCGCTTCCGCGACCTGGGCGATCAGCGTGTTGTCGACTGGCGAGCGCTTGTCGAACCACGTTTTGCTGGCGACGAACTGTCCGTCGATGAAGTTTTTGATCTGTTTCATGCTTTCCCCACTATGAAGAATCGGCGGCTTGACCGACCCCGTCTTGTCACCCCAGCCCGATCGCGGCAAGGCCGGCTTGCGCGCACTCCTCGTCTTCCGTCTCGGATGCTCCGGATACCCCGATGCCGCCAATCCAGTCGCCCGCCACCTGAATCGGCAAACCGCCGCCAAACACCACCAGGCGAGGTCTGGCCGCAAATCCCAGCTTCATGCCCTCGTTATCACCGACGATCGCCATCCATTGCTTGGTGGGAAAGCCGAAGCTGGCCGACGTATAGGCCTTGTCGATGGCGATGTCGCCCGAATGGAGGAAGGCTCCCGGCATGCGCAGGAAGGCCATCAGGTTGCCGCCCCGGTCGACCACAGCCGCGTTGATCCGCCAGCCCCGACGCTCGGCATGTCGCACCGCGGCCTGCACGGCGCCGGTAGCGGCCTCCCAGGTAATGCCGGGGGTCGTCGCGACGATCTGCATCGATCAGGTCACCACGCTCAAGAAGCGATCGTTGAGCTTGCGGTCATGGTAGAAGATGCCTGTCCCCACTTCGTCCATCGTCCACTTGAGGGGCTGATGATCCGGATAGGTCTGGTAACCGCCGCAGAACGTCTCGAAACGATTTCCCGAGGGATCGAAGGCATAGATGGTGGTTCCGCGCGTAACGCCGTGTCGGGTGGGCCCGATATCGATCGAGACGTGGTTCATCGACATCAGGTCGGCGGCACGCAGCACTCGCTCCCAACTGTCGAGCAAGAACGCGACATGGTGGAGCTTGCCCGGTTCGGGATGACGGACGAAAGCGATGTCGTGGGCCTTGATCGACGTGGACAGCCAGATCGCCAGATCGGTCTTGTTGTCCTCAAGAACAATATGCTCGACTAAATAGAACCCCAGCACTTCCTCGAACAGCTTCTGCACCTTCTCGATGTCGGGTCCATAGAGCAGGCAATGGTCCAGGCGAGTCGGGGCGATGCCTTTTTCCGAAGCTGCGGACCATGGGTCCGGATTGACGTAGGAGATACCGTTGCCGACGTCTTTCTTCTCGGCGTACAGTTCGATCATATGGCCGCTGGGAACCTGGAAGCGTACGCGCTCGCCGGTTTCCAGCATTTCGCCGGCCGGAATGCGCTCGGTGCTGACGCCATAGGCGCGCAGATCGGCATCGAGCTTTTCAAGCGTCTTCTTGCCATCTACCTTGAAGGCAAAGAAGTCGATGCCTGCCTTGTCCGCTTCGCGGATGACGACGCTGTTGTGGTCGCGCTCGTCCCAGGCCTTGAAATAGACCCGCCATTGCTTGTCGCGTCCCGTTTCCTGCAACCCAAGAACGTTGCCGTAAAAATTGACGGCTTCCTCAAGATCGAGCACGCGCAGTGCGGCGTGGCCCGGACGCAATACTCCATTCATTGCCATGTTTGTCGCTCCTCCTAGATGGACTACCTCTATCCGGCACGAGGCCGATGTTTACTGCAAACGATACTTTTGCACGATCTCGATGTCAATAGATTTTCTCGAGATTTATCTTCATTCAGCTTGGCGGCAGACGTTCTTCTTCATGAGGCCGATGACCCGGAGAACCATGTTGCCGGCCGGCCTGACGCGGCAAGCGAGCACGCGATGGGCAGCTTCGTCCTCCTCGCTGACGTACTCCCGGCTCATCCTGCGCTTCGTGTAGTCGCCGGCGACGACTTCGATCTTGCAAACGCCGCAGCCGCCACCCCGGCAGCCGACCGGTATGCCTTGCTTGCCGAGTTTCTCCATGCCCACCAGGAGCGTTTCCTGGTCGGAGCACCGATACGTCTCGCCGGTCTCGTCGATCGTGATGGTGTAGTGCGCCATGTCAGATCTTCTTGAACAAGGGGCTGCGCACCTGTTGCGCGTCCGCAGCCGAGAAGAACTTCTCGGTATAGATGTCGCGCTCGAACAAGCGCCCCTGCATGAGCGCGGTGATGCAGGCGTCGATCATGACCGGCGGACCGCAGAGGTAAGCCTTGTGGCCGCGAAAGTCGTTGCTGAAATGCTCCTTGGCGGCATCGTGAACGAAACCGCGGCGTCCCGTCCACGCTGACTCTTCCGGCTCGTTGGAGAGCACGGGCACGTAGCGAAAGTTCAGATGGGCCTTGGCCAGCGCCTCGAAGTCCTCGTGATAGTAGAGCTCCTCCCTGTCACGGGCGCCATAGACCAGCGTGATCGGCAATGCGCAACCTTCTTCGAGCAGATCCAGAATCATCGACCGCGGGCTTGACAGCCCCGAGCCGCCGGCGAGAAAGATCATGGGCGCGTCAGCCGACTTGCGCACAAAGAACCGGCCGTAGGGACCCGCCACCTGCAAGACATCGTCCACCCCGAGCTTTTCGTGAATCCACGTCGTTGCCTGTCCGCCGGGAACGAGGCGGACGTTCAGCTCGATTTCGTCGGAGCGTGCAGGTTGATTGGCCAGCGAAAAGGCACGGGTCATCTGCCCATCCGGCATATGCAGATTGATGTACTGCCCCGCCTGAAACGCGATCGGGTGATCCAACTTAAGCCAGATGCCCTTGATCGTCGGCGTCAAGTCCTTAATCCGACTGACGACGCCGCGAAAGTCCCGCACCGGCAGATTGCGGGCATCCGGCTCGACGTCGATGTCCGCTTCGATGGTCACGTCGGAATGCGGCGTGGCGCAACAGGCCAGGCAAAGGCCCTCCTCGCGCTCGTAGTCCATGAGCGCGAAGTTGGACGCCTCGCCGTGGTCGATATCGCCATCGGTCACCTGTACCTTGCAGGTCGCGCACAAGCCATGGCAACAGGCATGCGGCAAATAGATGCCCGCACGCAGGCTGGCGTCGAGCAGGGTTTGCCCCTCCTCGATCTCGATCACCTGGCCGAGCGGCTCAATCGTCAGCTGATATGACATCGTTCACAGCGCTCCTTAGCTGCAACTGCCCTTGATACCCGTGAGGCCCGGGGTACGAAAACGAATGACATCCTTGTGCAGGATCCCGTTCTCTGCGAGCGACTTGGCGTCGTCCGGCCGCCAAGGCTTGCCCGACTTGAACCACTCGACCTTGCTCCAGTCGATCTTCTTGAAATCCGGGTGATAGCCGAAGCCGCCCGGCAGCACCTTTTCAAGCAGTTCGCCAAAGGACATGGCGCCGGGCAGCGGCCAGCAGAACGGCGCGCAGAACATCAGATGGTCTTCCCAGCCGACATACAGCAACTGGTTGCCGTGAAACTTATCCTGGCTGTCCGCCGCCGGAAAGTCATAGGGTTTCAGCGATACGACTGACATATTGGCGTCTCCTCAGTTCTTGGCGGCCATCGTTCGCCAGGCGGCGAAGTTCCGCTGGTCTTCCGATCCCTCGAATTCCATGTTGTCGCGGCCCTGGTTGATGTGATAGTGGTCGAGTACGGCCGCAAGCGGATTGAAGCCGGGGGCAGCGGGGTCGACGCCGGGATCGAAGCAGTTGCCCTGGTGGATCTGATGCACCGGCAGCCAAGCCTGGATGTACTTTTCCGGCTCGTGGTCGAAAATTTCCTTGCAGCCGTCCGAACAGAAGTGGTACTTCTCTCCTTTGTAGTCCGACTCGCGATAGCAAATCTTGGTCGGATCGGCGGGTTCGGTAAACAGCATCGGGATCTGGCAGGTCTGGCACAGCATGGGCAGCGTCAGGTTGTAGAAACGATTGCCGGCCTTATGCTGCTCCGCAAAGTACTCGAAGCGCGGACGATAGTATTTGTCGAAGGTATTCGGATACTTCTCGGATAGCCAATCCATTTCCGATGAGCTCGGCATCCAGGTGTGGAAGTCGGCGGCCGCGCCATACTGATAGAACGTCGCCCAGGCCTGATGCGACACATGTTCCTTGTCGAGCGCCGCCTGGGCGGCACACTTGGGTACCGTGATGCCGTAACGCGCCAAATCGTTGAACAAGGCGCCGCCATTCTGCTCGAAATAGATTTCCCAGGCTTCCTTCCAGCTCATGACCCGCTTGGGCAGCATGTAGTCCATCATCATGCCCACCAAGGTCAGCACCCTAGTACCGCGCCAGGTCCATTTGTCGATCCAGCGTTGGACGATGGGCAGGTTGTCCGGATCCTGCTCAAGCATGAACTTGATGCATTCGAGACCCAGCGTCATGTGGCGCGCCTCGTCGGACTGGGCGGAGAAGCCGAAGGTCATGGCGCCCATGTCGCCGTTGTAGGCTGCGCCCGAAATGAACGGCACGAACAGCAGGTTGGTCAGCACGTATTCGAAGCTGAAACCGATGGCGATCATGAACTCGAATGGCCCCGCCGTGTAAGCGTCGTCGAAGAACGAGCGTGGCACCGAGAGGTACCAAACCCGCTCGATCATGTGCATCGGATCGTGGAAGCCGTTGTAGTATTTGTTGTAGTTCGACATCGAATGGATCTGGGTCTGCGCATGCCGGATTTCGTCGAGCGACTGCATCAAGCAGGCCACGCGCGGTCCAACGCCGCGCATCTGGCGTCCCACATGGGCAAATCCGCGGTGCGCCATGTATTCGAGCGGCGAGATGCCGGTCAGGAACAGCTTCAACGTATTGATGTAGCGCGCGTCGGTGACGCCCAGGTGGCCATTGTTCTGGGCGAAGGCGTCGATGATGGCGTAAAGCTTGCGCTCCTTTTCCGCCTGATACTTCCAGTAGGCATCCATGGTCATGCGGAAGGGGTCTTCCCACTTGTCCCAGTCATGTATCTTGATGCCTTCGAACTTGTCGTACGGAAACACCTTGTCCATGGGCTGATACGTCGTATCCCAACCCAGGCCTCGGGTCATGAGCGCATAGCGCTCCTTGAGGCCAAGCTTCTTGTTGACTTTGACATCCATCTGTCCGGCTCCTCGCTTAGTGCTGCCAACTCAGGGTGAATTCGTCGTCCGTTTCGTCGATGTGTCCGGACAGCGTGATCAGGTGTATCTGCATTTCCTGAAGATCGAAGGAACGGCCGATCTTCTCCTCGATGGTGGCCCGCTTGATCGTCATGCTGCCCTCGGCATCGATCTTCACCATCGCAGGCTGTTCGTTGAGGACGGCATTGGGGTTGTCTTCGAGGATGGCGTCGATGATGCAGCGGGTCTCCTCGGTTCTCTGGAATGCGATAAATACGTTTGACATGCGACGACTCCTCAGAGGGCCAATCCGAGCTTGGCCGCCCGGGCGTTGAACTGTTCCGTCAATTCGGCCATCACCGCATCGGCCTCAGCTTCCAGCGCGCGCGCGGCCAGCGGCGCCACGGCCTCGACCGCACGATCCCGCCACGCACGCGTCCAGCCAGACACGAGATCCTTGTTATCGGCCGCCGCCACCTTGATCGATGCATCCACCCATTTGACCGTTTCCGCATACCACTCCGCCTGAAAACGTACCAGCATGGACACGGTCGGACCGGCCTTGGCTGTCAAGGCATTGTCGAAATAGGTATAGATCAACGGGTAAAGGAAACCGTCGAGGGCCAGGTTCTGGGCGACGAACTGTTCGAACCAGTCGGACATGACGAAGCTGTCCTCGACGTAGCGGCGCAATGCCTGCCACTTCGGATCCTCCAGCCAGGCTTGCTTGGCCGCATCGAGTGCCTCGGCATCTGCCAGCAGCAGCCCGACTCGCGTCAGGTACTGGGCGATCCCCAACTGATCCATGGCCTGATACAGGCACGGTTGCGTGATGGCAGTGCCATAACCATAGGCCGCCATGGCGCTATTGTTCATGTTGCTGCCCCAGGCGACATGGCGTAGCGGCAGCAACACCTCCAGCGCCAATCCTTTCGCCGCAGCGGGATAGCTGTCGGCCAGACCGCGCGACTCGACAAAATCGAAATCCGCTTCAGCGGCCTCCTGCATGCGGGCCCGCGCGATCGTGTATGTCCCATAGTAGAACTGCCGCGGATCCTTGAAGGCGTACCAGTCTTTGATCTTGAGCGCCGTGCGCGACGGGTCGAAGATCTCGTGATCCGGATCCCACAACGGCCGATAATGGAAGTTGCTTTCGGCCTGGACGCGAATGGTCCCCTCCAGGTAGCGGGACGCCGGCTTGTCGGCGCCAAGATGCCGCGCCACCTGGTCGAATGTCTGTCGCAACGGCTTGATGCTGACGGTGCGCAAATCGATTTGCATTGTGCCTTCCTCCTGTCATCGCGGCCAGCCGGCCGCTGTTTTACCTAAAGCGCTCGTGCACCGCGTCTCGCAGGCGCCAATCCATGTCTCCGGCACCGATCTTCAATTGGGTGCGCCGATCAAGGAACACCACATTGTTGAGGGCGCAAAACTCGTCGAAGGCAGTGGCGGGCAGGATCATTTCGACGAATATTTCCGGTTCGCCCACCGCGAAGTCGAACTCGACGAACCCATTCGGTCGCAACGCCACGACTCGTACAAACTTTTTGCTCGGATCGAATGCCATGACACCTCCTTGGCGGACAAGCTCACCTAACAACAATCGTGCCAGATGATCGAGACCGCTAATTTATCTCGAGATTATTAATTTCCATCAAGAAATAATGGTTTTATCAGCGATCGATAGTCGACTATTTCATTAGCTGCGTAACCGGCAAAATTGATCAAATGATCGCGCCGCAATGCAGCATTGCCTTGGCGACCATTTCCAGGGAAACTGATTAATCTCGAGATTCTGGCTATACTGCGCCGATTGCCGGCAAGCTTCCATCCACGCCGGGTCATTGGAGAAGCAATGAAGGCCACCAAGTCCGCCTATCCCGAAGATGCCGATCTCCGACGTCTCGTGCGATTTTCGGCCGAGGAAGGCACCATCTGGCTGGCCGAGCATCGCATGCTGCTGCTCCACGCCGCGTCGCTGGGCAGCCTGCGCAAGGAGCTGGTCGACTCGGTCGGTTTCGAGCAGGCCAGGAGGATCCTGACACGCATGGGCTATGCCTCCGGCATTCGCGATGCGGAACTCGCCAGGAAGATTCGGGCCGACGCATCGGTGACCGATGCTTTTCTGGTCGGCCCCCAGTTGCACATGCTCGAAGGCAGTGTCCGCGTCACGCCGATCACGCTCGACATGGACATCTCGGCGGGCAGGTTCTTCGGCGAATTCCGCTGGGAGAATTCCTGGGAATCGGCGGCGCATGTCCGCGAATTCGGGGCGCAAATCGCGCCGGCCTGCTGGATGCTGATCGGCTATGCTTCCGGTTACTCATCCGCCTTCATGGGCAAGTTCGTGCTGTTCAAGGAAATCGAATGCACCGCGTGCGGCGCGCCCAGTTGCCGCATTGTCGGACGGCCGGTCGAGGAATGGCCGGATGCCGACCAGCACACGCCTTACTACCGGTCGGAGTCGCTGGTGTCGCGCATGCTGGATTTGCGCAGCGAGGTCGATATCTTGCGCTCCTCGCTCGAGCAACAGTACAAGGTCGACAATCTAATCGGCGAATCGCCGGCATTCCACCAGACGTTCGAATTGGTGTCGAGGGCCGCCAAGACCAGCGTCACCGTGCTGCTCACGGGAGAAACCGGCGTGGGCAAGGAGCGTTTCGCCCGCGCTTTGCACGACCTCAGCGATCGCGCCCGCGGCCCGTTCGTCGCGGTCAACTGCGCCGCACTGCCCGACGACCTGGTGGAGTCCGAGTTGTTCGGCGTCGAAAAAGGCGCCTTTACGGGAGCCCATGCCTCGCGCGCCGGCAAATTCGAGCGCGCCGAGGGCGGTACGCTGTTCCTCGACGAGATCGGCGACATGCCACTGCCCGCGCAAGCCAAGCTGTTGCGCGCGCTTCAGGAAAGCGAGATCGAACGGCTCGGCGACGATCGCACGCGGCGCGTCAACGTGCGCGTCGTCACTGCCACCAACATCGACCTGCTCACGGCGGTCAAAACCGGCCGTTTTCGCTCCGACCTCTTCTATCGGCTCAACGTCTACCCGATACCGGTGCCACCGTTGCGCGAGCGCGCGCAGGACATTCCCGCGCTGGCCCACGCCATGCTCGAACGGTTCGGCACGCTCCACGGCAAGCGGCTGGCCGGCATCACCGACAAGGCGATGGGCGCCCTGAAGGCATTTTCCTGGCCTGGCAACGTCAGGGAGCTGGAAAACATGATCGAGCGCGGCGTCATCCTCGCATCGAACAACGGCTGGGTTGAAGTCGAACATCTGTCGCCCTGCCTGGGCGGCCTTGCCGAACGCGAAACCGGCATTTCCGCGACCGGCAAAATCGAACCGCCGCGCACCCCAGACCAGCGCGAGCTTTGCAACATCATCCTCGGCAGCGGTTATTCCCTGGACCAGATCGAATCGATGCTGCTGGAGGAAGCCGTCAATCGCGAACAAGGCAACCTGGCTGGCGCGGCTCGCCTGCTCGGCATCAGCCGTCCGCAAATCTCTTACAGGCTGAAACGCAATCAAGGTGAACCCCGAAGAACGACAAAGGCGTGAGCGAACAATGAATACCGTGAAAAAAGCAGTCGTGGATATCGACGGCGGAGATCGGCCGAAGACGCTTGTCGAGGATGCCTACCTGCGGCTTCGGGAAGACATCATCGAAGGGAAATACGAGTCTGGCGCACGGCTGCGCGTCGAGCACCTGAAGGACAACTACGGCGTGGGTGCAGGTACGCTGCGCGAGGCGTTGTCGTTGCTGGTGGCCGACAGTCTGGTGGCCACCGAAGGGCAGCGCGGCTTCTCCGTGACACCGTTGTCGCTCGATGACCTCGATGACCTCACGCACACGCGCATCCTGCTTGAAACGGAAGCCTTGCGACTCGCCTTGCGCAAGGGTAGCGATGACTGGGAAGCCGAACTGGTGGCGGCCTTCCACCGCTTGACCAAGGTAGAAGAGCGATTCAGGAAAACCAGCCCGCGGGTACGCGAATGGGAAGACCGCAACAAGAGCTTTCACGAAGCATTGATCGACGCCTGCGGATCGCGCTGGCTGCGCCACATGCTGGCCATCCTTTATCGCCAGGCCGAGCGCTACCGTCACTTTTCCATCACCAAGAGCTCGGTCAAACGGGACATCCACGCCGAACACACCGAAATTTTCGAGGCCGCGCTGCGCCGCGACGAGAAGCGCGCCGTGGAAGCCTTGACTCGACATGTGGACCTGACACGCCTGGGCATTCACAAGATGGCGCCCGACTGGTTGCGCAAGCAACTTTGAGTTGCGGCTCCCGCGCCGACTTAATTGGGGTAAGCTGGGTCGATTTCCCGCTCGCTTTTCGTCTGACCGCAAGTGACCTTGGCCTTAACGAGCGTCCTCTCCGGACGCCGATTCCTCAAGCTTATGCCATGGCTGGTGCTCGCCGCCAACCTCGGCTTGACGCTGCTGCTGTGGCGCGCAGTGCACCAGCAGACGGTCGAAACCGCCCGACTCGAGTTTACGTATGAATTCGAAGTCTTTATCAACAGTCTGACCGGACGGATCAAGGCCAACGAGCAGATATTGCGCAGTGTGGTCGGCTTGTTCGAAGCCAGCGACGAAGTATCGCGAGCCGAGTTCCGCGCCTTCGTCACCGAACTGCACCTGGACGAACGCTATCCTGGCATACAGGGCATCGGGTTTTCACAGGTCATCAAGCCCGACGAACTAAAAGCGCATATCAAGTCGATCCGCGCCGAAGGCTTTCCCGAGTACGCGGTACGGCCGCCCGGTGAGCGGGATCTATATTCGTCGATCGTCTATCTCGAACCTTTCGATTGGCGCAATCAGCGCGCTTTCGGCTTCGACATGTGGTCGGAACAGATGCGCCGACAGGCCATGACGCGCGCGCGCGACAGCGGCAAGCCGGCCTTGTCCGGCAAGGTCACGCTCACCCAGGAAACCGAACAGGGCGTGCAGGCGGGGACCCTGCTGTACGTACCGATCTACCGCAACTCGGCCGAACCGTGGGCTTCGTCGGGGCGCGAGTTGATCGGCTGGGCTTTTTCGCCGCTGCGCATGAAGCAACTGATGACCAGCATCCTCGAACGCGATCACCCCAAGTTGTCGCGCCTGATGGTCGTGGAAGTCTATGACGGCCAAGCCGCCGACGCGAGCGCCTTGCTCTTTGCCAGCGGCGACCGCGCCGAGGTCGATCCGTCCGGCTTTTCGGCAATCCGCACCATCGTCGTCTCCGGCCAACCCTGGACCGTGACGGCGCAGGCGCTGCCCGGCGCCGGCATCAAAGCGGGTCTGGCCAGGGAAGACATCGTACTGATTGCCGGTCTCGTCATCAGCGTTCTGTTTGCCGCGCTGGTGGCGATCGTCACCCGCAGCCAGGCGCGGATTGCCTTCGCCCTGGACCAGCTCAAAAAAGTCAACGCCGACCTGGCCCGGAACGAGAAGGAATTGCAGACGATATATGACACTGCCAGCGTCGCCATTGCCTTCATCGACAGCACCGGCCCGATCCACCGCGCCAACCAGCGGATGGCCCAAATGTTCGGCAGCCCACTCAACCGACTGCAGGGCAGCCGTTACGTCGACCACGTTCATCCGGACGAGCGCGCCGATGCCACCCGTAATGTCGAGGCGCTGGCCTCCGGCAAAGTCACGTTCGCGGACCTGCCTCGGCATTATCAGCGCGACGACGGCAGCGATTTCTGGGGGCATCTGTCCAGCGACCGCGTGGCAGATTCCGAGGGCCGGACGGTTGGCCTCGTCGCCGTCATTGCCGACGTCACCGATATACGGCAGAAGACCGAGGCGTTGGCGCGTTATCGCGATCGGTTGGAGGAGCTTGTCGCCGAGCGCACCAGAGAACTGGTCGCCGCCAAGTTGGCCGCCGAAGCGGCCAACCGCGCCAAGGACACCTTCCTGGCCAACATGAGCCACGAGCTGCGCACGCCCTTGAACGCCATCGGCGGCATGACCTACCTGCTTCGCCGCGATTGCGCCGCCGGTACTTTCGAAAAGAGTGCCGACCGGCTCGACAAGATCGACAACGCCGTCAAGCGCTTGCTCGGCCTGATCAGCGACGTACTCGAATTCTCCAGACTCGAGGCCGGCCAGCTGGAATTCGAACAGATACCCCTGGACGTCGAGGCGATCATGCGCGAGGTCGCGGCCATGTTTACCGCTGAGGCCCGGACCAAGGGCTTGGCGTTGTCGGTCGTTGCCGGCAGTCTGCCGACGGGCTTGCTCGGCGCGCCGAATCGCATCAGGCAGGCGTTGGCGAACTATGTCGCCAACGCGATCAAGTTTACCGAAACCGGCGCAGTCACCCTGCGCGCCCGGCTTGACGACGATGACGGAAAGAAGGCGCTTATCCGGTTCGAGGTCGAGGATACCGGCATCGGCATCGCCCCCGAGACACTGGCCCGGCTATTCGCCTCGTTCGAGTTGGGCGACAACTCGAGTACCCGCGAATACGGCGGCGCCGGCCTGGGCCTGGTGATCACCAAACGCCTGGCCGAGTTGATGGGCGGTCAAGCCGGCGCGTCGAGCGTCCTCGGCCAAGGCAGCACCTTCTGGTTCACCGTCAGGCTCAGGAACACCTAGGCGGTCAGGACAGTCGATCAGCGCCACGCCGAACCGTATGGACGCGGCGAGGCGCGCAAGACGGTTATGACATCATTTCCTGATGCTGATCACCTGCGGCCGGGTGACGGCTTTCAGTCCATCGAGGCCGAACTCCACGCCATAGCCCGATCCCTTGACGCCACCGAAGGGCACCATCGGATGGACCAAGCCGTGCTGATTGATCCACACCGTGCCGGCCTGGATGCGGCTGGCCACCTGCCTGGCCTTCTCGACGTCGGTCGACCACACCGAGGCGCCCAGGCCGACGTCGAGCCTGTTGGCGCTGGCGATGGCCTCATCGACATCGCGGTATTTGATGATCGGCAGCACCGGGCCGAACTGCTCTTCGTCCACCAGCCGATCGCCGTCCTTCAAGCCCGTCACCAGGGTAAGCGGATAGAAGTAGCCGGGGCCGCCCTTGGGCGTACCGCCACAGACGATGGTGCCGCCCTGGTCCTTTGCGCTTTCCACCAGGTTGACGACCTTGTCGTACTGCATCTTGTTCTGGATCGGTCCCATGACCACGCCTTCCTTCAGGCCGTCGCCCATCGGCATGGCCTCGGCGAGCTCCTTCAAAGCCTGGACCGTCGGCTCGAACAGGTTTTCCGGCACGTAGAGGCGCTTGGCGCAGGCGCAGGTCTGACCCATATTGATGAAAGCGCCCCAAAACAGCCCCATGGCCATCGCCTTCGGATCGGCGTCGGGCAGCATGATGGCGGCGTCGTTGCCGCCCAGTTCCAGCGTGGCCGGCACCAGGTTCTTGGCTGCCGCCTGGGCAATCTTGGCGCCGGTCGGACCCGAGCCGGTGAACGTCACCTTGTCGATCCCGGGGTCGGAGGTAAGCCAGGCGCCCACCTCGCCCGTGCCGCTCACCGAGTTCAACACCCCCGCCGGCAGCACTTCATTGATCAGGCGCACCAGCTCGAGCGTGCCGATCGAGGTGTACTCCGAAGGCTTGATGACCACGGTGTTGCCGGCGCGGATCGACGGGATGATCTGCCAGATGGCGATCAGCAGCGGCCAGTTCCAGGGTGCGACGGCAGCGATCACGCCATAAGGCTTGCGGTAGACCTCGTCCCGCCGGGTGTCGTCCTCGAAAACCACTTCCACCGGCAGGTCGAGGCCGGCCGGCACCTGCGTCCACACTTCGCAGCCCCACAGCTCGAAGCGCGCCCCCGGCACCTGGTCGGGCCCAACGCCGCCAAGCGGCTTGCCCTGCTCGCGCGTCACCCATTCGGCGAGGTAGGCGGAGTTCTTGTTGATCACCTCGGCCACTTTCATCATCAGCGCCTTGCGCTCGGCGTCGGGCCGTGCCGCCCAAGCCGGCTGGGCGGCGCGCGCCGCCGCGATCGCGTCCGCCACCTCTTGCCGCTGGCTGATCGGCACCAGGCCGACGGCTTCACCCGTGGCCGGGTTGATCGATTCGAAAGTTCGCTCGGCGGCAACTTGCTTGCCACCGATCGTGTTGAAGTAGGTGTTCATGGGGGGTCTCCTCGTCGTTATTGGTTGGGTGTTTGGGAATAAGGCAACCGTCGTTGCCGCATCGGCAGCCAAGACTTTACTACGCCTTATGCATTTTCCCCCGATGGCCGGGCCGCCCATAGGGACGCTCGCCCAAGCCTGCGCGGGCGCAGGACGCCTCGGAGACCGGGAGCCGCCGACGGCCATCGGCAGGCTACCGCCCTGGATCGCTTACCAGAGCGTTTCGCGCTCGGGGCCGGCCGAAATCTTGTGGATGCTGAGATCGGCGCCGTTGAATTCCTCTTCGGCGTCGAGGCGGATGCCGACCGTCTTCTTGAGCAGACCGTAGATGATGAAGCCGCCGCCGAAGGCGGTGACGATGCCCAGCAGCGTGCCGATCAGCTGGCTCATGAAGGCGACGCCGCCCATGCCGCCGAGGCTTTTGAGTCCGAAGATGCCGGCGGCGATGCCGCCCCAGGCGCCGCACAGGCCGTGCAGCGGCCAGACGCCCAGCACGTCGTCGATCTTCCAGCGGTTTTGGGTCAGCGTGAACATGACGACGAACAGGCCGCCGGCAATGCCGCCGGTGACGAGCGCGCCGAGCGGATGGACGATGTCGGAGCCGGCGCAGATGGCCACCAGGCCGGCGAGCGGGCCGTTGTGCACGAAACCCGGGTCGTTCCGGCCGGCCAGCAGCGCGACGAGGGTGCCGCCGACCATGGCCATCAGCGAGTTCATGGCGACGAGCCCCGAGACCTTGTCGAGCGTCTGCGCGCTCATGACGTTGAAGCCGAACCAGCCGACGATCAGAATCCAGGCGCCGAGCGCCAGGAAGGGAATGCTGGAGGGCGGATGGGCGCCGGCGATGCCGCCGTCCTTGTGGTAGCGGCCGCGCCGCGCACCCAGCAACAGCACGGCGGCGAGGCCGATCCAGCCGCCGACCGCATGCACGACCACGGAGCCGGCGAAGTCGTGGAAGTTCTCGCCGAAGCTCGCCTTGAGCCAGTCCTGCACGCCGTGGGCATTGTTCCAGGCGATGCCTTCGAAGAAGGGATAGACGAAGCCGACCAGCAGGAAGGTGGCGGCGAGCTGCGGATTCAGCTTCGCCCGTTCGGCGATGCCGCCGGAGACGATGGCCGGAATGGCGGCGGCGAAGGTGAGCAGGAAGAAGAACTTGGTCAGCTCGTAGCCGCTCCTTTCGGCCAGCGTTTCGGCGCCGGCGAAGAAATGCACGCCGTAGGCGATGCCGTAGCCGATGAAGAAGTAGGCCAGCGTCGATACGGAGAAGTCGACCAGGATTTTCACCAGCGCGTTGACCTGGTTCTTGCGCCGCACGGTGCCCAGTTCGAGGAAGGCGAAGCCGGCATGCATGGCCAGGATCATGATCGCGCCGAGCAGGATGAACAGCACGTCGGCGGAAGTCTTCAGATTCTCCATCTTGGGGCCCTCGGAATGATCAAGCACGAATCCCGTGCGCACGTGCAACTAGCGTGCCGTGTTTGTGAGGGCTGCCGAAACAGTGACTTAGCTTCGCCGCGGGGAATCCGGCGCACCACGCCGGTGCCCGGACGCTCCCGGACGCTTCATTTTGGGGACCAGCTTCTCGGCATCAGCACCCACAGGCTGCCGCGCTGTTTCATGCGGCCGGCGAGGTTGCCGGCCTCGGCGCCGCTGCCCCAATAGAAGTCGGCGCGCACTGCGCCGCGGATGGCGCCGCCGGTATCCTGCGCCAGCATCAGCCGATTGAGCGGCTTGCTGTCGTTCGGCCACGTGGTGGCGATGAACACCGGCGCGCCCAGCGTGACGATGCGCGGATCGACGGCGATGCTGCGCTCGGGCGTCAGCGGCACGCCGAGCGCCCCCGGCGGCCCCGACCCTTCGACCGGCAGCTCGCGGAAGAACACCAGGCTCGGATTGGCGTTGAGCAGTTCCTGCACGCGCTTCGGATTGGCCCGCGCCCAGGCCTTGATGCCCTGCATCGACGCCTGTTCGAGCTTGAGCTCGCCCTGGTCGACCAGCCATTTGCCGATGGAACGATAGGGATGGCCGTTCTGGTCAGCGTAGCCCACGCGCACGCGCGCGCCGTCGTCGAGCGTCACCTGGCCCGAGCCCTGCACTTGCAGGAAGAACAGGTCGAGCGGATCGTCGATCCACATCAGCGTTTCCGCGCCGCGCCGCCCCTCCTGTGGCGCCCATTCGGCGCGCGAATAGTAGGGCACCAGTTTGCGCCCTTCCAGGCGGCCGCGCAGGCGAAGATTCTTGAGCTCCGGATAAATCTCGGCGAGATCGACCGTCACCAGATCCTGCGGCGGCGCGAACAGCGGCGACAGATACGGCGCCTTGCGCGTACGGCTGCCGCGCAGCAGCGGCTCGTAGTAACCGGTGACGAGGCCGCTGCGGGTGCCGTCGGGATTGACCAGCGCCCAAGGACGGAACTGCGTCTCGAACCAGGCGCGCGCATCGTCTGCGGAAGCGACCGCGGCGCCCCTGGCGGCGGCGCAGGCGGCGTTCCACGACGGCTGACTTTCGATGACGTCGCACGAGGCGCGGAAAGCCTCGAACGCCGGCAGCGGATTGTCGTCCCGCCAGCCGGTGATGTCGCTCCACTCGGCCGGCTGCAGCGGCTTTTCTGGCGGCTTCTCGGGCGGCTTGACAGGTTCCACGGGCGGACAGGCGGGACAGGCCGGACACGCCGGGCAGCTGGCGACCGGTGCCGGCGGCGGCGTTGCGCAAGCTGCGAGAAGAACTACGAGGACGAGTGAAGAAAAGAGGCGAGGCATGTTCTGCTAGAGTTCGAACGTCATCAATTCGCGCAGCTTACCCGAAGTGGAACTCGACCAATTCCTGCAACGCGCCGAGGGCTTGCTGGCACGCATCGAGGCTTTGTTGCCGCCGCCGCCGCCGCCGCCCGACTGGAACGCCAAGGCCTTCCGCTGGCGCAAGCGGCAGAACCGCGGCCATCTCGAGGCCGTGCGTCATCCGCACCGCATTCGCCTCGACGACCTCTGCGAAGTCGACGAACAGAAGCAGCGCATCGAGCAGAACACCCGCCAGTTCGTCGCTGGGAGGAGCGCGAACAACGTGCTGCTCACCGGTGCGCGCGGCACCGGCAAGTCGTCGCTGATCAAGGCCGTGCTGCACAAGTTCGCCGGCAAGGGCCTGCGCTTGATCGAGGTCGACAAGCACGACCTCGCCGACCTGCCGGAGATCATCGACCTGATCGCCGGACGGCCGGAGCGCTTCATCATCTTCTGCGACGACCTGTCCTTCGAGGCGAGCGAGCCCGGCTACAAGGCGCTCAAGTCCGCGCTCGACGGCTCCATCGCCGGCATGCCGGAGAACCTGCTGATCTATGCCACCTCCAACCGCCGCCACCTGATGCCGGAACTGATGGCGGAGAACCTGCAGACCACGCGCGCCGAGAACGGCGAAATCCATCCCGGCGAGACGACCGAGGAAAAAGTGTCGCTGTCGGAGCGCTTCGGCCTCTGGCTCTCGTTCTACCCGTTCGATCAAGACGCCTATCTCGCCATCTGCGAACGCTGGCTCGCCGTGTTCGGGGTAAGCCCAAAGTCAGCCGCTGCCACACGCCAACAAATTCGCCACGAAGCGCTGCAATGGGCGCGGATGCGCGGCTCGCGCAGCGGCCGCGTGGCCTGGCAGTTCGCCAGGGACTACGCTGGCAAAAATAAATGACCCGCCCCTCCCGGCCTCCCCTCGCGGGGAGGCGCCCGCTTGCCTCGCTACGCTCGGATGGTTTGGAGGTTCTCCGAACAAGCGATAGCGCGGGTTGCGCCTCCGGCGCGTGCCGCCCCGACTCGGGACGGCCCTTCGTCGGGGCTGCTGCGTGAAGATCACCGAAGTCGCGGCCGCCGTCATCGAGAAACCGGACGGCAGTTTCCTGCTCGGCCAGCGCGCCCCGGACACCTTCTATCCCGGCTATTGGGAATTCCCCGGCGGCAAGGTCGAGGCCGGCGAAACGCCGCGCGACGCGCTGGTCCGAGAGCTGAAGGAGGAACTCGAGATCGAGGTGCTGCGCGCCACGCCGTGGATCGTGCGCGAGCATGTGTACGAGCACGCGCACGTGCGCCTGCATTTCTTCCGCGTGCCCGCGTGGCGCGGCGAACTGCGCGACCACGTGCATGCTGCGCTCGAATGGCAGCGGCCCGGCGCCACCACCGTGGCGCCGATGCTGCCGGCCAACGCGCCGGTGCTGGCGGCGCTGGCGCTGCCCGACTTCTATGGCATTACCCACGCGCACGAGATCGGCGTGCCGCCACAGCTGACTTTGCTCGAACGCGCGCTGAAGAACGGGTTGCGTCTGGTGCAGCTGCGGGAACCGAAACTGCCCGCCGGTGAGCGCGAGGCCTTCGCAGCCGCCGCCGCCGCGCTCTGCCGGCACCATGGCGCGCGCCTGCTGATCAACGGCGACGCGCCGCTTGCCGAGGCAGTGGGCGCCGACGGCCTGCACCTGACCGGCGAGCAGCTCAAGGAGCTGCGCGGCCGGCCGAACTTGCCGCTGGTCGCGGCCTCCTGCCACGACGCGGCCGAGCTGAAACGCGCCGCCGAATATCGGCTCGACTTCGCGGTGCTCGGCGCCGTCAAGCCGACCGCCAGCCATCCGGGCCGGCCCGGCATCGGCTGGGAAGCGCTGGCGCGCCTGCTGGAGCACTGCCCGCTGCCGGTGTATGCGATCGGCGGCCTGGGCCGCGCCGATCTCGATTCAGCCCGGGCCGCCGGCGCCCACGGCATCGCCGCCATCCGCGTCGCCTGGATCTGATTCGGCGGCCGGCACCCGGTACTCCTCGTTGGCCCAGGCGCCGAGATCGATCTGTTTGCAGCGCGCCGAGCAGAACGGCCGATAGACGCTCTCGGGGCGCCACTCGACCGGCTTGCCGCAGATCGGGCAGTTCACGACGGGGGGCTTTTGCGCGCGATCAGCCGCCATCGCCGCGCCCCATCTGCTGATTCAGCCAGCCTTCGACGACGATGGAGGAAAAGAAGGCGCGGTCGAACCAGAGCCAGAGGAGGACCGGCGCCAGCGTCGGCAGCAGCAGGCTGCCGAACTGGTAGCCGAGCGCAATGCCTTCCATCTGCCAGGCGGCGATGCCCAGGGCGGCCGGACTGCCGCCGGCGACGATGATCTGCTTGAGAATGCTGAACACGATGCTGAACGCCTGCGGCACCCACAGGATGACATAGCCGGCCAGGGCCTTGCCGGCCATGTGCCGGCCGCGCGCGGCGAACAGCAGGGCGAGAAACAATGGCAGGCCATAGGCATACCGGGCCGGTTCGACCTCCGCGATCAGTTCCGCCACGCCCTTGCCGTCCTTCTGGGTGGCCGCCGGAACGATCACCCGCGTGTCCACTTCGATGCGCCCCGGCTCCTTGTGCACGGTGCGCACCCACTGCTTGGCCCCATTGCCGAGCGCGATGTGGGCAAGACCGGCGGCAGGGTAGCTTGTCCAGGCCGACACCTGCATCCACACCACCGTCAGCACCAGGAACCAAGCCAAGGCTGCGAAAAAGAATCCCCAGATCGTGCGGTGCGCCATGGCGTCAGGCGGCGACTGCCCGCTGCGGTGCCGCCCGCACCCAAAGCAGCCAAACGATCAGCACGTCGAGCATGATCAAGCCCTGCCAGAGGTATTCATGGGCGATGCGAAACGCGTCTTCGTTCCATTGCCCGAGGTAGAAGAGGCTGATCACGCGCACGACATTGAGGCCCTGGATCGCCGCAAAGCCGAGCACCAGCCCCCATGCCTTGTGTCGCCAGCCGGTCGGAAAAGCAAGCACGGCCGCAAACAGAATGATGCAGGCCTCGATGCCGTTGCATCCCGGCTCAATCGATACGCCAAAGCCCGTGGCGGGATTCCACAGCACCTTGCCCATCGCGGCGGCATTGGCGTCGAACCAGGTGACCAGCATCACGCAGGTTCTGGCGAGCAAGGCCGTCCAGGGCAGTACGACATGCTGCTGGACGGGCTGCAGCAACTCCAGGCCGAACAGGAGAATTTGAAGCCCGAGAAAGATGGCGAAGAAGCGGCGCACGGGCGAATTCTCGCATGAGCGAAGACACCCGTTTCCCGAGGTGTCTTCGCCCAAGCTCCCGCTAGCTTGCGGGGCGGCGCCGTACCTGCATCAGGCCCAGCCAGGCCATGAGCATCGACAACGCCAGCAGACCCCACTCGGACAGCGTGGGAATGCCGGTGGTAGTCCAGCCGCCGGGAGGCGGGGGACCGCGCGGGTCGATCTCGCCGAACAGGTTTTCCGCGGAAACCTCGTTGGCGCCAGAGAGGTTGATCCCCGTGATCTGGCTCGGCGTGGTCGACTTGGGCGTCGCCGTGCCTCCCGTGGTTCCGGCGGTCGTGAAGCCGCTTTGGGTACCCAACGGCTGGGCCGGCTGCGTGAGCGTATAGCCGGCGCCGTCGCTTTCCGGTACGCCATGGAAAGCGAAGGTACCGTCGGCGAGTGTCGTGGTGCTCAGGTTTACCGGATTGCCGCTGGCATCGTTGCCGGTGAGCCGGATCACTTGCCCGCCGATGCCGACATCGGTACCGTTGAAGCTGCCGTTGTCGTCGAAATCGCTATACACCCGACCATACACGGCGCGGTCGTTACCGATTTCGGCGAAATTGTTGCCCGTCGAGATGCTGCCCGGGGGCAACACGATGCCCGAGATGCGGCTGGGCAAGGTCGAGGTGCCGGTCGCGGTACCCGCCGTACCGTTGGCCACCGCCGGGCCCGCCGTCGTGATGCCGTTGTTGCTGGCCGGCGGCTGGACCGGCTCGGTGACGGTATAGCCGCTGGCGTCGGACGGCGGCAGGTTGCTGAAGCTGTAGTTGCCGCTCGCGTCGGTCAGCACGCTCAGGTTCACCGGGTTGCCTTGCCAGTCGGTCCCGGTCAGCACCACTTGCACGCCGGCCAGGCCTGCATCGGCGCCTTGCTGGATACCGTCGTGGTTGTCGTCCATGAACACCGTGCCGGCAATGCCGACCGTTGCCACTTCGGAAAAGTTGTTGTTGGGCGAACCGCTGACGCGCGAGTTGTCGCCACCGTCGTTGCCGAGCACGATGCCGACGATCTGACTCGACGTTGCCGTCGGGTTCGACGCCGTGCCGGGCGTGCCCGAACTGGCGCCGATGGCGACGATGCTGCCTTGCCGGGTGACGCTGTTCAGCGAGCCGGCCGGCTGGGCCGGCTGACACACCGAGTAGGTACCCGCAGGCAGTTCCGCGAAGGCGTAGTTGCCTTGGGCATCGGTATGCGTAGTGAACAACAGGGTGCCGGCGCAGGTGGCACCGCTGCGCAACTGGATCTCCTCTCCGGCGATCGGCCCATCCGTGCCGGCGAGGTAGACCCCGTCGAGCGGCGCGAGGTTGTCGAGGAAGACCTTGCCCGAGATATAGCCCAGGGTACTGACCAGCAGCGGCGCATTGGCCGGTTGCTGGTTCGAACCGAAGTTGGTCTGCAGCGCGCCGACCGGCAGGTTGTTGTTGTAACTGCCGGGGAGCGCGGCCGTCACGTCGACTTCGACTCGGCAACCGCCGGGCGGAATGACGGCGCCGCTGTTCAGGCGCACCGTCGGACTGCCGATCGCCGCCTGGACGACGCCCACGCCGCCCGGACAGGTAGTGGCCAGATTGTTCGGGTTCGCCACCACCATCGCGCCAGGCGCGGTCGGCAAGGTGTCGGTCAGATGGGCGGTCAGGGTCATGTTGCTGTCGTTGTCGTTGTCGACCACGATAGTCAGCCGCGACTTGCCGTTGGGGGGAATGACGGGCGGATCAAACTGCTTGCCGACACCGGGCGGGCTGGTCACCACGATCCGCGCGCGCGTCTGTTCTTCGTTGCCAACGCCTTCGAAGGTCGTCAGCGCGCCCGACGCGATCTGGTTCGTGTAGGTGCCGGCAATATTGCTGAGCACGTTCACGGTGACCGTGCAGAAACCGTTGGCCGGTATCGTCGCGCCCGTCAGGCGAATGCTGGTGGCCGAAGCATCGGCCATCACCGTGCCGCCGGCGCAGGTAGTCGCCGCGGCCGGCACGATGGCGACCACCAATCCGGTCGGCAGATTGTCGGTCAGCGCCGCTTCGGTCAGGTTGTCGGCATTCGGGTTTTCGAGGCGAATGACGAGTGGCGCAGCGGCGCCCGGCGCACGGCTGGCTTCCCCGGTGGCAAAGCCACCCGGGTTGCCGGTATCCAGCGTGAAGCCGCCGATGGCTTTGTGAATCACCACCGGCATTTTGACGCGCAAGGTTGCCGTGGCGGGATCGGCGTTGGTCACCGAACCACCGCCGACGACGGCGGACAGCGTACCGGCGGGGATGGTGTTCACATATACGCCTTCGGCGGCCGCCGTCACGTCGATCTCGGCGTAGCACGAAGCGGCGACACCGCCCGCAGCAGCGGCAAGCGTGCCGCCACTGACGCGCACCTGGGTCGCCGACGGAGCGCTGACCACGGCGCCGGCGCACGTGGTGGTGGGATTCGGCCCCGCTGGTACCGTCACGCCGGCCGGCAGGTTGTCGGTCAACGACAGGCTGTTGGCCGGCTGAGTGGCGCCGTTGTAGAACGTCAGGCGCAAGCGGGAGCGTTCGCCCGATTTCATGACGGTGGGCGTGAATTGTTTGGTGATGCCGATACTGGTCTGGGTCGTCAGACTGGTGGTGGCTTGCTGGGTATTCGACAAGCCCTGGTCGGTGCGGATCGCTCCGACCGGAATGTAGTTGGTGACGCCGCCGGTTTTCGTTGCCGTGACGTTCACCGACACGACGCAACTTGCCGAGCCGGCGAGCGACACGCCACTGACGACCACCGACGCTCCGCCGGGCGCGGCGGCGACGCTGCCGCCCGGACAGGTGGTCGAGGGCGCCGGGCTGGCGGCGATCACCATGCCATTGGCGGGCGACGCGGCCTGACCGTCGCTGGTGAAGTAGTCGGCCAGGCGAAGCCCGGTGACCGCCGTCGCACCGTTGGTGATGGTGATGGTCAGGCGACTGGGCTGTCCCGGAAAAGCCAGGGTGCTGGGGCTGGTTGCCTTGGCGACCGTCAGGTTGTTGCCCGGCGTGTAGTTCAAGGTCCCCGAAACGGGCGCCTGATTGGTGACGCCGTTATCGAGCGCGGCGATGTTGCCGGCGGGAATGGTATTGGTCCAGCTGGCGCTACCCGTGGCGACGACATCGAAGCGCAGGTCGCAGGTCCCGCCACCCGCCACCGTGGCGCCGGTGAGCACGATGCTGTTGGCGCCCGGATTGCCGGCGATGGCGGTAGCGCCATCGCAAGTCGTGTAGGCATTGGTGGGCGAAGCCAGCACCATGCCGGCGGGCAGCGGATCGGAAACGCGGACATTGGTCAGCGCCGCACCGCCGGAGTTGGTGAGCCGGATAGTGGCGGTCGAATGGCCGCCCGACGACACCGTGCCGGGGGTGAAACTCTTGGCCGCCCCCAGGATGGAGTTGTAAGTGATATTGGCAGTGGCGGTAACGGGGGGAACCACGTTATGCGTCGTGCCGTTGGCGTAGGTTTCGGTGCCCGTCGAGGTCGCGGTGTTGGCAAACACCCCCGCGGATCCGACGACATCGACCTGAATGACGCAGGTCCCGGGAGCGCCGTTGCCGATGACTCCGCCACTGCTGGCACCACGCGCAGGCAGCGTACCGCCATTGAGCGCCACCGACGTCGAGCCGGCGACGGCGGTGATCGTGCCGCCGCAAGTGGTGGCGGCGTTGGCCGGGGTGGCCACCCGCAATTGCGACAGTCCCGAGCCTGGCATGGTATCGGAGATCGATACACCGCTTAATGGGTTGGCCGAGTAGTTGTTCAAGGTGATGGTCATGCGGGCGATGGTGCCCTCGGGGAGCGGGCCCGCCGGGTTGAAGGCCTTCGTGGCGGTCAGGGTCGACACATTGACTCCTGCGTTCCCCGACGAGGCGGCACCGCCGTTGCAGACTCCGGCACCGTTGTCGGTACATACGGAGCCCGCTGGCAGCGTATTGACGGTGGAGCTGCCGTTGCCCGCCGCCGTGGAGACCATGGCATAGAAAGCCACGCTACAGGCTCCGGGCGTGCTGTCGTTGGTGCGCGCGGGAACGGTGCCGATCACGAAGTTGGCATTGGCGTCGCCCGTGACGTTCGATATCGTCAGATTCGTGCAACCGGTACCCGAAAGCGTCGGCGTGTAATTGAGACCGGCGATGACGCCGGTCAGAAAAGTCATCCCGTTTCCGAGTGCGTCGAGGATGCGGACGTTGCTCATCGCGGCATTCGTCCAGTTTTGCACTGTCACTACGTAACGCACCGGAGCACCGGGGCGCGGGGCGCTGCCGTCGTTCGTCTTCAGCACGCGCAACGTGTCGGCGACGAGAATGGTGGCCGAGTAATTCTGGCTGACGATGGCTGGATTGCCGACGTCAACGGCACCGGCAGGAATGGCATTGGTGTAGGTGACCGGCGTGTTGTCCGCCAGGGTCGTTGCGGTGAAGTTGGCCGTCACGGTGCACGAGCTGCCCGCCGGAATGGTGCCGCCGGCGAGACTAACGCCGCGAGGAACGCCTCCCGCATTCACAATACTTGCCGTCCCGCCGGCGCAAGTGGTGCTCACGCTGGTAACGTTCAGGCCTCTCAACGGGTCGCCGATACCGTCGATCGGCGAATCGTTGAATGACACCACGTTCAATGCCGAACTGCCGGCGTTGCTCAAGGTAATGGTCACGCTGCCGGCCTGACCGCTCGCCAGCGTGGTCGGCGAGAAGCCCTTGCTGACGCCGAGTGGCGAGTTGACCGTAATGCCGGCAGTGGCATTGGCCTGGGCATGGATGCCAAGATCGTTGCCGAAGTCGGTGGTGGCATTGATGGTGTTGGTCTGGCTGCCGGTGGTATAGACGCCGTTGGTGTGGCGGCCCTCGATGGCGACGGTCAACGTGCAACTGCCGTTGGCGGCCAGGGTGCCGCCGCTGGCGCTCACGCCGACGTCTCCGGCATTCGGCGTGAATGTGGCGGCGATGCCGGCACCCGTGCAGGTGGATGTCGCATTGGGCGGATTGGCGACCCGGATGATGGCCCCGCCGGCGCCGAGCGTCGGAAAGTTGTCGGCGATGCTGAAGTTGCCGATCGCGATCGGGTTCGGGTTGTTGACGGTGATCGTCAGCGTCCGCGATGCGCCGCCGAGGTAGGCCGTTCCGTTGTTGAACGCCTTGGTGATGGTCGGCCTGGCGATGGCCGTGACGTTGACGCTTTGGCTGACGTCGCCGACGTTGGCCACGTTTCCGCCATCGTTGCCGGTCACGGCGCCGTTGAGAATGGTGTAGGTGTAAGCGGTGCCGCTACCGGTGGAACTGCCGGCGGTCACGGGGATGCGGATCGTGCAGGTGCCGTCGGTGCTATTGCCGCCGTTGCGCCTTGGAATGACGCCACCGCTCAATTGAATCGCCTGGGTGCCCACAACGGCCGTCAGCGTTCCCGTTCCCGCGGTCGTGGCGTTGGTGTTGGGGTCGAAGCAGGTATAGGTGGGCGCAGCCGCTATTTTGAGCCCGTTTGGCAGGGTGCCGGGCAGACTGTTGCTGAAGCCAACGCCGGTAATGTCGGCCGTCGAATTGTTATTGGCCAGGTTGATTTCGAGGACGGTCGTTTCGCCGGGGCGAATATTCGTCGGTTGGCCGGATTGCAAGGTGATCGAGGCTGCCAGGCCCGCCCAGGCCGTTCCGGCGACCAGGCCGCCGGCGAGCAACACAAGATATTTTCCCGCGTGCGCAAGCTTGCGGATCTGCGCCATCCGTGACAATGCCGACATGTTCCCCCCAATCGCTACGCTACCCCACCCTACCGAAGCCAATCCTCAGCGAGCCGCGCGCGATTTTACAAGAGATGCTTTGGCGGCTTGATTACCGACACAATGATTTGCAGAGTGACTTCCAGCGTTATTAGCAATTACATGCAAAAGTCAGCCTTGACATGACGCCGAGCGGCGCTCGCAGGCCTGCTTGGCGGCGCAGCTACCGCACTTCGTGGTATCCCGGAAAGGCCCGAGCTGCGGATGCCTCGTCGCGAATCTTCGGTACAGCCGCTCGATGACGATTCCGCCGATCATGACGACAAAAATAAACCCGATGCTCAGGAACAAGGTGCTCATCCGCCCAGCCCCGCGAAGCCCATGAAGGACAGCGAAAGAATGCCGGCCAGCATCAGGGACAACGCGGTGCCTTGCGCCAGCGTCGGCACATCGGAAAGTTGCAGGCGTTCGCGCACCGAGGCCATCAGCACCAGCGCCAGCGTGAAGCCGGCGCCGCCGCCGAGGCTGAACTCCACGGACTGGATGAAATCGTATTCCCGCGCAGTCTGGAACAGCGCGACGCCGAGCACGGCGCAGTTGGTGGTGATCAGCGGCAAATAGATGCCCAGCGCGCGGAACAACGCCGGACTATACTTCTTGAGCACCATTTCGACGAGCTGCACCGCCGAGGCGATGATCACGATGTAGGAGATCAGCCGCAGGAACTCGAGGTGCAGCGAGATCAACAGCAGGTTGAGGCCATAGGCGCACAGCGATGCGACCAGCATGACGAAGGTGGTCGCCACGCCCATCGGAAACGCCGTGTCGAGCTTGCCGGAGACGCCGAGAAACGGACACAGGCCGAGGAACATCGCCAGTACGAAGTTGTTGGCCAGCAGGGCATTGACGAAGATCTGGAAGGCGGTTTCATGCATCTTGGCGAGCCTCCGTCAGTACGTTCCGCTTGCGGCGCGCAAGCCAGGCGAACAACAGCAGCCAGCCGCCGAGCACGAAAAAACCGCCCGGGGGCAAAACCATGATGACCCACGGCTGAAAGCTCTCGCCGAACAGCGATACGCCGAACAGCGTGCCGGCGCCGAGAATTTCGCGCACGGCGCCGAGCGCGAACAGACCGAGGGTGAAGCCGATACCCATGCCAGCGGCATTGGCAACGGCCTCCAGCGGCGGATTCTTGGAAGCATGCGCCTCGGCACGACCGAGGATAATGCAGTTCACCACGATCAGCTGGATGAACGCGCCCAGGGCATCGTAGAGGGCGAGACTGATCGCCTGGATGATGTAATCCACCGCCGTGACGAAGGTGGCGATGATGACGATGTAGGTGGCGATCCGCACCTCCTTCGGGGTGATCTTGCGCATCATCGATACCAGGCCGCAGGAGGCAATCAACACGAATGTGGTGGCGATCCCCATCGAGAGCGCGTTGACGGCGGACACGGTCACAGCCA
>JAGVUA010000029.1 GCA_019136545.1 Betaproteobacteria bacterium
TTTCTGCACATGCGCTTTACGGATGCGGTTACTTTCATGGTTATTCTCCGATTGCAGTATTCGTGGTGGCACTACTTGGCGCGGAAAACTATTCTGCCTTTTGTCAAATCGTAAGGAGTCAATTGAACGGTCACCTTGTCTCCGGGAAGAATCCTGATGTAGTGCATGCGCATCTTCCCCGAAATATGACCGAGAACAATATGACCGTTATCTAGCTTGACTCTGAAAGTCGCATTGGGGAGGTTTTCAACCACCTCACCTTGCATCTCGATAACGTCTTCCTTTGCCATTATCAGTTAACGAGTCTGAAATCCTGTGCCCTTGAAGTTGGCCTTTTTCAGTAGGCTCTCGTATTGATGGGACATAACATATGCCTGGACCTGTGACATGAAATCCATTGTCACGACTACGATGATCAACAACGAGGTGCCTCCGAAATAGAATGGAACATTCCATTTCAGAATCAGAAACTCAGGTAGCAGGCAAACCAAGGTCACGTAGATTGCACCAACCAGGGTAAGCCGCATTAATATTTTGTCGATGTATCTGCTTGTCTGCTCACCCGGCCGAATGCCCGGGACGAATGCACCGCTTTTCTTCAGATTGTCGGCCGTTTCCTTGGAATTGAATACCAAAGCGGTATAAAAGAAGCAAAAGAACACTATCGCTGCCGCATACAGGATGACGTAGATCGGCTGTCCCGGCGAGAGCGTCGCGGCAATATCCTTCAGCCAATTCATTCCTTCAGAGGCACCAAACCAACCCGCTGCAGTCGCAGGAAACAGAATGATCGAAGAGGCAAAGATAGGTGGTATGACGCCTGACATGTTCAGCTTGAGCGGCAAATGAGAGCTTTGTCCGCCATAAATCTTGTTTCCAACCTGCCGTTTTGCATAGTTAACGAGAATCTTGCGTTGCCCTCGTTCGACGAAGACCACGAAGCCCGTCACGATGACCACCAGAGCGCAAATCACCAATGCGGTGACGGGATGCATCGCCCCGGTTCGCACCAACTCGAACAGGCCGGCCAACGCGCTTGGCAATCCGGCCGCAATGCCGGCGAATATGATTATCGAAATCCCGTTGCCAAGTCCACGTTCAGTAATCTGCTCGCCCAACCACATTAAGAACATGGTCCCTGTTACGAGAGTCATCACCGTGGTGAGCCTGAACATCAATCCAGGATCCAGAACGAGACCGGCTTGGGATTCAAGTGCTATGGCAATGCCAAAAGCCTGAAACAATGCCAATCCAACGGTCCCGTACCGGGTGTATTGGGTAATTTTCCGCCGACCGGCCTCGCCTTCTTTCTTCAACTGCTCAAGCGAGGGTACCGCGATCGTCATGAGCTGCATGATGATCGAAGACGAGATATACGGCATGATGCCCAACGCGAAAATCGTAAATCGCGAAAGAGCGCCCCCGGAAAACAAATTGAAGATTCCTAGTATGCCCCCCTGCTGACCCTCAAAAAGCTTTGCCAGTTCCGTTGGATCAATCCCCGGGACTGGAATATGCGCACCAATCCGATAGACAAAGAGTGCGCCAAGCAAGAACCACAAGCGGCGCCACAAGTCGCCAAACTTCGCGGTCTTTCCAAGAGTATTTGCAGGAGCCTGGGCAGCCAAGATAGTTAACTCGCAAAGTTCCGATAAGAATTAGGCCGCTGCTGCAATTTCCACCACGGAACCGCCAACCGCCTCGATTGCCGCTTTTGCCCCTTTGGTGGCGCCAATCCCCTTCAAAGTCAGCTTGCGAGTAAGCTTTCCAGAAAGAATCACCTTCGCCGACAATGCGGTTGCCGAAATAACGCCCGCCTGCATGAGCGTCAACAGATCGACGTCATCCACCGGAAGCTTCTCAAGGTCCGAGAGACGCACTTCGACGTGGCGACCTGCATTGAGGGAAACAAATCCACGCTTCGGCAAACGTCGCTGAAGGGGCATTTGACCGCCTTCGAAGCCGACTTTATGGAATCCGCCCGCGCGAGACTTCTGCCCCTTGTGACCTCGGCCAGCCGTCTTGCCCAAGCCGCTACCGATACCCCGTCCGACCCGTTTAGCGGCATGCCTTGAACCGGCACCCGGTTTCAGGTTATTCAGTTCCATCTGCTCAGCCATCGCATTTCACCAAGTAGGCAACCTTCTTGATCATTCCGCGTACAGCTGGAGAATCGACCAGCTCCGCGCTACTGTTGAGCTTGCGCAGGCCCAAGCCGCGCACGGTGGCGCGATGATCCTGCTTAGTGCCGATGACGCTCTTCACGAGAGTCACCCTGATCTTCTTGTCAGCCATGGCTTACTCCATGATTTCCTGAACGCTCTTGCCACGCTTGGCAGCGATCTCGGCCGGCGTGTTCATGCCGTTGAGGCCATTGAGCGTGGCACGAACAACGTTGTAGGGATTTGTCGATCCGATGCACTTGGCCACCACATCGGTAATCCCCATCACCTCGAATACGGCGCGCATGGGACCACCGGCGATAACCCCGGTACCGCTAGGCGCTGGCGACATTAGGACCGTAGTGGCGCCATGCTTACCTGTCACCGAATGATGCAGCGTACCTTTGTTCAACTTGATCTTGGCCATCTTGCGGCGAGCCTCTTCCATCGCCTTCTGCACGGCGACCGGTACCTCACGGGATTTACCCTTACCCATGCCAACGGCACCTTCGCCATCACCAACCACGGTGAGTGCTGCGAAGCCAAGGATGCGGCCCCCCTTCACCACCTTGGTGACGCGGTTGATGGAAACCATCTTCTCGCGCAAACCGTCGTCACGCTCGTCGTTGGCCTGCTGCTGTTTCTTGCCTTGCGGTTTAGCCATATTCGTCTCGCTCAAATGCCGCGCTTAGAACTTCAGCCCGCCCTCGCGGGCGGCTTCGGCCAGCGCCTTGACGCGACCGTGATACCGGAAACCGGACCGATCGAACGCCACCATATCTACACCCTTGGCCTTCGCCCGCTCGGCTATCAATTTGCCGACAAGCTTTGCGGCTTCGACGTTGCCACCGTTCGGCGTCTGCTTTTTAACGTCGGCTTCTGCGGTGGAAGCCGCAA
>JAGVUA010000131.1 GCA_019136545.1 Betaproteobacteria bacterium
TGCTCATATCTGTCTCCTCGATGATTCAAATGCCACGGAAAACTGCGAATTCTGCAAGCGGTGCCCGATCGGTCCGCAGCCGGTTGACGGGATGCGCGGGATCGGCGTAGCCGAGCGCAAGGCCGCAAAACAGCATCTGGCCTTCCGGAAGGCCGATGAAGTCGGCGACGGTGCGATGCCAGAGCGTCCAGGCTTCCTGCGGGCAACTGTCCAATCCAGCTTCCCTGGCCAGCAGCATCAAGGTCTGAATGTACATGCCGAGATCGGACCATTGCGGCGGTCCCATGCGGCGATCGACGCTGAAGAACATGCCGACGGGCGCACCCCAGAACTGGAAGTTGCCGGCCAGGAACATCGTCCGAGCCTTCTTGTCGTCGCGGCCAATGCCCATCGTTCCGTACATGTCCTCGCCGCAACGCGCGCGGCGGGTATGGTAGGGATCGTGCAAGCCGGCGGGATAGATATCGTAACCGGGACCATCGCCGCGGGGATCGGCCGCCATTTTTTGCTGCATCAACGCCTTGAAGCGCGCCAATTCATCGCCGCCCAGAACATGCACATGCCAAGGCTGCAGATTCCCCCCCGACGGACTTCGGGCCGCCGTCGCCAGCAGCCGCCGAACCAGATCGGCGTCGACCGGCTTGCCGAGGAAAGCGCGTTTCGACGAGCGGCTGTGCACCGCCTCGGTCACCGACATTTCCCGCCCTGCCACGATCATCGACAAATCTCCTTCCGCTTCGCTCCAGCCAACGCCGAGCTAATTGGGGCTGCCCTGGCGGATCAGGTCCGCCGCCCGTTCGGCGATCATCATGGTCGGCGCATGCGTATTGCCCGAGGTGATCACAGGCATCACAGATGCATCGATTACCCGCAAGCGCCGCACGCCGTTAACCCGGAGTTCGCTATCGACCACCGCCTCCGCATCGGCACCCATCCGGCAAGTCCCCACCGGGTGATGCGTGGTGGTACCGAAGCGCATGGCGAAATCGAGCAGGCTCTCGTCGTTCGCCCCCTGGCCCGATGGCCGCCACATCGCCGACACCAGCGGGGCCAGGGCAGGCTGAGACGCTGCCCGCACCGCCAATCGCATTCCCGCCAGGGTCACGCGCACATCGTGTTCCGATCTCAGGTAGTCCAGATTGAATACCGGCGGATCGCCGGGGTCAATCGAGCGCAAAGTCAGCCGCCCGCGAGCGGCGGGGTTGAGCTGACAGGGCGCCATGGTCATGCCCGGCCAAGGATCGGCGTTTTTCGACACCTCGCCATCGGGATTGAGATTGCCGGTGAGCGGCAGGCAATGAAACTGGAGGTCAGGCCGGGGCGCGGCAGGATCGCTGCGGGCGAACACGCCGACCTCGGCCGCCGGCATGCGCATCGCCCCCTGACGACGCGCCAGGTAGCGCAGCACTTCCCAGAGCAGTCGCATGCCCGACAACCTGGAATTCAGGCTCGGACTTCCAGGATTCAGACGCCACATCATCGGAACGATGAAATGATCCTGCAAGTTGCCACCGACGTTTGGGGCATCCTTCAGCACCGGGATGCCGACACGTCGGAGTTCGTCTCCCGGTCCCACGCCGGAAAGCATCAGCAGTTTCGGCGACTGCAGGGCGCCGGCTGACAAGAGGACCTCGCGCCTGGCCGTAACGGTCGCTCGCTCGCCCGCATGTCGATAACGAATGCCGGTGGCGACGCCGGCATCGATCACGACACGTTCGACCAGTGCGCCGGTAAGCACCCTCAGGTTGGGACGGTTCCGGACGGGATCCAGGAAACTGCGCGCGGCCGACCATCGTTCGCCGTCACGCATGGTCGTCTGGTAATAACCGACGCCCTCCTGCCGGGCCCCATTGAAGTCGGCATTGGCCGGGACGCCCGCTTCCTGAAATGCGCGGATCATGCATGCGCCGATCGGATTGACGTCCGCCAGGCTCGAAACCGGGAGAGGTCCGCCGACGCCATGGTGTTCGTCTCGGATGTGCTGCTGGTTCTCCGAACGAAGAAAATAGGGACGCACCGACGCCCAGTCCCAGCCCCGGGCCCCGGCCTTCGCCCAGCCATCGTAATCTTCCGCCTGTCCCCGGATGTAGATCATGCCGTTGACCGTGGAGCATCCGCCGAGAATGCGGCCGCGCGGCAGCGTGTAGCGACGACCCAGCGTCGCCGGCTCGGGTTCCGACACGAAGAAATCCACGTACTTGTCTTCGGCCGTCACCTTGGCCCAACCCGCCGGCATGCGCGTCAGCAGATCCCCATCCTTGCCGCCCGCTTCGAGAAGCAGCACCTGGATATCGGGATCTTCGCTCAGGCGGTTGGCCAGAACGCAACCGGCAGACCCGGCACCGACGATGATGTAATCGAAAGCGCCGGCGGCCATCACGCCACCGGCTCCGTCCGCCGGGCGGGCGGCACAACGCGATTCCGCCCGTAGAAGGTCTTGCCCTCGGCGGCCATCTCGCGCAACAGTGCCGGAATGGCGAAGCGCCCGGCATCATATCTGGCGGCCAGCCGGTCGCATTCGGCGACCACGGCACCGATGCCGATGGTGTCCATGGCGGCGAACGGACCTCCGAGGTAGATGGGAAAGCCGACGCCGAAACATCCGCCGATATCGCCGTCGGCAGGATCGGTCAGGACGCCATCGGCGATGCAGCGGGCCGCGTCGGCAAGCTGCGCATAGAGCATGCGGTGCTGCACTTCCCGTACATCGGGCTGTTCGGACGCGGGACGGCGCGGCCAGAGGTCGTCGAGGCCCGGCCAGAGCCGCTTGCCACCATCGGCCGCATACTCGTAGAAACCCTTGCCGTTCTTCCGGCCGTGCCGTCCATGAGTCGCCACCATCGTGGCGATGACCTCGACGGAAGCGCCAGGCCGGTTGTCCGCACCGAGGTCCTGCGCCTGCTGTTGGGCGCCCTTGTAGGCCAGATCCAGGCCGATCTCGTCGGAGATGGTCAGCGCACCCACCGGATAGCCGGTCATGCGCGCGGCATTCTCGATCAACGCCGGGTTGATGCCTTCCTTGACCATGGTCACCCCCTCGTTGATGAAGGCGCCAATGAAGCGGCTGGTGAAAAAGCCGCGGCTGTCATTGACGAGAATCGGGGTTTTCTTGAGCTGGGCAACGAAATCCAGCGCATGCGCCAAGGCCGTATCGCCGGTCTGCCGACCACGGATGACCTCGACCAGCGGCATGCGCTCGACCGGCGAGAAGAAGTGCAAGCCGACCACGTTGGCAGGACGGCCGGTAGTCTCCGCAAGTCCGGTGATGGGCAGCGCCGACGTGTTCGAGGCCAGCACGGCATCGACCGGCACCACCGCTTCGGCCTTGGCGAACACCTCGGCCTTGACCCCACGATCCTCGAACACCGCCTCGACGACGAGACTGACATCGCCCAGCGCTGCGTAGTCGGCGGTCGGGTGGATTCGCGCAAGAATCGCCTCGACCTTGTCGGCCGTGATACGGCCGCGCGCCATGTCCTTCCTGAGCCTCGATTCGCTGTAGGCCTTGCCCTTGTCGGCGGAAGCCTGGTCGCGATCGATCAGGACCACATCGATTCCGTTCTGGGCCGCCACATAGGCGACGCCGGCACCCATCAAACCCGCGCCGAGAACGCCGATCCGCTGATGCACTTTCCTGTCAATGCCGGCGGGACGACGCACCAGCTTATCCGCCTCGCTCTTGTTGATGAAAATCGTTCGCACCATGTTGCCGGCGACGGGATCGAGATTGAGCTTGACGAAATACTTGCACTCGACCTGCAAGGCCTTGTCGATCGGCAACTGCATTCCTTCATACAGGCACGACGCGATGGCCAACGGCGCCGGCAGGTTGTGATAGGTGTTGGCCTGCAGATTGGCGGCGGTGCCCATGAAAAGCTGGGCAAGATTCGGCAGCATCGGATTGCCGCCGCCGGGAACCTGGAAACCCTTCTTGTCCCAAGGCTTGACCGGGTCGGGCGAGCCAAGCAACCACTTGCGAGCGGCGGGCAAAAGCTGGTCGGCAGGAACCACTTCGTTGAGCAGCCCGAGTTCCAGTGCCTTGTCCGGTTTCAGTTGACTGCCCTGCAGCAGTAGCGGCAACGCCTTGGCCACGCCGATCATGCGCAGATAGCGCTGGGTGCCACCGGCGCCTGGCAGCAGGCCGACCCCCACTTCCGGAAGCCCCACCACCATTCCCCGCACATCCGCCGCAATCCGGTGGTGGCAGGCCAGGGCAATCTCGAAGCCGCCGCCGAGGGCCGGCCCGTTCAGGGCCGCCACCACCGGCTTGCCGCCTGTCTCCATGCGACGCAGCAGGCTCGAAAATGCCCAACACTGCTCATAAAGCGTCTTGGCATCGGGGTTGCCGTAGAGCGTCGCTTCCATGGCCTTGAGATCGGCGCCCGCCACGAAGGAACTCTTGGCCGAGGTCAGGATGATGCCCTTTACCCGATCATCGGCAAGGGCACGATCCAAGGCGGCGCGAAAGCCGTCGAGAAAAGCCTGGTTCATGACGTTCGTCGCCGAGTTCGGCTGGTCGATCGTCAAGGTGCAGATGCCGTCTTCGGCAACAGCGTACTTGAAATAGTCGATCATGTTCGGACTCCCGTCTCAGACGCGTTCGATGATGGTGGCCGAGGCCATGCCGGCCGCCTCACAGAGGCTGACCAGGCCGGTGGCCAGGTTCCGTCGCTCCATTTCGTCGAGCAGCGTGCCGATGATCATGCCGCCAGTCGCTCCTAGCGGATGGCCCATGGCGATGGCGCCGCCATTGACGTTGATGCGCTCATGCGGCACGGCAAGTTCCGCCATGAAAGCGAGGACAACCGAGGAGAAGGCTTCATTGAGTTCGAACAGATCAATGTCGCCGACAGCCATGCCGGCCTTCCGCAAGGCCAGGCGCGTCGCCGCGGCCGGTCCGTCGAGCATGATGGTCGGCTCGGAGCCGATGGTCACGGCGGCGCGGATCCGCGCCCTGGGCGCGAGGCCGAGTTGCTCGCCGATGGCCCCGCTGCCCACCAGCACCGCCGAGGCGCCATCGACGATGCCGGAGCTGTTGCCGGCATGATGCATGTGCTCGATGCGCTCCAGTTGCGGGTAGCGCTGAAGGGCGATGCTGTCGAACCCGGCCTTGGCGCCCATCTCGGCGAACGCGGGCTTGAGGCCGGCCAGCGTTTCCATCGTAGTGTCGCCGCGCACGGTTTCATCGCGTTCGAGGACCGGCAGGCCAATGATGTCCCGGACCGGCACCACCGATTTCGCGAAGCGTCCCTCGGCCCATGCCCGCGCCGCCCGGCGCTGACTCTCCACGGCATAGGCATCGCAGTCCTCGCGAGTCAGGCCATGCTTGGTGGCGAGCAGATCGGCGCTGATGCCTTGCATGACGAAATAGGTCTTGTTGGCCACCTGCGGGTCCATCGCCCAGGCACCGCCGTCGGCGCCCATCGGAATGCGCGACATGCTCTCGACGCCTCCGCCGATGACGAGATCGGCCAACCCTCCCCGAACCTTGGCGGCCGCGAAATTGACGGCCTCGAGACCGGAACCGCAATACCGATTGATCTGCACGCCGGGCACCGTTTGCGCGAAATCGGCGTTCAGCGCCGCAATGCGGGCGATGTTCGCACCCTGCTCCCCCACGGGCACCACGCATCCGAGGATCACGTCCTCGACCAGCCGGGTATCGAGGCCATTTCGATCCCGTATCGCCTGCAACACCTGCGATGCCAATTGGACCGGGGTGATTTCATGCAGCGCGCCGTCGGGCTTGCCCTTGCCGCGCGGCGTGCGCACGTGGTCGTATAGGTAGGCTTCGGTCATATCAACTCCCGTCTGTTCCGGCAAATGTGCAATCGCGATGCGCTGGATCGCGCACGCGGCGCGACGCTCGAGCCATCATAGCGATGGCCATTGGGCGGCCATTGACAGAAGCGCCCAATCTGGGTAATTCTCCGCGCTCGTCGAGCAAACCCAGCATGGCTTCCAAACGATCTCCCCATCCGGCCCTCCCCATCAGCATCGGCGACCTGGTCCGGTCACCCCGGGGCGACGTCGCGGCGCAACTGGTGCTCAGCGCCGTCGCCAGCGACTTTACGCTCGAGATCATGCGGCGCGCCTATCGACTGTTCGACGGTGACCTGGTCCTTTTTCTGGTCTTTAGCGAGATCGCCCACTACAACGTCGCGCGCGCCATTCGCTCGCTCGACATCCATGATGAATTGGCCGCCCGGCTGCGGCGCAAGGACGTGCTGGGCTCGCTGCAGCGGCAGCGCGTCAGCCCTTGCAACGCCCTCTCCATCAGCGATGCCACAGGCATACCACGGGAAACCGTCAGGCGCAAGGTCAAAGAACTGGAGCGCAGGCACATGTTGCACCGCGAAGGCGCGCGCAACCTGATCCTGACGCACGCGGCCATTGAACAGTTGCAAGCTTCGGGCCTGAACGTCATCGACGACTTCCTCGAAACGGCGCGGGAAATCCGATTGTTGCAGGAAGCGCTGGCGCGTCGCCAGGAAGGATAGAACCGGGTTTGGCCGCCGGCTCCCCGCGACTCACCCCCCCAATTCCTTGACCAGCGCCGGCACGGCCTCGAACAGATCGCCCACCAGCCCGTAATCGGCCACTTGATGGATGGGCGCGTCGGGATCCTTGTTGATGGCGACGATCACCTTGCTGTCCTTCATGCCGGCCAGGTGCTGGATGGCCCCGGATATGCCGACGGCGATGTACAGTTCCGGCGCGACGATCTTGCCGGTTTGTCCGACTTGATAATCATTGGGCGCGAAGCCCGCGTCGACCGCGGCCCGCGATGCGCCCAGGGCGGCGCCCAGGCGGTCGGCCAGCGGCTCGAGCACCTTGTGGTAATTCTCGCCAGACCCCATGCCTCGCCCGCCCGACACCACCACCCGCGCCGCGGTCAACTCGGGGCGCTCGGATTTGACGATCTCCCGGCCGACGACGCGCGACATCGCCAGATCGGGGCCCGCCGGCAGCGTCTCGATGTCGGCCGTGCCGCCGCCGCCCGCCGCCGAGAACGCGGTGGCGCGCACGGTCAGCACCTTGATGGCATCGGCGCTGTCGACCTTTACCAGCACGTTGCCGGCGTAGATCGGCCGGACGAAGCTGCTCGGCCCTTCGACAGCGACAATCTCCGAAATGGGCGCCACGTCGATCAGCGCGCCCAGGCGCGGCATCAGGTTCTTGCCAAACGGCGTCGCCGCGGCAAGGAAATGGGAGTAGCGGGAAGTCAGCGTCGCCAGCAATGCCGCGAGACACTCGGCACCGCCATCGGCGTAATGGGAAGCCTCGCAAAGCAGCACGCGGCTCACGCCCTGCAGCCGGGCAGCGGCGGCAGCGGCTCCCGCGCAGTGGGCGCCGGCCACCAGCACGTGAGTTTCACCGCCCGCCTGGCCGGCCGCGCTCACCGCCTGGGCAACACCAGGCTTGAGTTCGTTGTTGTCGTGTTCGGCAATGACCAGGGCCGTCATGCGATCACCTTCGCTTCATTGCGCAACTTGTCCACGAGGTCGGCGACGTCGGCGACCTTCTTGCCGCCGGCTCGTTTGGGCGGCTCGGCGAACCTGGAATGCGACAAGCGCGGCGCCACATCGACGCCCAACGCCGCCGGGGTGGTCGTTTCCAGCGGTTTCTTCTTCGCCTTCATGATGTTGGGCAAAGTCGCGTAGCGGGGCTCATTGAGGCGCAGGTCGGTGGTGATCACCGCCGGCAGCATCAATTCGACGGTCTCGAGACCGCCGTCGACCTCGCGGGTCACCTGGACCTTGCCGTCGCCAAGAACCAGCTTCGACGCAAACGTACCTTGGGGCCGATTCATGAGCGCCGCCAACATCTGGCCGGTCTGGTTGGCATCATCATCGATGGCCTGCTTGCCGCAAATCACCAGGGTCGGCTGTTCCTTGTCGCAAACCGCCTTGAGCAACTTGGCCACCGCCAGCGGCTGCAATTCGCTATCCGACTCGACGAGAATGGCCCGGTCGGCGCCGAGCGCCAAGGCCGTGCGCAAGCTCTCCTGGCATACCGAGGGCCCGCAGGACACCGCCACCACTTCCGTGGCAATACCTGCTTCCTTGAGCCGCACGGCTTCCTCGACGGCGATTTCGTCGAACGGATTCACCGCCATTTTCACGTTCGCAAGATCGACGCCTGAACCGTCGCTCTTGACGCGCACTTTCACGTTGTAGTCAATGACCCGCTTGACGGGGACGATCACCTTCAACCGCGTTCTCCTTCCATATTCGTGAATGCTTGCCGGCCTGGCCGCCGACGATCAGGCGACCTCGAACAAGCCGGCCGCTCCCATGCCGCCACCAATGCACATCGACACCACCACCCGGCGCAGTCCCCGACGCCGCGCTTCGAGCAAGGCGTGTCCCACCAAGCGGGCCCCCGACATGCCAAACGGATGACCGATGGCGATGGCGCCGCCGTTGACGTTGAGTCGATCGTTGTCGATGCCGAGGGTGTCGCGGCAATGCAGCACCTGACAGGCAAATGCTTCGTTGATTTCCCAAAGATCGATGTCGGCGACGCTCAAGCCGAAACGCTGCAGCAGCTTGGGAATCGCATAGATCGGACCAATGCCCATCTCGTCGGGCTTGCAACCGGCAACGGCGATGCCGCGGTAGATGCCCAAGGGCGCGATGCCCCGGCGTTGCGCCTCGGCGCGACTCATGATCAGCGCCGCCGAGGCGCCATCCGAGAATTGCGAAGCATTGCCGGCGGTGATGAACTCGCCCTGCGCAACCCATTTGCCTTCTTTCCAGACCGGCTTCAAGCCCTGGAGACTTTCGAGGGTGGTATCGGCCCGATTGCATTCGTCCCGATCCGCGGTGACTTCCTGGCTTCCCGTGGGGTTGCCTTCCTTGTCGAACAGCAGCTTGCTCGCCACCAGCGGCACGATTTCCTCGGCAAATCGCCCCTGCTTCTGGGCCTCCGCCGTGCGCTGCTGGCTTTGCAGCGCATACGCGTCCTGCGCCAGGCGCGAAATGCCGTAGCGCTTGGCGACGATCTCGGCGGTTTCGATCATCGGAATATAGGCGGTCGGCACCTTGGCGAGCACCGCCGTCGACTGTGCGCGATAGGCGTTCTTGTGCTTGGTCTGGGTCAGCGAGATCGACTCGACGCCGCCGGCCACGGCGATGCTCATCTCGCCGGCCAGGATGCCTTTCGCCGCGACACCGATGCTCATCATGCCCGACGCGCACATGCGGTCGAGACTCATGCCGGGGACGGTTTCCGGCAGATCGGCGGCGTAGGCACACAGCCGGCCGAGGTTGTAGCCCTGGGTGCCCTGCTGGACCGCAGCGCCCATGATCACATCCTCGACGGCAGCGGCTTCGATGCCCGCTCGCTCGACCACCGCCTTGACGACGTGGCCGCCGAGCACCGGCGCCTCGGTGTCGTTGAAGGAGCCCCGGAAAGACTTGGCCAGCGCCGTGCGCGCCGTTGCGACAATGACAGCTTCGTTCATGACTGGTTTCCTCGAATTATTCGAACGTATAGCGGCTCACCGTGTCGACCACGCAACCGGGGCGTTCGCCACCCTCGATTTCGACGGTGACCCGCACGGTGGTTTGAACCGCCTGGCCGACCTGCTCCACCTTGACCATTTCGCCATGGCCGCGAATCCTGGCGCCCACTTTGACGGGCGCGGGAAAGCGCACGCGATCGCAGCCGACATTGACGCCCATCTTCATGTTGTCCACCTTGACGAGTTCGGGCAGGAACACATTGACCAGCGCCAGCGTCAGGTAGCCGTGGGCAATGCAGACCCCGAACGGACCCGACTTGGCTTTTTCCGGGTCGACATGAATCCACTGATGATCGCCGGTGGCATCCGCGAACTGGTCGATGCGCTGCTGGGACATCTCGATCCAGTCGGTAACGCCCAGATCCCGGCCTTGCGCGGCAAAGAGCTCGGCAGCATTCCCGAAGACGTTGGCCATAGCGCGACCTAGGCGTGCTGCGAGCTGACCGAGATCACTTCCCCGACCAGGTAGGAGGCGTAATCGCTGGCCAGGAACATCATGACGTTGGCAACTTCCCAGACTTCCGCCGCGCGGCCGAAAGCCTCGCGGCCGGTCAGTTGCGCCAGCAGTTCCTCGGACGCAGACTTCTTCAGGAAGGCATGCAGAGCGATCGAAGGCGCCACGGCGTTGATGCGCACCCCGTGTTCGGCGGCCTCCAGCCCCGCGCAGCGGGTCAGCGCCATCACGCCCGCCTTGGCCGCGGCGTAGTGCGCCTGTTCCTTCTGGGCCCGCCAGCCAAGCACCGAGGAGTTATTGACGATCGCGCCGCGCCCGCGCTTTTGCATGTGCGGCAGCATCGCCCGCATCATGCGGAACGTTCCCGTGAGCGTCACGTCCAGCACCTTGTGCCATTCGTCATCGCTCATGTCGACCAGCTTCCGCTGCGTGCCCAAGCCGGCATTGTTGATCAGCACGTCCACACCGCCGAGCTGCGCCTCCGCCGCCGCGACCAGCGCTTGCACTTCTTCCTCGACGGCGACGTTGCAAAGATGCCCCCAGACGTGCTCGACGCCGTGATCGCGGCGTAGCGCCATGACTGACTCTTCGAGCCGCTTGGCGTGGATGTCGGAGATCATGAGGGCGCGACATCCTTCCTCGAGCGCGCGCTTTGCCGCGGCAAAGCCGATCCCGGCACCTGCCGCCGCCGTGATCAGGACCGATTTGCCGGCCAGCAACTGGTGGCCGGGTACGTACTCGGGCATTTTCATCAGGACCCCCAGACCTTCTGCGCGGGAACGGCGCGTTTCATGAGATCGCGCACCGCAGGGCCGATGTCCTCCGGCGTCCAGCGCGCGCCGCCCTTCTTCACCTCCGGCCCGCTGCGCCAACCATCGCATACGGAGATGCGATCGCCTTCGGCCTCGAATACCTGACCGGTCACGTCGCGGGAGTCCGGGCTGACCAGCCAGACCACCAGACTCGCGACATTGGCGGGATCGTAGAAATCGAAGCTGCCGTCTTCCGGCTTCTTCACCTTGTCGGGCATGCCGGCCAGGGTCATGGCCGTGCGCGCGGCGGGCGCCAGCGCGTTGGCCGTAACGCCATAGCGCTTCATCTCGGCAGCCTGAACCAGCGTCAAGGTAGCGATGCCCCCTTTGGCCGCCGAATAATTCGACTGACCGATCGAGCCCTGCAAACCAGCCCCCGACGTGGTATTGATGATTCGCGCATCCACGGCCTGCCCGGCCTTGGACTGCTCGCGCCAGCGGCGCCCGAGAATGTTGGCCAGACAGAAATGACCGCGCAGATGAACGCGCATCACCTGGTCCCAGTCGTCTTCAGTCAGGGTGACGAACATGCGGTCGCGCAGAATGCCGGCGTTGTTGACCACGGCGTGGACGTCGCCGAACGCCGCCAACGCGGCATCGACGATTTTCTGCGCCGATGCGATACTGGTGATGTCATCGCTGCTGGCGATGGCCTTGCCGCCCTTGGCGAGGATCTCCTCGACCACTGCCGATGCGGCCTCGGCGCGAATGTCGTTGACCACGACGTTAGCGCCCGCGGCCGCCAGCTCGATGGCATAGGCGCGGCCGAGCCCCGCGCCGGCGCCGGTGACGATGACGGTTCTGTTGTTGCAGCTTGCCATGATGCTCCTCAGAGTCTCTCGATGATGGTAACGTTGGCCTGACCGCCGCCTTCGCACATGGTCTGAAGGCCGTAGCGGCCGCCCCGACGCTCCAGCTCGTGCAGCAGCGTTGTCATCAGCTTGGTACCGGTGGCGCCCAGAGGATGGCCGAGGGCAATGGCGCCCCCGTTGACGTTGGTTCGCTCGTGCGGATACCCCGTTTCTTTCAACCACGCCATGACCACCGAGGCGAATGCCTCGTTGATTTCCACGAGATCGATGTCCTCGATCTTCATCCCCGATTTCTTCAACGCGTGGGCGGTGGCCGGCATGGGCGCGGTCAGATGCCAGATGGGGTCGTCGGCCAGCACGCTGATGTGGTGGATGCGGGCGCGCGGCTTGAGGCCGTAACGCTTCAGCGCGGTCTCGGAAACGATCAACATGGCCGACGCGGCGTCGCAGGTCTGGCTCGAAACGGCCGCCGTGATTTTGGGATACGTCGGATCGACCGGCTCCAGCGTGGCCATTTTCTCGAGCGTGGACTGCCGCGGCGTCTCGTCGGTTTCGAGTCCCTCGAGCGGCACGATCTCGCGCACGAAATGGCCTTGGGCAATCGCCTCGAGCGCGCGCCGATGGCTCTCCAGGCTGAATACTTCCATCTCCTGCCGGGAGATGTGCCAGTGGTCGGCGATGCGTTGCGCCGCGTAGAACTGATTTACCGGCGCGTCGCCGAACCGTGCGCGCCAGCCCTTGCTTTCGGCAAACGGCGTCGTGAAGCCCAGCGGCTGGCCGGCGAGCATGGCCGAAGAAATCGGGATACGGGTCATGGTCTGCACGCCGCCGGCGAGCACGACGTCCATCGTGCCGCTCATGACCGCCTGTGCCGCGAAATGCACCGCCTGCTGCGAAGAGCCGCATTGCCGGTCGATCGTGGTGCCGGGCACCGACAAGGGCATGCCCGCGGCCAGCCAGGCGGTGCGGGCAATGTCGCCGGCCAGGGCGCCGATGGTATCGACGCAACCGAATATCACATCATCATAATCGGCGGCCGGCACGCCGTTGCGTTCCACCAGGGCCTTGATGACATGCGCGCCGAGGTCGGCGCCATGGACATGGGACAGCTTGCCCTTGCGCTTGCCGGTGGGCGAGCGGAGGGCATCGACGATATAAGCTTGCATGGGATGACTATTCAAGAAAGGAACGGCCCGGCCCCAGCGGCGCGTCGTCGCCGAGCACGAAATCGCTGATGCGGGTCTTGTGGAAACCGCGGTCTCCCCAGGCCGCATCGAGGGCCCAGGCGCGCTTCACGAACATCTGCAGATCGACTTCCCAGGTATACCCCATGGCGCCGTGGACCTGAATGCCTTTGCGCGCCGCCAGCCAGGCGGTTTCGCCGCAAGCGAACTTGGCATGGGACACATGGACGGACGCGTCGGTCCGCCGATTGGCCAGCGCTTCCGCCGCCCGGTACAGCACCGGTCCGGCGAACTCGATTCGGGTCGCGACATCGGCAAGTTGGTGCTTGACCGCCTGAAAGGAACCGATCGGTCGGCCGAACTGCTTGCGCTGGGCGACGTAATCAACGGAGAGATCGAGCATCCGCTGCGCCAGGCCCAGCAACTGTCCCGCGGCGCAGAGCGCGCCCCGGTCGAGCGCATCGGCCCACAGCCTCTTGCCGCTCGCGGCATCGGCGACCCGCGTCGCCAGCCCCGGCTGCCATGCCACCTGTCCAAGCCGGCGGGATTGGTCAATGCTCGGACTCGGCCGCACATCCACCGCCGCGCGCGGCACCGCATGAACCTCGTCTTCGTGATAAAGAAGCAACAGGTCGGCGAGCTGGGCATCGGCGATCAGCGGATTGATCGGATGACCCAAGGCAATGCGGATGTCGCCGTCGACGACCCGCTCGAGCCAGCCATCGCGCCCCGGCGTGTCCTTTGCCAACCCGGCCAGCAGGCCAACGGCGACGCAAGCGGTGTCGGACAGGGAATCCGGAATGCCGTAATAGCCCAACTCCTGCGCCATCAAGGCCCAATCCACATCGCCGAAGCCCAGGCCACCGTTGGCTTCCGGCACCGACAAGGCAGTCAGCCCCTGCCCGGCGAGCTTGGCACGCAGCGCCGGCGAGCGCCCGGCATCGGTCTCCCAGATCTCGCGCAACATTTCCGGCGCGGCTTCCGTCATCAGGAAGCGCCGCGTGGCGTCCCGAAAGGCGATCTGGTCTTGGGTAAACGTGAAGTCCATCGCCTCTCCTCAAGACTTCGGCAAGCCGAGCAGGCGCTCGGCGATGATGTTCCGCTGGATTTCATTGGTGCCCGCGTAAATCGGCCCCGCTTGCGCGAACAGAAAGCCCTCCAGCCACTGGCCGATATCGCTCGCCTCCTTGCCATGGTCGAGCAGTTCGGCCCTGGCGCCCAGGATGTGCATCGCCGTCTCGTGCATGCTCAGATCGAGTTCCGACCAGAAAATCTTGTTCGTGCTGGCTTCGGCACCGATCTTTGCGCCCTGCGCCATCCGGCCCACGGTATGGTAGGAGGCCAGCATGTAGGCCTCGGCGTCGGCCCATGCGCGCAGCACGGCGTCGCGAATGGCGGGATCGCGATCGGCCGTGGCGCGATGAGCGCGATAAAGCGCGACGAGCCGTTGCGCGGTGCGCTGGAAACGCGCCGGCGAGCGTAGCAACAAGCCGCGCTCGAATCCGGCCGTTGCCATGGCGACGTGCCAGCCTTGCCCCTCGTCGCCCAGACGGTTGGCGACCGGCACCCGCACATCGTCGAAGAAGATTTCGGCGAAGGCCTCCATGCCATTGAGCGCCTTGATCGGTCTGATCGTGATCCCCGGGGAATCGAGCGGCACCAGGAGGTAGGACAGACCATGGTGGCGCTCGGACGCGGGGTCGCTGCGGAACAGACCAAAAGTCCAGTCGGCGAACAAGGCCCGGGTCGACCAGATTTTCTGGCCATTGATGACATAGTGGTCGCCGTCGCGAATGGCCTTGGATCGGATCGCCGCCATGTCGGACCCGGCGTTCGGCTCCGACCACCCTTGCGCCCACATGTCCTCGCTGGAAGCCATGCGCGGCAGAAAGCGTTTCTTCTGTTCGTCGGTGCCGAACTCCATGAGCGTCGGCCCGAGCAGCAACTGCCCGTTCTGATTGACGCGCAAGGGCGCGTCGACACGCCAGTACTCTTCCTCGAAGATGAGCCAGTCGATCAGGTCGCACCCTCGTCCGCCCAGCGCCTCGGGCCAAATCACCATCGACAGCCTGGCTTCATAGAGTTTGCGTTCCCAGGCGCGATGCTGCTCGAACCCCTCCCGGGTATCGTAGCTCGCCAGCCGCTCCCTGGGCACATGGGCTTCCAGCCAGGCCCGCACTTCGGCACGAAAGGCCTGCTGCCTGGGCGTAAAAGTCAAATCCATGTTGGTCGTTGCCTCAGAATTTCGCTTCGCGTTTTTCGACGAACGCCCGACGGGTCTCCGCCGAATCGGGATTCATGTAGGCCTGAAGGGTGAACCCTTGTTCCCAGCGGTACTTGGCCTCGAGATTGCCATCCTCGATGCCGTTGAGCGCCTCCTTGCCTCGGCCGCCCCGACCTTTTCGCCGGTAAAGAACATGTGGCGCACCTTCTGCACGGGGAAAAGGCGCTGCAGGTGCGCTGCGCCGCCCATGGCGCCGCGGTCGACCTCGGGCAGGGCGAAAGTGGCGCATTCCGAGGCCACCACGACATCCGCCGCGCCGGTGATGCCGATGCCGCCGCCCAGCACGAAGCCATGCACGGCGGCGATGACCGGCACGGGATTGCGATGCACCGCTTCGAAGGTGGCATAGTTGCCGGCGTTGACCTTGACGATCAATTCGCGGTGGCCGTCGAGTTCCTTGATGTCGACCCCCGCGCAGAAGCCGCGCCCTTCGGCACGGATAACGATCACCCGGGTCTTCGGATCGGCGCCCAGCGCGCGGATGCAGGCCGCCAGCGCCAGCCAGCCTTCGCTGTCCAGGGCATTGACCGGCGGCTTGTCGATGACGACCTCGGCAATGCCTTCGGCATCGGTCGAAAAATGGAACTGCTGACTCATGATGTGCTCTCCTTGCCCCCTTCGGCGCGTTCGTACAAAGCGCGCAGGCAAGTCTCGGCCTCCGCCGCGATGCTTTCGATGACTTCCCTGCAACTCTTCAGTTCGCCAATCGCGGCGGCGACCTGGCCGCTCGGGAGAATGCCCTCGTCGGGCCGCCCCTGCACCATCGAATGCTGGAGCAGCACCGGTTGATTCGCCGACATCACCACCTGCGACACGGTCGATGGATCTTCCTTGATCGCCTTGGCAAACACTTCGATCATGTGGCCAAGGCTCATGCCGGTCTGGGCTTTCCATTGCCAGGCGCTACGCAAGGCGATCATCAGCCGGCCGACGGGGCTTGCCGACTCAAGCCGGCGTATGAACGGGTTGTCGATCATGCGGTGGCGCATCCCATCCACGGCGGTCGTCACCCTAATGCGCGTGACCTCATCGACTTCAAGGTACTTGGCCAAGGTGCTTGCCGGCGTCGGCACATCGGTGGTCATCAGGAAGCGCGTGCCCATGGCGATGCCGGCCGCCCCCGCCGCGAGCGCGGCAGCCAGCCCACGGCCGGTCGCTATGCCGCCGGCGGCAATCACGGGCACCTGGACCGCGTCGAGCACCTGCGGCAACAGGATGGAGGTCGGCACGCTGCCGGTATGCCCGCCGCCTTCACCGCCCTGCAGCGTAATCATGTCGGCGCCCAACTGCACCGCCTTGACGGCGTGTTTTGCCGCGCCCACCGTGGGAATGCAGAGAATCCCCGCTTCCTTGAAGCGTTGTATCGTCTTCTTGTCCGGACCGCGCCCGTAGCTGACCGCGCGCAGTTTGTGCTTGATCGCCAGATCGAAACACTGCTGCGCGTTCTCCTGGAACATGTGAAAGTTCAAGCCGAAGTTGCTGCCTCCCGTCGCCTCCCGCACCTTGATGATCTGACTTTCCAGATCGGCGGGCGCGATGGTCGCGCCGGCAAGGAAGCCGAAGCCGCCGGCGCGCGTCGTCGCGGTCACCAGTCCGGCATCGGCCACCCATCCCATGGCAGTCTGGATGATCGGGTAACGGCACCCGAGCGCCTCGGTCATGGGCGTGCGAAGCAAGGCACCGATATTCATGGTGATTTCCGTATCCCTATTTCTTGACAATCACGGAAGAGCCGTGGCCGAACAAGCCCTGATTGGCGGTGATGCCGACCTTGGCGCCCTCGACCTGGCGGGCGCCCGCCGTGCCCCTCAGCTGCCATGCCAGCTCGCACACCTGGGCCAGCGCCTGCGCCGGAACCGCTTCGCCGAAACAGGCCAAACCGCCTGACGCATTGACCGGCAAACGGCCGCCCAGACGCGTAACGCCTGCGCGCAGCAATCCCGCCGCGTCGCCGCGCGCGCAGAATTGCAGGTCCTCGTACCAGTCCAGTTCCAGCGCCGTCGACAAGTCGTAGACTTCGGCGACATGCACATCCTCGGGCCCGATGCCGGCTTCCTCGTAGGCCTTGCGTGGCAGCGCCGCCCGGAAACGATGGGCCGCCGCCGCCACCGCCGAGTCTGTGGCGAGATCCGGCATTTCCAGCACTTCCGAGGCGAAAGTCGGCGTGACCGTCGAAATGGCGGCAATCCGCACGGCGTCGCCCCGCCCGTGCCGGCGCGCGAAATCGAGGCTGGACACGATCAGCGCCGCCGCGCCGTCGGACGTTGCGCAGATGTCCATCAATCTCAGGGGATTGGCCACCATCGCCGACGCCGCCACGTCTTCCATGCTGAAGCGCTTGCGGTAGCGGGCGTTCGGATTGCTGAAGCCGTGGTCGGCGTTCTTGACCTTGACTCGCGCAAAATCCTCCTGCGTGTCGCCGTAGAGCCCCATGCGCCGGCGGGCATAGAGGCCGAAATAGGCGGGATTGGTGATGCCGAGCCGGAAACGCACCCAGTCCGGATCGTCCGGGCGCTCTCCTTTTTGGGGCGCCAGGAAGCCCTTCGGCGTGGTGTCGGCGCCGATGACCAAGGCCACTTCACACTCGCCCGACAGAATTTTGGAACGCGCCGCCGCCAAGGCTTGCGAGCCCGAAGCGCATGCCGCGTAAGAAGTATTGACCTGCGCGCCTTGCCAGCCGAGCGCTTGCGCGAACGTCGCGCCCGCCACGTAGCCGGGATAACCGCAACGAATGGTGGCCGCGCCCGAAACGAACTGGATCTTGCGCCAGTCGATGCCGGCATCGGCCAAGGCCGCTCGTGCCGCCACGAGCCCGTACTCGACGAAGTTCCTGCCCCATTTGCCCCAGGGGTGCATCCCGACACCGAGGATCGCGATCTCTCTGGCGCTCATTTCGTGACCGGCCTCAAACTGGCCTCCATTTCCAAACGAGGCTTTCCGTAGCCTCGTCGGCAAACAACGGCTCGACCACCAGTTCCATCGTCATGCCCAAGCGAAGCTGCCCGACGTCGACCCCGCTCACCACCTGACCCAACACGACCATGCGCTCATGTTCCAGTTCGACCGCGGCGATGGCAAAAGGCACAAACGGGTCGGGCGCCAGGAAAGGCTCGGGGGGCTGATAACAGGCATCGGTAAACGACCACAGCTTGCCGGTGCGCGACAGCGAAACCGCTTCGAGCGTATCGCTGCCGCATGCCGGATTCCGGCAAGCCGTGGTTCGCTTCGGAAAGTAATAGCTGCGGCAGGCAATACACCGGGAACCGATCAAATGCGGCTCGCCATCCAGCGAATACCAGCCTGGCAGGGCGGCAATTTGCGTCTTGGTCCCCACGGCGGCCTCCTCAAGCGCCCAGTGCGCTCGCCCGTAAATTGTGCGGATCCAATACCGCCAGCAACGCCAGCTGCGCCTCGCTCGGCTCGGGCGTCACGGGGATTTCATTGGGCACGCAGAGCGGGAACCCGGTGTTGCCCACCACGTCGTCCACCGAAACGCCTGGATGGAGCGAACGAATGCGGATTTGGCGATCCGGTCCGTCGAAATCGAGAATGCAAAGATTGGTGATGATCTGGCGAATGTCGATATCCGCGAAGGTATAGCCTTTGGGCAGTCGCGCCGGGTTGTAGCCGATCGACGCCACCATGTCGACCTCGCCCGCAACGAAGACCTTGCTGTTGTGGCTGGGCACGAAAAAGGAATTGGCGTGATTGATCGAATTGCCGGGGAATCCCCGCACGCCCAGCATCTGGGCCTTTGGACGCCGGTAGTCGGGGCCGATGCAGGAGATGTTGGCCTGTCCGAAACGGTCGATCTGCGTTGGACCGACCATGGCATGGCGCCGTCCACCCCAAACGTTGTCGAATATCCTCGAAAACCCCATCCAGGTTTCCAGCCTGGGCTTGTAGGCGCCGCGAGGCCCCACCGGCACCGGCTCGCTCACCAGCCAGGCTTCCGAATCGGTCATCATCAGGTCGGTATTGACTGTTTTCATGCATAGCGACGCCGCGAGCCGCGGCACCACGCCGATGCCCGTCGCCAGGACTTCGCCGTCGTCGCGCCAGGCCTGGGCAGCTGCGCAGATAATCAGGTCAACCAGTTTGTAGTCGCTCACGGAACGCTCCCAGATCGATCAGAACACGGGCAAGGGCAGTTGGCCAACCGCCGCCATGCCGCCCACCCGGTTGAGGTATTCCGCTTCGCCACAGGCGACGTAGCGTTCGAAATACTGGGCCCAGCCGCCCGCCTCCTTGGCGCTGGCCGCGTATTCCTTGAAATGCTTGACGTCGAAACCGTAGCGCGGCGCGCAGGAGCTGGGATGCGCGCCGCCCGGCAGGTGAATCACGCCGGTAGTCTGGGCGCGTTCCCAAAATACCTGTCGCGCCTGCCCGGGATCGGCGAAGAATTCCGAGTCGACCAGTTCGTCGCAACTGACGAACACCTTGCCGGCGGCCCGGGCGAACAAGTCATCCATGTAGTGATCGGGGCCGCATATCTGGCAGACACCCCGCGCATCTGCCCGGTCCACGTGCAGCAAGGCCACGTCGAGCGGCAACGCCGGCATGGCGACCCAAGCCTTGTCGTCGTAGGGCGAATCGATGACCTTGATCTGCGGACTGTACTTGAGGACGTCCGTACCGAGTCCGATGCGCGTCGGGATGAAGGGAATGCGCATGGCGGCCGCCTTCAGCCCGAGCAGGAACATGCCTTCGTCGATTTCCATGACCTCGATGGCGCCATTCTGGCGCGCCATCCGGAAGTAGGGTTCGAGCGGAATGAAGTCGAGCGAGACGAAGGCGAACACCACCTTCTTGACCTTGCCCGCGGCGCAGAGCATGCCGACGTCGGCGCCGCCATAGGCGACGATCGTCAGGTCCTTGAGCTTGGAACGCAGCAACTCCCGGACCAGCGCCATGGGCTTGCGTCGCGGCCCCCAGCCGCCGATACCGATCGTCATGCCATCTTGCAGCCCGGCGATCGCCTCTGCTGCGGTTGTTCGTTTATCCATGGTCAGCCCCGTTGTCAACCGCCGATCCCGCCCCCCCACACGCTCAGTGACTCGCCTGGCGAATCACTCCGATCTGCATGGCGGTAACGATCGGCATGCTCGTGATTCTCTCCGACCGCCGCGCCCGACTTCATCGTCCGTTGGGACTAACAATGATTGGGTCGCGCAACAAACGCGCCACGCCCTTACATGTACAGGATCACCAGGTCGTTGATGGCCGACGGCCGATCGTTGCCGACGACATGAATGTTCATTTCCAGGGTAAGTTGCGTACCGCTCTTGACCTTCTCCACCGCCTTGACCCGTGCGCGGCCGTGGATGCGGCTGCCGACGGTCACCGGCGTCGGAAAGCGCAGCCGGTCCGAACCGTAGTTGATCATGTTGTTGAAGCCCACCACCTCGAACTCCAGCGGCATGCGCAGGCGCGATTGCAGAATCTGCACCAGGGCGCCATGCGCGATGGTGGTCCGGAAAGGACTTTGCTTCGCGGCACGCTCGGGATCCGTGTGTATCCAGTAATCGTCCCCGGAGAGATCGGCAAACCGATTGATCAGCGCCTGGTCCACCAGCACTTCGTTGCTCCAGCCGCAGAAGTCGTCGCTGACCAGGGATTTCATGGCCGCCAGGTCATCGGCTCGCACCTGGCGCTTCTCGATCTTGGGCAAAGCTGCCGGTGGAAAGTCGGTGTAGCCGGCAGTTCCGGGCGTATACAGCGTTTTCGGATCGAATGCCGCCAACGGCAGCCCTTCCCTGAGCCTGGTCACCAAGTCGGGATTGCCGATGAAGTGGCGTCCGAACGATACCGCGTTGCGCGCTTCCGACATCACGGCGCGCCGCGCCGCGTCGCCATCGAAGCCGTCGTTGAGAATCATCGCGCCAGCGAAATTCTCCCGCGCGAAAGCAAATGCGTCGAAATAGACCAGCGGCGACCGGACCACGTGCAGATAGGCCAGGCCAAGCGGCTCCAGCCCCTTCAGGAGCGCGCCGTAGGTTTCGGCTGGATTGCCGTCGACGACGTCGTTGAACGGGTTGCCGGGACAGATCCGGATGCCCGTGCGATCGGCGCCGACGACAGCCGCCATGGCCTCGACCGCTTCGATGGCGAAGCGAGCCCGGTTTGCCGCAGAGCCGCCATAGGCATCGGTGCGCAGATTGGTGTTTTCCGCCAGGAACTGCATCGGCAGATAACCGCTGGTGCAGTGGAGTTCCACGCCGTCGAAGCCCGCCGCCATGGCATTGGCCGCGGCGCGACGAAACTCGTCGATAACGCCGGCAATCTCCGACGTCTCGAGCGCGTGCGGCAGGTCGTGCGCCTGCATCCCGGCGGCGTCGGTATAGATCTTGCCGGCGGCGCGAACGGCCGACGGCGCCACTGCGCGCGCTCCGGCCGGCCTGTTTTGAACCGCGCCAATACGCCCGCAATGCATGACCTGCAGCACGATACGGCCGCCCTCGGCGTGCACGGCATCGGTGACGCGGCGCCAGGCGGCCACCTGAGACTCGTTATAAATGCCGGGAGTCCGGCAGTAGCCGATGCCATCCGGCGACGGCGCAGTGCCTTCCGTGACGATCAGGCCGGCGCCGGCCCGCTGGCGATAATATTCGACCATCATGTCGTTGGGCATGGCGCCGGCGTCGGCGCGGCTGCGGGTCATGGGCGCCATGACGACGCGATTGGCCAGCGACAGGCCGCCCATCTGCATGGGCTCGAACAGACGACTCATGGTTCAGCGTATCCTCATTTTCGGAACGGGCGCACCCCGTCTCATGGTTTCCAGGAAACGATCCACCGGCGCGGGCGCCGCCACTTCGGGAAGCTTGTCGCGTTCGGGTCGGTTGGCCCAGAATTCCTGCCAAGACGGGAACAGCTCGTGGAAGCTCCCTCGATAGGGCTCGCGTCCCGGCCAACGCATCTTCATGTCGCCGACGGGCGGCTTGTTGAGGTCGGTGGCGTACCAGTAGCAAGGCAGGCGCCGGCGAAAATACCACGCGCCGTCGATGCGCTCGTAGTCGTCCCAGTACAGCATCTGCATGATCACCCACTCGGCGCCGCATTCGTGCTCGTTCTTGGAGTAGACGAGGCCGAGCGCATGATCGGCGTCCTTGAATTCGATGATGTGCTGTCCCAGATGATGCGACGTGCCGGTGAACTGGTTGCGCAGGGTGTCGTCGATCCAGGCCTTGAGATGCGCCCGGCCCACCTGATCCTTGCCGACCCGGATGTCGGGCGCAAACAGATTGACATGGGCATCGAGATCGCGCATGTCCAGCGATAGCGAATAGCGTCCGGCCAGCTGGCGAATGGCCTCGATCGACTCCAGCCGGTCGATGCGCGCCTCGAGCGTGGAGGTAGCCACAGCCTACTCGATCGCCGTGATGAGGTCGGCGGCGCGCCCGCCATCGACCGACAGCGTGGCGCCGGTGATATAGGAAGCTTCGTCGGATGCCAGGAAAAGGATCGCGTTGGCCAGTTCCACCGGCTCGCCGATGCGCCTCATCGGAATCAGCTTCTCGGTATTCTTGCGAGCGCTCTCATTGCTAAGCATGTCGGCGGTGGCCGGCGTCGCCACGACCCCCGGAACCACCACGTTGCAGCGAATATTGCTGGCAGCGCTCTCCGAGGACACCGCGCGCGAGAAATTGATGATGGCCGCCTTGGCCGCGCTGTAGCCGGTCATCCAGGCCGTGCCGAACAGCCCGCAGATGGACGCGATATTGACGATGCTGCCGCCCCCCTGCGCCTTCATGATCTTGACGGCCGTGCGGGTGCCCCAGAAGGTGCCGTCCACGGTCGTGGCGAAATTGGCATGCCAGTCGGCCGTGGACATGGTGTCGACACCGCCCCAGGTAAACGCCATGGCGTTGTTGACCAGAATGTCCAGCCGGCCGTGACGCTGCGCCGCCGCCTCGATGGCACCGACGATCTGCGCTTCGTTGCTGACATCGGCGACGGCGCAGTCGGCCTTGCCGCCCTTGGCCTTGATGGCGGCCACCACGGCCTCCAAGGGCTCCCTGCGTCGGCCGCAGACCACGACGGTCGCGCCTTCCTCGGCCAAGCGGTGGGCCGTCGCTTCACCGATGCCGGTTCCGCCGCCGGTCACGAAAGCCACCTTGCCTTGCACTCTTCCCGCCATCTTCCCGCCCTCCTACTTGAAATACGAGCCGCCGTTGGCGACGATGTCGGCGCCGGTGATCATCGCCGCGTCGTCGGAGGCGACAAAGGCGATGGTTCGGGCGATATCTTCCGGCTCCGCCATGCGGCCGAGCGGAATGCCCGCCACCATGGAATCGATCCAGGCCTGGCTCACGCCGCTCATGATCGGCGTATTGACCGGGCCGGGCATGATGTTGTTGACGCGGATGCCCCTGGGCGCGACTTCGCGCGCCAGGCTCCGGGTCATGCCGATCAGGGCGGCCTTGGAGGCTGCATAGTGCAGCGCCCCTTCGCCCGACATGGCCGCCGTGCTGGAAATGCTGACGATCGCCCCCTTGAGGCCATGCCTGGCCATCGAGCGCACCGCTTCGCGCGTGCAGTAGAACGTGCCGTTGAGGTTGACGTTCATGACGCCCTGCCAGCCCTCGTCTTCCATGTCGATGATGATGTCCGGGAACACCGTCGGCTTCTCGCCGCGCGCCATCTGCGCGCCGCGCTCGCCCATGCGCGCCAGCAACTTGTCGAAGCCATCGTTCTTGGCCGAGCCGATGCCGGCATTGTTGACCAGCACGTCGACGCCGCCGAGCTTCGCCTCGATGGCCGCGAAGAGCGCCTTGACGGCGCCGCTGTCGGCGATGTTGCACGAGGCGGCCATCCCGGCCTCCAAGCCGCCCGCCTGGGACAGCGTTTCCCTGGCCGCAGCCTCATTGATATCCACCGCGACCACTTTCGCGCCCTCGCGAGCGAAAAGCTGAGCCGTTGCGCGGCCGATGCCTTGGCCCGCACCGGTCACCACAACGACTTTTCCCGAAAATCTCATCACGCTTCTCCCACAAGATCCGCCTGGTTGAACTTCGCAGCGGGGCGTCGTCCGGCAGCCCCGTTTTCCCGATGGCAGACTATCGAATGGCCAATACCGGCTCTTCGTCTGAACGGACGATACTTCGTTCCCGAAGCGATGCCGCACCCTTGCATCGGCTCGGCGAATATCGAGTCCTCCAAGGCGACACACCACCCAAATGGGGTATGACATGCCCACCGACCACAGCAGATACTGAGCTGCATCGAGTTGCCCGCTGCCACCGATTTTTTTGTCCGGCGGGACCGCGATTGCGGATGCTTCCATGCCGGGCGCCAGTCAAGTCCACACCGCGCTCGCCGCGTCCAAACAGAATTTCATCGATAAGGAGCCCAAGATGCCTGAAGCCGTCATCGTCGAAGCCTGCAGAACCCCGATCGGCCGCGGCAAGCCCATCGTCGGCGATCTGTCCGGCCTGCACGCCACGAAGTTGCTGTCGGTAACGTTCGATGAACTGATCCGCCGGAGCGGCATCGATTACGCCGACGTCGACCTGGTCGCCGGCGGCTGCGTCACCCAGGCCGGCGAACAGTCGAACAACATCATCCGCCAGAGCTGGCTGTCGATGGGCAAGAACTACGGTACCGGCGGCTTCACGGTCGATGCGCAATGCGGCTCGGCCCAGGCCTGCAACCACATCGTTTCTTCCTTGATCGGCGCCGGCTCCGTCGATATCGGCATTGCCTGCGGCCTGGAACTGATGAGCCACGTGCCGCTCGGCAGCAACGTCATCCATGGCCCCGGCTATTTCATTCCGGAGGGCTGGCCCTGGGACACGGCGCAAACCCAGTTCGAGATGGCGGAACGCATTGCCAGAAACCGGGGCCTGACCCGCGAGATGACCGATGCGCTCGCCTGCGAGTCGCAGCGCCGCGCCAAGCTTGCCTGGGACGAAGGCCGCTTCGACCGCGAAACCTTTGCCGTCGAGGCGCCCGTGCTCGGCGAGGACGGCAAGCCCACCGGCGCCACGCGCAGGGTGACGCGCGACCAGGGATTGCGCGATACCACCCTGGCAGGCCTGGCAACACTCAAGCCGATGATGCCGGACGGCATCATCACCGCCGGCAGCAGTTCCCAGGTGTCCGATGGCGCTGCCGCCGTGCTGTGGATGAGCGCCGCCGAGGCGAAGAAGCGCGGCCTCAAGCCGCGCGCGCGCATCATCACCGATTGCGTGGTCGGCGCCGATCCCTATTACGGACTGGACGGCCCGGTCGACGCGACCGCCCGGCTGTTCAAGCGCAGCGGCATGAAGATGAGCGATATCGACCTCGTCGAGATCAACGAAGCCTTCGCCTCCGTGGTGTTGTCCTGGGCTCAGGTGTTCGACGCCGACATGAGCAAGGTCAACGTCAATGGCGGCGCCATGGCAATCGGTCACCCGGTCGGTTCGACCGGCGCCCGGCTGATCTGCACCGCCCTGCACGAGCTCGAACGCCAGGACAAGGCCACCGCCCTGATCACCATGTGCTGCGGCGCCAATGTCGGCACCGGCACCATCATCGAACGCATCTGACCCCAAGGAGGAAAGCAACATGGGAGATCTCACCGGAAAGGTCGCCATCGTCACCGGCGCCGGCCAAGGCCTGGGCCGCGAGGAAGCCATGCAACTGGCCCGCCAGGGCGCGCGCGTGGTCATCAACGACGTGGACCTGCCCGCAGCGGCGGAAAAAGCCCACCAGACGGCGGCCGACATCCAGGCCTTCGGCGGCGAAGCCATCGTCGCGCTCGGCGACTGCGCCGACACCGAATCCGCGGGACGGACCTTCAAGGCCGCGCTGGAGGCTTTCGGCGATGTGAACATCATGGTCAACAACGCGGGCTTCACGCGCGACAAGACCCTCTACGGCATGACCGACGACGAGTTCGATTCCGTGGTGCGCGTGCATCTGCGCGGTCATTTCGTGAACATGCGCAACGCCGCGCAGTACTGGCGCGAAAAGTCCAAGGCCGGTCCCGTCTATGGCCGGCTGATCAGCACCTCTTCCGAGGCGATGCTGTACGCCGCGCCCGGCCAGCCCAATTACGCACCGGCCAAGGCCGGCATCGCCGCGCTCAGCATCGGCGCGGCGGCGCTGATGCAAAAGCTCGGCGTCACCTGCAACGTCATCCTGCCGCGCGGACGCACGGCGATGACCGAAAGCATGCCGCACGCCCACCTGTTCGCCGCGCCCAAGGAAGGCTTCGACGTCTTCGACCCCGCCAACGTCGCGCCGCTGGTCGGCTATCTCGCCTCGCCGGAAGCCGCGCACATTTCCGGCGAACTGTTCGTCGTCTGGGGCGGCCAGGTCAGCATCGTCCAACGCCCGCGCCTGGACGTGTCGTACAACAACCCCCAGGGCGGCAAGTGGGACCTCGGCGTGCTGCACCAGACGCTGTCCGACTACTTCAACGACAAGCACCGGCCGGTGATCGACGGCTACGCGCTGCCGCCCGCCTGAGCCGGGCGACGGCGCAAAACCCGGCGGCGGCGCGCCGCCGGCGGAAAGTCAGCCGTGGCGAGACGCCGACAATGCCCGGGCGACCACCTTGGGCAGGTCGGCCAGCGCGCGCAAGGCGTCGTTGAGGTGGGTGCAGCCCAGCACGCCGCGCAGTTCGGCCAGCGTCGCCGATCGCAGTTTCGGCAGCGGCGTGCCGACCAGCCGGGCGATGTTGTCGACGGCTTCCGGACATTCCGGATTCGGCAGGATGCGCGGGTCGGCGCGGACCGCGAGGAGTTCCAGGGTTTCAGGATCGACGTCGGCACGCAAGGTGTATTCATGCACGGCCACCCGGCCGCCGTCGGGCGCCAAGGCGCTGTCCTGGAAATGAGCCTCCATGCGCATGACGCCATCGATCCAGGCATCCATCCGCCGCGCCCGGCGCAAGGAGGCTTGCGGCGTCAGCGTCGGCAGTTCATGCCAGCCGGCCGGATCGTCGGGATGGCTCAGCGCCCCCACGGCATGGCAATGCTGGTCTCGCCCCCAGACGTCGTCGAAGGCGCTCGATCCCGGCTGGAATCCCGTGCAGACCCCCTCCATCCGCTGCTTGCGCAGGAGGCGCGCCTGTGCCTCGTCGTCGGGGAAGTAACGCCGGCGCCATTCCGGCGTCCAGCGCGACCAAGCCCAGGGCCCCACCAGGCTGGCGCCGACCAGGTCGTCGAGCAACTGGTACAGGGGGCTGCCGGCGGCGCGGTCCTCGCCGATGGCATCGCCGAGGTAGTGGCGCACCCTGCCCCCGTCGATGCCGACCAGCATGCCCATACCCGGCCGGACCGGCATGCTTTCGATCGCCTCGATGGTTCGATCGAAGGCCATCACGGCCCGCATGGCGTCTTCGGCCAAAACCCTCCATGCGCTGCCGTCCGCCGGCGTCACGATGTCGCGGCCGCGACCCGCGAAATGCATGGGGCCGCCGTGGCCTGCCGGCCAGGTGACGTCGATCGACGAGGTCCGCCGAACCGAGCCGGGACGGCGCAAGGGCGCGTGGCCGGCGGGGTTTTGCGGCGGCTCGCGCCGCCCTCGTTGCGTGTCGTTGTCGTTCATGCCGGCTTAGTCTATCAGCGAAAAAAAAGGCGGCCCCTGGGGAAAGCGGGCCGCCCGATCGCCATCGGTCCGACTAATACTGGTAGATGAGGTCCATGCCCGCGGTGCGCGGCTCGCCCCAGGTGCCCGAGCCATCGTTGACCCAAGCGCCGTTGGCGAGGGTCAGGTACTTCTCGTTGGTCAGGTTTTTGACCCAGAGCGCCACCGTGAGCGACCCCTTGCCTTCCGGCGCGACCTTGATGCGCGACAGCGCCAGCCGGGCATTGACCACGTGGAATGCCGGTGTCGTGCTATAGGTCTTGACGTTCGGAATGGTGAGGTTGAGCGGCGTCGAAAAGTCGTCGCGATGCGAATACGTCACCATTCCGTCGAGCCGGCCGGGCAGGCCGAAGTTCGGGAAGCGGTAGTCCACCGTGATCGAGTAGTCGTTCTTCGGCACGATCAGCTTGCGGTACTTGGCCACGTCCTGACCGAACGTGGGCGACATCGCGTTGTTGTCGATCCACTTGTCGTAATCGTGGCTCAAGGTCGCATAGCTCGCGGTAATGCGCAGGCTCTCGGTCACCGCCGCGGTCAAGTCGAGCTCCAGGCCCTTGTAGGTCGAACCGCCGATATTCTCGGTCGCCCAGCCGTTGGTCGCCTGCTGCACGCTCCGCTGCTCGTTGTCGAACTTGCTCTGGAACACGGCCACATTGGTACGCAGGCGCTTGTTCAGCAACTCGCTCTTCAGGCCCAGTTCGAACGACTTGACCGTCTCGGGGCTGTAGCCCTTGCTGAACCCCGCAGCCGTCGCGGGACCGGAGACGGGATCGAAGCCGCCGGCGGTATAACCCTTGGAGTACTTCACATACGTCATCACGTTCTCGTCCCAATGGTAGTTCAGGGACAGCGATGGCGTGGTTTTCGAATCGCGGCGATCGCCCGACACGCCGCTAAACCCGATGCCGGGCGCTGCGGGAAGCGTGGACACCACCGTGGCCGAATTGATGCCCGTCGGGTTGACGATATAGGTATTGGTCCAGCCGGTGTTGTAGCCATTCACCCAGCGGTGGTCGCGGGTAAAGCGCAAGCCCGGCACCACCTCGAGCTTGCCGCCGAACATTTCCGGCGACCAGCTCACCTGGCCGAACGCGGCCCACGAGTCGCTGTGCGCGGAGAACAGGCCCTTCTGGTCGATCAGCATGGCGTCGGTTCCCGCCACCGCAGGAACGCCATAGGCGCCGAAGAAGCCCAGGTCGGCAAGATACTGGCCGACGTTGGGGCCCGAGTCCTGGTGGCCCTTTTCCGTCGCGTAATACAAGCCGGCGGTGTACTTCAGGTTCTTGGCCAGATCGCCGAGGAACTGGAATTCCTGCGAGAACGACTCGTTGTACAGCTCGACCGGATGGCCAAGCTGCAGGGTGCCGATGCCCGGCACGTTGGTCAGGGTGAACGGCCCGCTGTCCGAACGCAGCACGGCGCCGCCGGCATAGGCGGCGTAGTTGTAGTTGTTGCGGGTGTCGATTTCCCGGTAGCCGGTGATGGAACGTACCGTCAGCGTCGGACTGACTTTCCAATCGACGTTGAGGGTATGGCCTTCCGACTTGTTGCGGTTCTTCTGCCAGTCGTAAGGCGCGTAGAGCCGGCTCAGCTTCTTGGGCGAGCAGCCGTCGACGAACTGCTGGATGCGCGGATCGGCCAGGAAGCTGGACAGCGACATGCCGAAAGCGCCGACCCAGTTGGCGTAGGCGTTATTGCCGGGATAGAGGCATTGCGGCGGCGTATCGTGGCCCTTGGCCAGCGAATAGTCGTAGCCGTAGTCGACGGTCACGCTCGACGAAGGCTGCCAGCGCATGTCCACGCGCACGGCGTCGGCCTTGCGCTCGCCTAACTGGTAGCCGCCGGGCGCGGAATTCTTGACGCCTTCGTTGTCGCGCGAATTGGCGACATAGGCCACTTTCGCGGCGAAGGTTTCGCCCACCGGCAGATTGACGGTCGTCTTGGACAGGAACTGGTCGCGCTCGGCGACCGTGAACTGCTGCTTGAAGCCGAAGGTGCCCAGTTCCGGCTTGGCGGTGTAGATGTTGATGGCGCCGCCGGTGGCATTGCGCCCCGACATCACGCCCTGGGGACCTTTCAGCACCTCGATGCGCTCCAGGTCGGCGGCCGGGTTGTTGAGGCCCACCAGTTGCGACTGATAGACGCCGTTGATGTGAACGGCGATCGGAATGGACGCGCTGATGAATGCCGTATTGGTCGTGCTGCCGCGGAAACTCGGGAAGAAATAATCGCTGCTGCCGGGGTACGGCGCCAGGCTGACGCCGGGCACGGAGCCGTCGTTGATGTCCGACAGGACGACGATGCCTTTCTTCTCGATCGCCTTGGCATCGAAGGACATCACGGAAATCGGCACGTCCTGGAGATTCTCCGCGCGTTTCTGCGCGGTGATGATGATTTCTTCCAGCGCCGGCGTTCCCTGCGCCAGCGCCGGCGCGATGCTCGCGCCGAAGGCGCCGGCCAGCAGCATCGGAATGGCGCGGCACGGGAAGCGGCCCGGGGTGATTGGCTTCATTTTCATTTCTCCTCTCCTTCCGTTCAAAAAGTCACGAAACGAATATGTTCAATCTCCGGCCCGGCAAGCCGGGCCAGCCGCCGGCGGCCGAAAGTCAGCCATGGCGGAGCGCCGATGCTTGGTGTTTTTCACGGCCCGGGCGCCCATCAGGCCTTGTCCCCGCGCTCGACCTGTTCGCGCAAGGTCCGGCGCAGCAACTTGCCGGAGGGATTGCGCGGCAGGTCCGTGTCGAAGAACATGATGCGGGCGGGAACCTTGAACGCCGCCATGTGTTCCGCGACATGCGCGCGGACGGCATTCTCGTCCAGCGACGTTCCGGGCTGCAAGCGGATGGCCAGCGCCAGCACTTCGCCGAAATCGGCATCCGGCGGCGACTTCCGGCAGCCGGGAAACGCAGGATTCGACCTCGGCGGTCGAGATCTTTTCGCCGCCGCGATTGACGATGTCCTTGATGCGATCGACCACGAACAGAAATCCTTCGTCGTCCACATAGCCGACGTCGCCGGTGGCAAACCAGCCGTCGTCGAACACGCTGGCCGTCCCCTCGGCATCGCGCCAATAGCCGGACATCACGGCCGCGCCCTTGAGGCAGATTTCGCCGGTCGCCCCTTGCGGCAGCGGCGCACCGTCCGGCCCGATGGTGCGAATGTCCATGATGGGCACGCGCACGCCCGAGCTGGTGGGCTTGTAGCGGAACATGGCGCCGGCGGACACGGTGCCGATGCCGTTGGTTTCGGTCAATCCGTAGCCGATGCCCGGCATGGCGTTGGGCCGGGTTGCCTCGATGAGGTCGATGACGCGCCGGTTCACGCCCGAGCCGCCCAGCCCGACCGCCGTCAGGCTGCGCGTATCGGTGCTGGCGAAAGCGGGGGAACCGAGCAGCTGGGCCACCATGGTGGTCGATGCGGCGATCGCGGTAATGCGCTCTTTTTCGATCAGGCGCAAGGCTTCCTCGACGTTCCACTTGTACATCATCACCATGCGCCGTCCCGTGCGCAGGGAGCAGAGGAAATGCGCCAGCAGGCCGCTGATGTGAAACAGCGGCACGGCGGTCAGCACCGTCGGCGCGAACCCGAGCGCCATGATGGCCTTGACGCTCTCCGGCGATGTCATGCCGGCCACCGCGCCGGAATACTCGAAGCTG
>JAGVUA010000100.1 GCA_019136545.1 Betaproteobacteria bacterium
GTCCGCCGGGCGCATGTCTTCGAGCCGCCGATAGCGGGCGCTGTGAAAGATCAGCGGGGACTCTGCCGCGCCGGAAGAAAAGCGCTCGACGCGTCCGACAAAGATCAGGTGATCGCCGCCGGGGTAGTGCGCTTCGTTGCTGCACTCGAACCACACGCAGCAGCCTTCGATCAATGGGATGCCGCTCAGACCAGGGCGTGTGGCGATGTCGGTGAAGCGGTCATTGCGTCTCGACGCGAAACGGTTGGAAATCTCCTGCTGGTCGGCGGCCAGCACGTTGACCGAATAGTGCGCGGCATTACGGAAGGCTTCGAGATTCGGCGAGTTAAGCGACAGGCTCCAGAGAATCAGCGGTGGGTCGAGCGACACCGAGTTGAAGGAGCTGATCGTGACGCCAATCGGCTGGCCGTCCGTCCCAAGGGCCGTGACGACGGTCACGCCAGTGGCGAAGCGTCCCAGTGCGTCGCGGAATCGACGCTCGTTTTCGACCGGCGTTTGAGCAACCCGGCGGTCAGGCATTTGGGGATTTGGGTGGGAGGTAAGCGAGCTCATCGGCTGGTCTGGGTGCTCATTTTGGGCATGCTAAGATCAAGGACCTTCAAAGAAGTTCAGGAGTCGTGTCATGCCGACGGAAGATCTCGGCCCCCTTCATCATAGCGGCAATGGTCTGTTTTTTCCGCCTGCATTCCGGTCCATATTCATCCGGATTATCGCCCCGCTCCGGTGGGCTGTCGAGCGGCTCGCACAATGGTTGACCGGAGTCGTAGCGGCCTCGCAGTGCGTCTGTGATTTTCGGCGTGCATCTTTGGCCGCACCGTGAAAGCGACGCCATCCTTCGCCGCGCTTCTCTGCGATTGGCAGCTCGAATATGGGCGCCACGACTTGCCCTGGCAGAAAACGCGCGACGCTTACCGCATCTGGCTGTCGGAGATCATGCTGCAGCAGACCCAGGTGCAGACGGTGGTCGACTACTACCAGCGTTTCCTGGCGCGCTTCCCGACGCTCGAAGCGCTGGCCGCGGCGCCGCTTGCGGAGGTGCTCGAATCCTGGGCGGGATTGGGCTACTACGCCAGGGCGCGCAATCTGCACCGCTGTGCGCAGGTTCTGGTCGCCGATCACGGTGGCAGATTCCCGCAAGAGGCCGAGGAAATCGCCAACTTGCCCGGCATCGGACGCTCGACGGCGGCGGCGATTGCCGTCTTCGCCCACGGTCGGCGCGAGGCGATTCTCGATGGCAATGTGCGGCGTGTGCTGGCGCGTTGCTTCGGCATCGAGGGCTTTCCCGGCGCGGCCAGAACTCAGAAGGAACTGTGGCAATTGGCCGAGACCCTGTTGCCCGCGCAGCGCGTCGAGGCCTATACGCAAGGCCTGATGGACCTGGGCTCGCAGCTGTGCACGCCGCGCAAGCCTTTCTGTGCCGCCTGCCCGATGCACGATCTGTGTATCGCTCGCCAACAGGGCCGGCAAGCAGAACTGCCGACGCCGCGTCCACGAAAGGTCCTGCCGGAGCGCGATACGACCGTACTTATGCTGACCGATGGCCGGCAGGTGCTGCTTGAACGTCGGCCGCCGACCGGCATCTGGGGAGGGTTGCTCAGCCTGCCCGAAGGCGGGGTGGCCGAGGCGCGCGAGCTTGGGCGGCGCTATGGCTGCCGTCTGCTGTCCATGCAGGCTGTGCCCGGCTTGCGCCACACGTTCACGCACTTTCGTCTCAACATCCAGGTCCTGCTCTGCGCGGTCGCGCCCGAGGGCCGTCTGGTCGCCGAGGATGCTTGGCAGTGGCTGGATCTCGGGGAGGCTGGGACGGCGGCTTTGCCGACGCCGATTCGCACACTTCTGGGGCGGCTGATCGCGGGGCTCGGTTAGCCGTTCTTCTCCATCGCCGTACGCGAGTTGCCGATCGGCATGACTTCGATGCCGTATTTGCGCGCCACCTGGGTGTACATCTCGCGTGCCGAGATCACCTTGGGGCTGCGGCTTTCCTTTTCCTGAGCCATCTGCAGGTATCGGATCGCGCGTTTGCCCATTTCCTCGTTCCAACCCTTGCGATCCATCAGGGTAAAGATGGCCTTGCTGGCGTTGACCAGGAATTGCAAATTGGGAACCCGCTCGGCCGCTTCGATCAGCATCTGCACCGAAGCTTCCAGATCGCCGCCACGTGCCGCCATGACGCCGCGGTTGTTGAGTTCGACAATCTCCCGGCCGACCTTGGCCAGCATTGTCTGGCCTGCTTCGGCCTTGCCAGTCTTGGAGAACACGCCCTGAATCTGCGCAATCATGCCGCGGTCCTCGTGGTTCTCGGCGGCGACCTTGCTCAGGATTTCCTCGGCCTTGTCTTCGTTGCCGGCCGCCAGACAGGCGTGGGCCAGATCGACGGCGATCTTCTGCGACAGATCGCCGGGTTGCCCTTCCTCGACGAGGTCGCCGTGTAGCTCAAGCGCCTTTTCCAGAGCCTGCTTGGCCTTCGCCGGCTCACCTTCCTGGGTGGCGCACAGACTGTCCATGACCAGCGCGGCGAGTTCGCCCTGCTTGCTGCCGCGCCAGTCACGCCGCAGTTCCTTGGTGATCTGCTTCGCACCGTCGGTGCGGCCCTTGTCGATCATCACGCGCGTCAGATTCGTATAGTCGTCGATGACGCGCAGTGAGGAGCCGCGGTGCCGTTCAAGCACTTTTCCGTAGGCCTTCTCGGCTGCATCGAGGTCGTCGTTGCGCACGGCAACGTCGCCGACCATGCGTTGACGCAGGGAGTTGTTGGGCGACATGGCGGCGGCTTTCTGGAGGATCTCCTGGGCTTCCGTCAGTTTGCCCATCTCCTCACGCACGCCCGAGACGAAGTCATAAGCCGCCAGATACTGCGGGAACTCCTCGATTACCGAAGTGCCCAGCGCTTCGGCCTCGGCGAGTTGGTCGAGGCCGCGCAAAGAGATCGCCAGACCCATGCGCGCCCAGGGCACGGTCGCATTGTCGAGCACTGTCTTGTAAACGGCCTTGGCTTCCTCATAGCGCCCGAGTGCATTGAGGATTTCACCCTTGAAGCGCAGGGTGTCGTA
>JAGVUA010000135.1 GCA_019136545.1 Betaproteobacteria bacterium
ATCATGGCAAAAGGCAAGTTTGAGCGTACGAAGCCGCATGTGAATGTGGGGACGATTGGTCACGTGGACCATGGCAAGACGACGTTGACGGCGGCGATCACGACGGTGCTGTCGTCGAAGTTTGGTGGCGAAGCCAAGGCGTATGACCAGATTGACGCGGCGCCGGAAGAGAAAGCGCGCGGCATCACGATCAACACCGCACACGTCGAATACGAAACGGCCAATCGCCACTACGCGCACGTTGACTGCCCGGGGCACGCCGACTACGTCAAGAACATGATCACGGGCGCGGCCCAGATGGACGGCGCCATCCTGGTGGTTTCCGCGGCCGACGGTCCCATGCCCCAGACCCGCGAGCACATCCTGCTGGCCCGCCAGGTGGGCGTGCCCTACATCATCGTCTTCATGAACAAGTGCGACATGGTCGACGACGCCGAACTGCTCGAACTGGTCGAAATGGAAGTGCGCGAACTGCTCAGCAAGTACGACTTCCCGGGCGACGACATCCCGATCATCAAGGGCTCCGCCCTGAAAGCCATGGAAGGCGACAAAGGGGATCTTGGCGAAGGCGCCATCCTGAAACTGGCCGAAGCGCTGGACAGCTACATCCCCACCCCCGAGCGGGCCATCGACAAGCCCTTCCTGATGCCCATCGAAGACGTCTTCTCCATCTCTGGTCGCGGTACCGTCGTTACCGGCCGCGTCGAGCGAGGCATCGTCAAGGTCGGCGAGGAAATTGAAATTGTCGGCATCCGCCCGACCACCAAGACCACCTGCACGGGGGTCGAAATGTTCCGCAAGCTGCTGGACCAAGGTCAAGCGGGCGACAACGTTGGCGTCCTGCTGCGCGGCACCAAGCGTGAAGAAGTCGAGCGTGGTCAAGTGCTGGCCAAGCCGGGCTCGATCACCCCGCACACCCACTTCACCTCCGAAGTGTACGTGCTGAGCAAGGACGAAGGCGGTCGTCACACCCCGTTCTTCAACGGCTATCGGCCGCAGTTTTACTTCCGGACCACGGACGTCACCGGCAGCATCGAACTGCCGGCGGGCACCGAGATGGTAATGCCGGGAGACAACGTGCAAATGACGGTCAAGCTGATTGCGCCGATCGCCATGGAAGAAGGCCTGCGCTTCGCCATCCGTGAAGGCGGTCGTACCGTCGGCGCCGGCGTCGTCGCTAAAGTCATCGAGTAAACCGTAGGTTGGGGGTTCGATTCCCTCTGCCCCTGCCACTGAATACGATGATCAAAGGACACGATGGCCGACAAGCTTAAACTCGCTGCTGCAATTCTCCTGCTGCTGATGGGTATTGCCGGGTTCTATGTGCTCGCTGAACAGCCGATGATCCTGCGCGTGCTGAGCGTATTGGCGGGTGCGGCTGCCGGCATTTCGATGGCCTGGTTTACCGAGCAGGGCCAGCGTTTCTTTGTTTTTAGTCAAGAAGCCTGGGGCGAAGCCAAGAAAGTGGCATGGCCGACCCGCAAGGAAACCATACAGACCACGGGTGCGGTATTCGCGTTCGTGCTTGTCATGGCTGTCATGCTTTGGATTGCGGACAAGACTTTGGAATGGGTGTTCTACGACCTGATCCTCGGCTGGAAATAAGATCATGACGAAACGCTGGTACGTGGTTCACGCCTATTCCGGGTTTGAAAAGTCGGTGCAAAGAGCGCTTGTCGAGCGCATTGCGCGTGCCGGCATGCAGGACAAATTCGGCCAGATCCTCGTGCCGGTCGAGGAAGTGGTCGAGATGAAGTCGGGCCAGAAGCATACGTCCGAGCGCAAGTTCTTCCCGGGCTACGTGTTGGTCGAGATGGACATGGACGACGAGTCCTGGCATCTGGTCAAGAGCACGCCCAAGGTCACAGGCTTCGTCGGCGGTACCGCCACCAAGCCGACGCCGATCTCCGAGAAGGAGGTCGACAAGATCATGATGCAGATGCAGGAAGGCGTCGAGAAGCCGCGTCCCAAGGTGTTGTTCGAGGCGGGCGAAATGGTGCGCGTCAAGGAAGGGCCGTTTACCGATTTCAACGGTACCGTCGAAGAGGTCAATTACGAGAAGAGTCGCCTGCGCGTGTCGGTGACTATTTTCGGTCGTGCTACGCCGGTCGAACTGGAGTTCGCACAGGTCGAGAAGGCATGAGGTTTTCGGCCGGTCGGGAGCCGTGATCCCGGCAAGAGGAGCGTGAGTAGGGTGACCGAAAGCGCGCTGGTACTCAACCAATAGGAGCCATCATGGCAAAGAAGATCATCGGCTACATCAAGCTGCAAGTGCCGGCCGGAAAGGCGAACCCATCGCCGCCGATCGGTCCCGCCCTGGGTCAGCGCGGCCTCAACATCATGGAATTCTGCAAGGCGTTCAACGCCAAGACGCAGGGCATGGAGCCCGGTCTGCCGATCCCCGTGGTGATTACCGCCTTCGCGGACAAGAGCTTCACCTTCATCATGAAGACGCCGCCGGCGACCGTCCTGATCAAAAAGGCGGCCGGCGTTCAGAAGGGCTCGCCGAAGCCGCATACCGACAAGGTCGGCAAGCTGACCCGCGCCCAGGCCGAGGAAATCGCCAAGGCCAAGATGCCGGACTTGACTGCCGCCGACATGGATGCGGCAGTGCGCACCATCGCCGGCAGCGCCCGCAGCATGGGCATTACCGTGGAGGGCCTTTGATATGGCCAAGCATTCCAAGCGCGTTGTCGCGGTCCGCGCCAAGGTTGATCGCGCCAGGAACTACGCCCTGACCGATGCGCTCTCGCTGGTCAAGGAAAATGCCACTGCCAAGTTCGATGAGTCCATCGATGTGTCCGTCAATCTCGGCGTCGATGCCAAGAAATCGGACCAGGTCGTGCGCGGCTCCGTGGTGTTGCCCGCCGGTACCGGCAAGAACGTGCGCGTCGCCGTCTTTGCCCAGGGCGCCAAGGCGGATGAAGCAAAGGCCGCCGGCGCCGACATCGTCGGCTTCGACGATCTGGCAGCCACCGTCAAGGGCGGTGTCATGGAGTTCGATGTATGCATCGCCACGCCGGATGCCATGAAGGTGGTTGGCGCGCTCGGCCAGATTCTTGGTCCGCGCGGCCTGATGCCGAACCCGAAAGTCGGCACCGTGACCATGGATGTGACCACGGCGGTCAAGAACGCCAAGGCCGGTCAGGTCCAGTACCGCACCGACAAGGCTGGCATCGTCAGCTGCACCATCGGCCGGGCTTCGTTCTCGGTCGATCAGTTGCAGCAGAACATGACGGCATTGATCGAGGCCTTGAATAAAGCCAAGCCGGCTGCGGCGAAGGGGCAGTACCTGAAGAAGGTTTCGGTATCCTCGACGATGGGCGCCGGCGTGCGGGTCGACCAGGCCAGTCTGGTTGCCCAGCAGACACAGTAGAGAACTTTGGGCCGTCGCGCCGCTATCGGGGCGCGACGGGTTGTCAAAGACCGTAGGCGTCCCGCGGGACTTAATCACCAGTCGCATCGGTGGCCAACGCAGATGGCGTTACCCGAAGGCAGGATTTGCAGTCTGATTCCTGAATGAAGGTCGCCGTATCGCCATGACTGACTTTAGTCGAGAGATTATGGTCACGATGGCATTTGAAAGGAGCTGACCTTGGGTCTCAATCTCGAAGAGAAGAAGGCGGTCGTTGCCGAGGTGTCCGCGCAGGTGGCGGATGCCCAGGCGATCGTCGTCGCTGAGTACCGTGGTCTCGAAGTGGGGCAGATCACCACCCTGCGCGCCAACGCGCGCAAGTCGGGGGTGTACCTGCGGGTGCTGAAGAACACCTTGGTGCGTCGTGCCGTCGCCGGCACGCCGTTCGAAGGACTCCAGGGGGCGATGGTCGGCCCGCTGATCTACGGGATCTCCAAGGATCCGGTGGCGGCGGCCAAGATCCTCCACGAGTTCGCCAAGGGCAACGACAAGCTCGTCATCAAGGCGGGTTCGATGGCCAACTACGTCATGGACGCCAATGGCGTCAAGGCGCTGGCCACGATGCCCAGTCGCGAGGAGTTGCTGTCGAAGCTGCTCGGCACCATGCAGGCACCGATCGCCCAGTTCGTCCGTACGCTCAACGAAGTCCCGACCAAGTTCGTCCGGGGCCTCGCTGCCGTACGCGACGCCAAAGAGGCTGCGTAATCGCAACGACATACCGTCATTTAACGAACCATCAATTCATTCAGGAGTTATCGCAACATGGCTACTAAAGCTGAAATCCTCGACGCCATCGCTGGCATGACCGTTCTCGAGCTGTCCGAACTGATCAAGGAAATGGAAGAAAAGTTTGGCGTTTCCGCCGCTGCCGCTGCCGTTGCCGTGGCCGCTCCGGCCGCCGGTGGCGCCGCCCCGGCCGCCGAAGAAAAGACCGAGTTCACCGTCATGCTGATGGCGGCCGGCGAGAAGAAGGTCGAAGTCATCAAGGTGGTGCGTGCCGCTACCGGCCTGGGTCTGAAGGAAGCCAAGGATCTGGTCGACGGTGCGCCGAAGCCCGTCAAGGAAGCAATCCCGAAGGCGGATGCCGACGCCCTCAAGAAGCAGCTCGAGGACGCGGGCGCCAAGGTCGAGGTCAAGTAATACCCCGATGTACCCTGGGCTGGTGGCGAAAAGTCACCAGCCCTTTTGTGCATTGTCCATTGTCTTTGGGCTGTGTATGGCTGCCGTGGTTAGCAGAGAGTGCTGGGAATCCCAGTCCTGCCTTCTGACCTTCGACGCTGACGAGAAAACGGAGCGACCATGACGTACTCCTACACCGAAAAAAAGCGGATCCGCAAGAGCTTCGCCAAGCGCGCCAACGTGCTTGACGTACCGTTCCTGCTGGCGACGCAACTCGACTCCTACACCCAGTTCCTGCAGGTCGACGTGCCGCCGGCGCAACGGCGCAGCCAAGGTCTGGAGGCGGCGTTCTCGTCGATCTTCCCGATCGTCTCCCACTCCGGCAGTGCGCGCCTGGAGTTTGTCGAATACAAGCTCGGCGAGCCGGCTTTCGATGTCAAGGAATGCCAGCAGCGCGGCCTGACCTTCGCCTCGCCGCTGCGCGCCAAGGTGCGCCTTGTCATCCTGGACCGCGAGACGAACAACGACAAGATCAAGGAGGTCAAGGAACAGGAAGTGTACATGGGCGAGATTCCGCTCATGACCACGACCGGCTCCTTCGTCATCAACGGCACGGAGCGCGTTATCGTTTCCCAGTTGCATCGGTCGCCGGGTGTGTTCTTCGAGCACGACAAGGGCAAGACCCACAGTTCGGGCAAGCTGCTGTTTTCGGCGCGCATCATTCCCTATCGCGGTTCCTGGCTGGACTTCGAGTTCGACCCCAAGGACTTCCTGTACTTTCGCGTGGACCGCCGACGCAAAATGCCGGTCACGATCCTGCTCAAGGCCATCGGCCTGACGGCGGAGCAGATTCTTGCCACTTTCTTCGAGTTCGACACTTTCCACCTGACCAAGAAGGGCATCCAGTTCGAACTGGTACCCGAGCGGCTGCGTGGCGAAGTCGCCCGTTTCGACTTTACCGACAAGCACGGCAAGGTGATTGTGCCGAAGGACAAGCGCATCACCGCCAAGTACATCCGCGACCTGGCGGACGCCGGTATCAAGAAGATCGGCGTGCCGGAGGATTTCATCGTCGGCCGCACCGTGGCGCAAAACGTCATCGATGCCGAAACCGGTGAACTCCTCGCCAACGCCAACGAGGAGATTACCGAGGCCCTGCTGGCCAAGCTCATGGAGGCCGGCGTCGAGGATCTCAAGACGCTCTATATCAATGACCTCGATCGCGGCCCCTACATCTCGTCGACGCTGCGCATTGACGAAACGGCCGACCAATGGGCGTCGCGCGTCGCGATCTATCGCATGATGCGTCCCGGCGAACCGCCGACCGAGGATGCGGTCGAGAGCTTGTTCCAGGGCCTCTTCTATTCGGCCGAACGTTACGATCTATCCACCGTCGGCCGCATGAAGTTCAATCGTCGCGTTGGCCGCGAAGAGCTGGTCGGCATGGCGACATTGTCGAACGAAGACATCATCGATGTCATCCGCATTCTCGTCGAGCTGCGCAACGGCCGTGGGGAAGTCGACGATATCGATCACCTGGGCAACCGTCGCGTCCGTTCCGTCGGTGAACTGGCCGAGAACCAGTTTCGCGCCGGCCTGGTGCGCGTCGAGCGTGCCGTCAAGGAGCGGCTGTCGCAGGCCGAGTCCGAGAACCTGATGCCTCACGACCTGATCAACGCCAAGCCGATCAGCGCCGCCATCAAGGAGTTCTTCGGTTCCAGCCAGCTCTCGCAGTTCATGGACCAGACCAACCCCTTGTCCGAGATTACGCACAAGCGGCGGGTTTCTGCGCTCGGCCCCGGTGGCTTGACCCGCGAGCGCGCCGGCTTCGAGGTGCGCGACGTGCATCCGACCCACTATGGGCGGGTATGCCCGATCGAAACGCCGGAAGGGCCGAACATCGGCCTGATCAATTCCCTGGCGCTCTATGCGCGCACCAATGAATTCGGGTTCATGGAAACGCCCTACCGCAAGGTCGATGGCAGCCATGTGACCGAGGAAATCGAGTATCTGTCGGCCATCGAGGAGGGCAACTATGTTATCGCCCAGGCCAACGCGACTCTCGACAAAAAGGGCAAGCTGACCGACGAGCTGGTGTCGTGCCGCTTCAAGGGCGAATTCGAGTTGAAGACGCCAGATGAAGTTCAATACATGGACGTGGCGCCGGGCCAGATCGTGTCGGTGGCAGCTTCGCTGATTCCGTTCCTCGAGCACGACGACGCCAACCGTGCCCTGATGGGCGCCAACATGCAGCGTCAGGCCGTGCCTTGCCTGCGCCCCGAGAAGGCGCTGGTCGGTACCGGCATCGAGCGTACGGTCGCCGTTGACTCGGGTACGGCCGTACAGGCGCTGCGTGGCGGCGCCGTCGATTACATCGATGCCAACCGTATCGTCGTCCGCGTCAACGATGCGGAAACGGTCCCGGGTGAAGTTGGCGTGGATATCTACAACCTGACGAAATACACCCGCTCCAACCAGAACACCAACATCAACCAGCGGCCAGTGGTCAAGGTTGGCGACATCATCGCCAAGGGCGATGTGGTGGCGGACGGCGCATCGACCGACCTTGGCGAGCTGGCACTTGGCCAGAACATGCTGGTTGCCTTCATGCCCTGGAACGGCTACAACTTCGAGGACTCGATCCTGATCTCGGAGCGGGTTGTTGCCGATGACCGCTTCACCTCGATCCACATCGAGGAACTGACGGTGGTGGCGCGCGATACCAAGCTGGGCGCCGAGGAGATTACCCGCGATATCGCCACGCTTGGCGAGGCACAGCTGGGCCGGCTCGACGAGTCTGGCATCGTCTACATCGGCGCCGAAGTCGAAGCCGGCGATGTGCTGGTCGGCAAGGTGACGCCGAAGGGCGAAACGCAACTGACGCCGGAAGAAAAACTGCTGCGCGCGATCTTCGGCGAGAAGGCCTCCGATGTGAAGGATACTTCGCTGCGTGTGCCGTCCGGTATGTCCGGTACGGTCATCGACGTTCAGGTATTCACGCGCGAAGGCATTGAACGCGACAAGCGTGCACAGTCGATTATCGACGACATGCTGCGAGGCTACAAACAGGATCTCGCTGATCAGATGCGCATTGTCGAACGCGATACCTTCGCCCGTATCGAGAAGCTGCTGATCAACAAGGTCGCCAGCAAGGGGCCAAGGAAGTTGGCCAAAGGCACCAAGATCGGCAAGGACTACTTGGCTTCGCTCGAGCACTACCACTGGTTCGATATTTCCCTCGAAAGCGAAGAGGCGCAGCAACAGCTGGAAAACTTGCGTGACAGCTTGGAACAAACGCGCAAGGACTTCGACGTGGCTTTCGAGGCCAAGAAAAAGAAGCTCACGCAGGGCGATGAACTGCCGCCCGGCGTGCAGAAGATGGTCAAGGTCTACCTGGCCGTCAAACGTCGCCTGCAGCCGGGCGACAAAATGGCCGGCCGTCACGGCAACAAGGGGGTGGTGTCGAAGATCGTGCCGGTCGAGGACATGCCCTATATGGAAGACGGCCGTCCGGTGGACATCGTGCTCAACCCGCTGGGCGTGCCCTCGCGGATGAACATCGGCCAAATTTTGGAGACGCACTTGGGCTGGGCGGCCAAGGGCCTGGGCTTGAAGATCGGCGAAATGTTGCGCAAGCAGGCAGCTGCGGCGGAGGTGCGCAAGCTGTTGCACAAGATTTACAACGTCGCCGGCCGAGGCGCGGAAGTCGATTTGCTCGACGATCGTGACACCTTGGAACTGGCGACGAATCTGGTGGGCGGCGTGCCGTTTGCCACGCCGGTCTTCGACGGCGCCAAGGAAGAGGAGATCAAGGCCATGCTCGATCTCGCCTATCCCGACGATGTTGCCGAGCAACTGGGACTGACTTCGGCGAAGACACAGGCGCGCCTCTGTGACGGCCGTACAGGCGAGGCCTTCGATCGCCCGGTGACCATCGGCTACATGCACGTGCTCAAGCTGCACCATCTGGTCGACGACAAGATGCATGCCCGTTCCACGGGTCCCTACAGCCTGGTGACACAGCAGCCGCTTGGCGGCAAGGCGCAGTTCGGCGGCCAGCGCTTCGGCGAAATGGAAGTCTGGGCACTCGAGGCCTATGGCGCTTCTTACACGCTGCAGGAGATGCTCACGGTGAAGTCCGACGATGTCACCGGCCGTACCAAGGTCTACGAAAACATCGTCAAGGGCGAGCACAAGATCGATGCCGGCATGCCGGAATCCTTCAACGTGCTGGTCAAGGAAATCCGTTCGCTGGCGATCGATATCGATCTGGAACGTTACTGAGAGACCCCAAAGGAGTAAGCGACGATGAAAGCACTGCTCGACCTCTTCAAGCAGGTTACTCAGGAAGAAGAATTCGACGCAATCACCATCGGGCTGGCGTCGCCCGAGAAGATTCGCTCGTGGTCATACGGAGAAGTGAAAAAGCCGGAGACCATCAACTACCGTACGTTCAAGCCCGAGCGCGACGGCCTGTTCTGCGCCAAGATTTTCGGCCCGGTGAAAGACTACGAGTGCCTGTGCGGCAAGTACAAGCGCCTCAAGCACCGCGGCGTCATCTGCGAAAAATGCGGCGTCGAAGTCACCCAGAGCAAGGTCCGCCGCGAGCGCATGGGCCATATCGAACTCGCTTCGCCGACCGCGCATATCTGGTTCCTGAAGAGCCTCCCCAGTCGCCTGGGCATGGTACTCGACATGACGCTCCGCGACATCGAACGGGTTCTCTATTTTGAAGCGTTCGTCGTCGTTGATCCGGGCATGACGCCGCTCAATCGCGCGCAGTTGTTGACCGAAGACGACTACTTGGCGAAGGTCGAAGAGTACGGGGATGACTTCTCGGCGGTAATGGGCGCCGAGGGTATCCGTGAACTACTGCGCACGCTCGATATCAATCATGAGATTGATGTTTTGCGCAAGGAGCTGGAAACCACCGGCTCCGAGGCGAAGATGAAGAAGATCGCCAAGCGGCTGAAAGTACTCGAGGGCTTCCAGTCTTCCGGCATCAAGCCCGAGTGGATGATTCTTGAAGTACTGCCGGTATTGCCGCCGGATTTGCGGCCGCTGGTGCCACTTGACGGCGGGCGCTTCGCTACCTCGGATCTCAACGATCTGTATCGCCGCGTCATCAATCGCAATAACCGCCTGAAGCGATTGCTCGAGCTGAAGGCTCCTGACATCATCGTCCGCAATGAGAAGCGCATGCTGCAGGAGGCGGTCGATTCTCTGCTGGATAACGGTCGTCGGGGCAAGGCCATGACGGGGGCCAACAAGAGGCCTCTGAAATCGCTGGCCGACATGATCAAGGGTAAGGGCGGCCGCTTCCGCCAGAACCTGCTGGGCAAGCGCGTCGATTATTCCGGTCGCTCGGTCATCGTGGTCGGCCCGCAGCTTAAGCTGCATCAGTGCGGGTTGCCGAAGAAGATGGCGCTGGAGCTGTTCAAGCCGTTCATCTTTGAGCGGCTGGAAAAAATGGGAATCGCCAGCACCATCAAGGCAGCCAAGAAGGAGGTCGAGGCGGAGACAGGCATCGTTTGGGATATTCTCGAAGAAGTTATTCGCGAGCATCCGGTAATGCTCAACCGTGCGCCAACGCTACACCGCTTGGGCATACAGGCGTTCGAGCCGACCTTGATCGAGGGCAAGGCGATCCAGTTGCATCCTCTGGTCTGTACGGCGTTTAACGCCGACTTTGACGGCGACCAGATGGCCGTGCACGTTCCCCTGTCGCTAGAAGCGCAGATGGAGGCGCGCACGCTCATGTTGGCATCGAACAATGTTCTTTCGCCAGCGAACGGTGCGCCAATTATCGTGCCTTCCCAAGACGTGGTCTTGGGGCTCTACTATGCGACGCGCGAGAATGCTGCCGCCAAAGGCTCGGGAATGATCTTTGCAGATATCGCGGAGATCGCCAGGGCGGTGGAAACACGCCAGCTGGATCTGCATGCACGCATCTCGATTCGTATCCGGGAATTCGAGGCGAGTGGAGAAGGCTGGCACGAGAAACTTACGCGTTATTCAACCACCGCGGGCCGTGCCCTGCTTTCCGAGATTCTGCCGAAAGGCCTGCCTTTCAAGGTCATCGACAAGCCGCTCAAGAAGAAAGAGATATCCAAACTCATCGATGAAAGTTTCCGTCGCTGCGGTTTGAAGGAAACAGTCGTTTTTGCCGACAAGCTGATGCAAGCAGGCTTCTCCTTGGCGACGCGCGGCGGGATATCGATCGCTATCGGAGACATGCTGGTGCCCAGCCAAAAGCACACCATCATCGAGGCTGCGGAAGGCGAGGTTAAGGAGATCGAGAAGCAATACACCTCGGGATTGGTCACCGTGGGCGAGCGATACAACAAGGTGGTCGACATCTGGGGGCGTGCCGGCGATCAGGTCGCCAAGGCCATGATGGATCAGTTGCAGCACCAAAAGGTTCAGGATTCGACCGGTAAGGATGTCACCCAGGATTCCTTTAATTCCATCTACATGATGGCAGACTCGGGTGCGCGCGGTTCCGCCGCGCAGATCCGTCAGCTCGCCGGCATGCGCGGCCTGATGGCCAAGCCAGATGGCTCAATCATCGAAACGCCGATTACCACGAATTTCCGCGAAGGCCTGAACGTCCTGCAGTACTTCATTTCAACGCACGGAGCCCGCAAGGGCTTGGCAGACACTGCCCTGAAGACTGCGAACTCCGGCTACCTCACCCGTCGACTGGTCGACGTCACACAGGACCTGGTGGTGACCGAGGACGATTGTGGCACGGCTGCCGGATTCGCCATGAAGGCGTTGATCGAAGGGGGCGAGGTGGTTGAGCCCTTGCGCGAACGCATTCTGGGTCGCGTAGTCGCTGCGGAAGTACTCAATCCAGATACCCAGGAGGTATTGTTCGAGCTGGGTGCCCTGCTTGACGAAGATGCAGTTGATACTATCGAGGCCTTGGGCATAGACGAGGTCCGTGTGCGTACCCCCCTGTCCTGCGATACTCGTTATGGACTGTGCGCAAAATGTTATGGGCGTGATCTCGGTCGAGGATCTTTGGTCAACGCGGGCGAAGCCGTCGGCGTGATTGCCGCTCAGTCGATCGGGGAACCCGGGACGCAGTTGACGATGCGCACCTTCCACGTTGGCGGTGCGGCGTCGCGTGCTGCCGCCCAGAGCCATGTCGAGGCGAAGAGTGCGGGCATAGTCCGGTTCACCTCATTGATGCGTTACGTGACCAACCCCAAAGGCGAGAAGATCGTCATTTCGCGTTCCGGGGAAGTGACGATTGTCGACGACAACGGCCGGGAACGAGAGCGGCACAAGGTGCCATATGGCGCAACGTTGCTGGCTGACGATGGGAATCTGTCAAAAGCCGGCGCGTCGCTGGCGACCTGGGATCCGCACACTCGGCCGATTGTTACCGAATACGCGGGTACCGTGAAGTTCGAGCACGTGGAAGAAGGCGTGACTGTCGCCAAGCAGATTGACGACGTGACGGGACTTTCCACGCTTGTCGTGATTGATCCGAAGCGTGGCAGCAAGTCGCAACAAAAGGGTTTGCGGCCACAAGTCAAGTTGCTCGACGATGCTGGTCAGGAAGTGAAAATCCACGGCACTGATCACGCCGTTGCCATTACTTTCCAGGTGGGTTCGATCATCACGGTACGGGATGGCCAGATGGCTGCCGTGGGGGATGTGCTAGCGCGCATTCCGCAGGAGTCGGCCAAGACTCGGGACATCACCGGGGGCCTACCGCGGGTTGCGGAATTGTTCGAAGCGCGTTCGCCGAAGGATGCCGGCTTGCTCGCCGAGGTTACCGGTACAGTGAGTTTTGGGAAGGATACCAAGGGCAAGCAGCGGCTCGTGATAACAGAGCCGGAAGGAACGGCACACGAGTATTTGATCCCGAAGGATAAGCATGTCATGGCCCACGATGGCCAAGTCGTGAACAAAGGCGAAATTATCGTCGATGGGCCCGCCGATCCTCACGATATTCTTCGCCTGAAGGGTGTTGAGGAACTCGCGCGTTACATCATCGACGAGGTTCAGGACGTTTATCGTCTTCAGGGCGTCAAAATCAACGATAAGCATATCGAAGTTATTGTTCGACAGATGTTGCGCCGGGTTGTCATCACGGAAGCGGGAGACTCGAAATTCATACGCGAGGAACAGGTCGAGCGTTCCGAGGTATTGGATGAAAACGATCGGCTCAGGGCAGAGGGCAAGCGACCAGCGGAATTCGATAATATTTTGCTGGGCATTACGAAGGCCAGTTTGTCAACGGATTCGTTTATTTCGGCCGCGTCGTTCCAGGAGACTACGCGAGTGCTGACTGAGGCGGCGATCATGGGTAAGCGCGACGATCTGCGTGGTCTGAAGGAGAACGTCATCGTGGGCCGCTTGATCCCGGCCGGCACTGGGCTTGCCTACCATAGAACCCGTCGAATGCAGTCGAAGGGCGGGGACATGGCAAAAGGCCTGTTTGATTTGCCGGCGGAGATGGTGCCGAGCGCAGAAGAAGCTCAAACTGGTTGACGCCTACTCCCGCTGACAATACAATCCCGCTCCTTTGTGCTTGGCTACTGGCTACGGCTAGGTTCGTGTAAGCCCTTGGCCAGCGTTTAGCATATCTTGGAAATATGACATGCCGACTATCAATCAGTTAGTGCGCAAGGGCCGTCAAGCCCCTGTAAGTAAGAGCAAAGTCCCTGCGCTTGGAGGAAGCCCGGCTAAGCGGGGAGTGTGTACGCGTGTATACACCACCACTCCCAAGAAGCCCAACTCCGCGCTTCGTAAGGTCGCTAAAGTACGCCTTACCAATGGTTTTGAAGTGATCTCGTATATTGGCGGTGAGGGTCACAACCTGCAAGAGCACTCGGTGGTACTGATTCGCGGTGGGCGCGTCAAGGATTTGCCAGGTGTCCGTTATCACATCGTTCGTGGCAGCCTTGATACCCAGGGCGTCAAGGATCGCAAGCAGGCTCGTTCCAAATACGGTTCCAAGCGGCCAAAGCAAGCCTAGGTCAACACCTACACCACAACTACATTTAGGTTGGAAGGTCGAAACACATGCCTCGTCGTCGTGAAGTCCCCAAGCGTGACATCCTGCCAGATCCCAAGTTCGGCAGTGTTGATGTTTCCAAGTTCGTCAATGTGCTGATGACCAGTGGCAAGAAGTCGGTGGCCGAGCGCATCATCTATGGCGCCTTCGATCAGATCAAGGCCAAGAGTGGCAAGGATCCGCTGGAGGTCTTCTCTTTGGCCGTCAACAACGTCAAGCCTATTGTTGAGGTCAAGAGTCGGCGGGTCGGCGGTGCGAACTATCAAGTTCCCGTTGAGGTTCGTCCGTCGCGTCGAATGGCGCTTTCAATGCGCTGGCTGCGCGAGGCTGCGCGCAAACGCAGCGAAAAGTCTATGGGGCAACGCCTTGCAAGCGAATTACTCGAGGCATCCGAGGGACGTGGTGCCGCGATGAAGCGACGCGAGGAAGTTCATCGTATGGCGGAAGCCAACAAGGCGTTCTCTCACTTTAGGTTCTGAAAGCTGTCGCGCGACTGGATTCGCGCGGTTTTCCCCGTTACCGCTTTGGCGTCTCTCCTTGTCGGTGAGAACCAAGGCGGTTTGGCTTAGATAAGGCAGGTAAACAAAGTGGCCCGCAAGACCCCCATCGAGCGCTATCGAAACATCGGTATCTCGGCTCATATTGACGCTGGCAAGACGACGACAACCGAGCGTATTCTTTTCTACACCGGCGTTAATCACAAAATTGGCGAAGTCCATGACGGCGCCGCGACCATGGACTGGATGGAGCAGGAGCAGGAGCGCGGTATCACGATCACTTCGGCCGCGACGACATGCTTCTGGAAGGGCATGGCGATGAACTTCCCCGAGCATCGGGTGAATATCATCGATACCCCGGGCCACGTGGATTTCACCATCGAGGTGGAACGCTCGATGCGCGTCTTGGATGGCGCCTGCATGGTTTATTGCGCGGTTGGCGGCGTTCAGCCGCAGTCCGAGACGGTCTGGCGTCAAGCCAACAAGTACGGCGTGCCGCGCCTGGCCTTTGTCAACAAGATGGACCGTACTGGCGCCAATTTCTTTCGCGTTCACGACCAGATGCGTGAACGCCTGAAAGCTAATCCGATTCCGATCCAGATTCCCATTGGTGCGGAGGAAAACTTCAGGGGCGTCGTCGACTTGGTCAAAATGAAGGCCATTCTTTGGGATGAGGAGAGCCAGGGGACCAAGTTCGAGTATACGGACATTCCCAGCGAATTGGTCGCCACTGCGAAGGAGTGGCGCGAAAAGATGCTCGAGGTTGCTGCCGAGGCATCCGAGGACTTGATGAACAAGTATCTCGATGAGGGCGATCTCTCCGAGGATGAAATCAAGAAGGCGCTGCGTCAGCGTACCATCGCCAGCGAAATCGTCCCCATGCTCTGTGGGTCTGCATTCAAGAATAAAGGCGTGCAGGCCATGCTTGACGCTGTCATTGAATTGATGCCGTCGCCCATCGATATTCCTCCAGTCAAAGGTGAACTCGAGGATGGCAGCGAGGGCGAGCGGAAGGCAGCGGATACCGAGCCTTTCGCCAGCTTGGCTTTCAAGATCATGACCGATCCGTATGTCGGTCAGCTGACGTTCTTCCGTGTTTATTCCGGGGTCATGAAGTCTGGCGACACCATTTACAACCCGGTCAAGCAGCGCAAGGAGCGGATCGGTCGAATCCTGCAGATGCACGCCAATCAGCGTGAGGAAATCAAGGAGGTCTATGCTGGTGATATCGCAGCCGCAGTTGGTCTCAAGGAGGCGATTACCGGAGATACGCTGTCGGCTGTCGACAAGCCGATCATTCTTGAGCGGATGGAATTCCCGGAGCCGGTAATCCACGTTGCGGTCGAGCCGAAGACGAAGAGCGACCAGGAAAAGATGGGTATCGCGCTTGGGCGCCTGGCTCAGGAAGACCCCTCCTTCCGTGTCCGTACCGACGAGGAGTCCGGTCAGACGATTATTTCAGGCATGGGTGAATTGCATCTTGAAATCATCGTTGATCGCATGCGCCGGGAATTCGGCGTCGAGGCAAATGTCGGGGCACCCCAGGTTGCCTATCGCGAAACCATCCGCAAGTCGGCCGAGCAGGAAGGTAAGTTTGTCAAGCAATCGGGTGGTCGTGGTCAGTATGGTCATGTTTGGATCAAGCTGGAGCCGAACGAGACGGGCAAGGGTTACGAGTTCGTCGATGCCATCAAGGGCGGCACGGTGCCACGTGAGTACATACCCGCGGTTAACAAAGGGATTGAAGACACTCTGCCCAACGGTGTCTTGGCTGGGTTCCCGGTGGTTGATGTGAAGGTTACGCTGTTCGACGGCTCTTATCATGAGGTTGATTCGAACGAAAACGCCTTCAAGATGGCGGGATCGATAGCCTTCAAGGATGCAATGCGCAAGTCCAGCCCGGTTTTGCTCGAGCCGATGATGGCGGTCGAGGTGGAAACGCCCGAGGACTTCATGGGTAACGTCATGGGCGATCTCTCGGGACGTCGCGGCATGGTCCAGGGCATGGATGATCTTCCTGGCGGTATTAAGGTCATCAAGGCGGAAGTTCCTCTAGCCGAGATGTTCGGTTACTCGACGCAACTGCGATCTCTGACTCAGGGGCGGGCAACCTACTCAATGGAATTCAAGCACTATTCAGAGGCGCCCAAGAACGTCGCTGAAGCGATTATCAACAAGAAGTAACATCGTTCTTTAAAGGAAGCGAATCATGGCAAAAGGCAAGTTTGAGCGTACGAAGCCGCATGTGAATGTGGGGACGATTGGTCACGTGGACCATGGCAAGACGACGTTGACGGCGGCGATCACGACGGTGCTGTCG
>JAGVUA010000038.1 GCA_019136545.1 Betaproteobacteria bacterium
CGCATTTCAAAATCCGGGCCCCCTCGGCGTCGCGTTCAATGCCGTACTATGCAACGGACGACACAGATCAGCGGAATTTCTGGCGACGAATGCCCTTCCCGCGCCATCAGTGCAGGGGGCTCGCTTGCAGTTTCGCCACTCTGCGTTATGCTGGATCCTGACAGATGGCACGCCTGCCACTGACGATTCGCAGTATCAATTCACCGGATCCGGCCGTTGTCGCCGAAGCGGCCGTTGCACTGATTCTCGACTACCATGCCAAGACAAGCAGCCCTCTATTGCCGATCATCGAAGGACCGCAGCGCGATCTCGATCCAAGCACAGCGTCACGATCTCCTGGATCTCGCGAAAAGCCGGAATCTCATCGTCACGGCTGAATTTACCGATGCCGTCGAATCCGGCAAGGACACGGACCGTCCCGGATTTCAGCAGATGCTGCGTGAACTCAAGGCACGGGAGCGAACCTGGTCGGCGATACTGATCTACGACACCAGCCGCATTGGACGCCGCCGCTATATCGCCGAGGCATTTCGCCACGAGTGCAAGAAACTCGGCGTCGAGATCATCTTCGCCAAGGTTCCCGAGGTTGATCCGATCTCCCAGGTAATTCTGGACAGCGTGTTGCAGGCGATGGATGAAGTCCACAGCCTAATGAGCCGGGAGAAGGGGCTCGCCGGCATGGCCGAGAATGTTCGCCAGGGATTTCGCGCCGGAGGGCGTGCGCCCTATGGTTATCGCCTGATTTCCATCGACACGGGCCAGATTCGCGACGGCCAAGCAGTGACCAAGAGTCGTCTCGACCTGGATTCTGTTGCCGGCCCGAAGATTGCCAAATGGCTGCAGGGCCGCGCACTGAACAAGAATGGCAGCCGACTGGCCGATGAACTCGGGATCGAGCTGGCCAAGAGCACCTTGTCGCATCTCGAATGGTCAGCGCTGACCTACGCCGGCCACACGGTATGGAACATGCACAGGGGCAAGGAGGAAGTCGGTGCTGGCCGCAGGCGTCCCCGATCCGAGTGGATCATGCAACGCGATACGCATCCAGCGCTGATTACCGAGGACACGGCTCTGGCCATTCTGGCCCGGCTGGAGACGGCACGCGAATCACGCGCTCCCCGGGCCCGCATCTCGGATTACCTGCTGGCAGGCAAGGTGCTCACCCCGGACGGGCAGGCATGGCACGGCAATTCAGGGAACTATCGAATCGGCAAAGCCAATATCCGATCCTCCATTCTCGAGGAGGCGGTATTGCAGCAGGTTGCCATCGATATCCGCAGCGACCTGATGGTAGCGACCATGACCGAAAAGGCACGGGCTGCTCAGCAGCCCAGCGACGGCCAGGAAATTCGTGGGCTACAGAATGAGCTGCGCGATACCGACATCCGCATGAAGAAGTTGACGAACCTGGTTGAGGAGACCAGTGCTCCAGGCCCGTTACTGCGGCGACTGGAAGAGCTGGAGGTGACTCGTGCCGATATCCAGCAGCGCTTGGTCCAGCTGATAGAGGAAGCTGGTCGCGCCAAAGCCTTGGCAGCAATTCAGGAAAACGACGTCCGCAAGATGCTGGATGCGCTGGCCGACGACATGGCCACATTGGATCGTGACCATCTGAAAGATTTCATCGGAACCCTAATCGAGGGAATCTACCTCGATCCAGCCACTCTGGGGACCCGAGGTGGAACTCGAAAGTCTGTGTGTCTGGTGGTGGAGGTAAGCGGGATCGAACCGCTGACCTCTTGCATGCCATGCAAGCGCTCTCCCAGCTGAGCTATACCCCCACAAGAGAGCGCGCATTATATGGATCGCCGCCTGGACTGTAAAGCCGTGCCGCAAACTTTTTAGAGCACCTTGCCGGGATTCATCCGTCCGCGCGGATCAAGAGCCTGCTTGACCTTGCGCATCAGGTCCATCTCGACCTCGCTCTTGTAGCGAAGGATCTCCTGGCGCTTGAGTTGCCCCAGGCCGTGCTCGGCGGAAATCGAACCGCCGAGTTCGGCGACGAGATCGTGCACGATGCGATTGACAGCCGCCGTCTGGCCGATGAAGGCGTCGTTGTCCTGCGCTTGCGGCTTCGACTGGTTGTAATGCAGGTTGCCATCGCCGAGATGGCCGAAGCACACGATGCGCACGCCGGGGAAGGCCGATGCCAGGGCGGCGTCGCAGCGCTCGATGAACTCGGGAATTCGCGACACCGGCAGCGAAATATCGTGCTTGATCGAAACGCCTTCGATTTTCTGTGCCTCGGAGATGTTCTCGCGCAGCGCCCAGAATGCCTGCGCCTGTTTTTCGTTCCGGGCGATGGCGGCGTCTGCCGCCACGCGCGCGACGATGGCTTCGGCCAGGACGTCTTCGAGGGCGGCCGCGATATCGCCGGCCATGGTGTCCGAAAGCTCGACGAGCACCTGCCACGGCGAGGACAGCGGCAGCGGATCGCGGCTGCCGGGAATGTGCTTGAGCACGAGATCGAGCGCCGGCCGGCCGACCAGTTCGAACGCGGTGATGCGCCCGCCGATCTTCTCGCGCAGCCGCGTCAGCAGGATCACGGCGGCCTCGGGTGTCGGCACGCTCGCCCAGGCCGTGGCCACGCTGCGCGGCCGCGAAAAGAGCTTCAGGACCGCGGCGGTGATCAGGCCGAGCGTGCCTTCGGCGCCGATGAACAGGTGCTTCAGGTCGTAACCGGTATTGTCCTTGCGCAGGCCGCGCAAGCCGTTCCAGATGCGGCCGTCCGCCAACACGACTTCCAGGCCGAGGCAAAGCTCCCGGGCGTTACCGTAGCGCAATACCTGCACGCCGCCGGCATTGGTGGACAGATTGCCGCCAATGGTCGCCGTGCCTTCCGCCGCCAGCGACAAGGGAAAAAGCCGATCGGCCCGTTTCGCGGCTTCCTGCACTTCGAACAACGTGCAGCCGGCTTCGACGGTGATGGTGTTGTTGGCGACATCGACATCGCGTACGCGCCGGAGCCGGCGCAGGCTGACCACGACTTCGCCGGCGATCGGCGTCGCGCCGCCGCACAAGCCGGTATTGCCGCCCTGCGGCACGATGGCGGCGCCGGCCTGCGCGCACAGGCGCACCACCTCGGCCACTTCCGGCGTATCGCCAGGACTGACTATGGCCAAGGAGGTGCCGCTGTAACGGCCACGCCAGTCGGTCGCGAACGGCGCGGCATCGATGCCGGTCAGCACGTGCCCGGCGCCGACGACGGCTTTCAGGGAGTCGATCAGCTTGCTCATGGATTCAGCGCATACTCGATGGCCGGCAGCATCCGCTTCACCGCCGCGATGCCCTCCGAAATCGCTTCGCTCGCCCGGTGAAAATCCATCAACCCGAGATGGGCAAGGCGCGGCGCCACCAGCACGTCGGCCGGCTCGCCGGCCAGGCGGCTACGGGCGATGCGCGTCTGCATGATGTGAATGCTGGTCGACAGCACCCCGACCAGCGACGGCATGTCAGGGTCGCGCTTGAGGCCGAGGCTGGCCCGCAGCCGGTCTGACCAGTCCGGTCCCTGGCACGCAGCTGCATCCGGATCGCGCCGGAGCGAACTGCCGACGATGTCCGAGCCGAGATCGACCGCGATGACGACGTCGGCGCCCAGGGCGCGACACAAGGAGACCGGCACCGGATTGACCAGGCCGCCATCGACCAGCAGCCGGTCAGCGTTATTGACCGGCGCGAACAATCCCGGCAGCGCGATCGAAGCGCGCACCGCCGCCGCCACCGAACCTTCGCGCAGCCAGACTTCGCGACCATTGGCCAGATCGGTGGCGACGCAGGCGAACGGCAGCGGCAGCGCCGAAAATTCCTTGTCGACGAAATGGCGTTCGAAGAAGGCGATCAGCTTGTCGCCCTTCAGCAAACCGCCGGCCAAGCTGAGGTCGAGCAACCCGACCACGTCTTTCCAGGCCAATCCCGACACCCAACGCTCGAGCGCCGCCAGATCGCCGTCGGCATACGCAGCACCGACCAGCGCGCCCACGGAGCAGCCGCAGAGCACATCCGGACGGATGCCGGCCTCTTCCAGCGCGCGGATGACGCCGATGTGGGCCCAGCCGCGCGCCGAACCGCTGCCGAGCGCCAGACCGATCGTCGGTTTCATGCCAGCGTGGCGAAAAGATCGTGTACGTCGCAATCGGTGACCGTCACCGTGGCGAACTGGCCGATCTCGAGCTCATGGCCGTCGGTGACGTAGACCACGCCGTCGATTTCCGGCGCATCGGCACTGGAGCGGGCGATGGCGCCCTCGTCGTCGACATCGTCGACCAGCACCTCGATGGTCTGGCCGATGCGCTGCTCCAGGCGTCGCGTGCTGATGTCCTCCTGATGCGCCATCAAGCGTGCGCGTCGCTCCTCGCGGACCGCCTCGGGCAGCGCGCCGGGCAGCGCGTTGGCGCTGGCGCCCTCGACCGGCGAATAGGCGAAGCAACCGACGCGCTCGAGTTCGGCAGCATCGAGAAACTGCAAGAGTTGGTCGAATTCCTGCTCGGTCTCGCCGGGAAAGCCGGTGATGAACGTCGAGCGGATCGTCAGCCGTGGCACCACGGTGCGCCAGGCGGCGATGCGATCGAGCGTCTTCTCGATGTCGCCGGGCCGCTTCATCAACTTGAGGATGCGCGGGCTGGCATGCTGCAAGGGTACATCCAGGTAGGGCAGGATTTTCCCTTCAGCCATCAGCGGCAGCAGTTCGTCCACGTTCGGATACGGATAGACGTAGTGCATGCGCACCCAGACGCCCAACAGACCGAGCTCGCGGGCAAGGTCCACGAGCTTCGTCTTCACCGGCCGGCCGCCGACGAAGCCGGTGCGGTATTTGACATCGACGCCGTAGGCGCTGGTGTCCTGCGAGACGATCAGCAATTCCTTGACGCCCGCCTCGACCAGTTTCTCGGCCTCGTGGACGATTTCGCCGATCGGCCGGCTGACCAAGTCGCCGCGCAGGCTGGGAATGATGCAGAAACTGCAACGATGATTGCAGCCCTCGGAGATCTTCAGATAGGCGTAGTGCTCGGGCGTGAGCTTGATGCCCTGCGGCGGAACAAGATCGACGAACGGATCATGCTCATTGGGCGACAGAGGCGGCAGGTGTTGGTGCACCGCCGCCATCACCTCGGACGCCGCATGCGGCCCCGTGACGGCGAGCACCTTGGGATGCGTGGCGCGGACAATGTTGCCCTTGGCGCCGAGGCAGCCGGTGACGATCACCTTGCCGTTCTCGTCCAGCGCCTCGCCGATCGTTTCGAGCGATTCTTCGACGGCGGCATCGATGAAGCCGCAGGTATTGACGATCACCAGATCGGCGCCGTCGTAGGAGGAGGAAAGCTCGTAACCTTCGGTGCGCAGCCGGGTCAGGATGATCTCGGCATCAACCGTCGCCTTGGGGCAGCCGAGCGAGACGAAGCCGACCGTGGGCGCCTGTTTGCGCCGAGTCACTTATTTCTTTTCGCCGGCCTTGTCGGCCGAGCCCGAGGGATAACCGGGAAACTGGAAACCTGAAAAAAGCTTGCGGGTCTGTTCCTGCATGTTGTCCTGCATTTGCTGGAACATCTTGGCGCTTTGCTCGACATAGGCCCCCATCATGCTCTGCATGGCGGGCCCCTGAAAACTGAGGAATTGCGACCAGAGCTCCTTGCTCATCGAGGCGTTGTCACCATACAGATGCCGCGCCTGATCCTGCAGCTTCTTCTGCATGTCGGTGAAAGCCTTGATGTTGTTCTCGAGATACTGGCCCATCATGCCCTGCATGGCATTGCCATAGAAACGGATCATGTGCGAAAGCACGTCGGAGGAGAACATCGGCGCGCCGGCCGCTTCTTCCTCGAGGATGATCTGCAACAGGATGCTGCGCGTCAGGTCCTCGCCGGACTTGGCGTCCAACACCTGGAATTCCTCGTGCTTGAGCACCAGATCCTTGACATCGACCAGCGTGATATAGGTGCTGGTCCGCGTGTCGTAGAGGCGGCGGTTCGGGTATTTCTTGATCAGTCTGACTTGCTCGGCCACGGCGATCTCCCCAGCCACCAGATCGTGGCAGTGCAGCAATTATATAAGCAAACCCCCCGACCTAAGCGGGGGGGGGGTTGCCGGTCGTGGCGTGCCGCCGCCACTGACGCTTACTGGAAGTGCAGGCCGCCGTTGATGTTCAGCGTCGCGCCGGTCATGTAGCCCGCCGGCTCGGAGGCGAGATAGGAGCACAGGGCACCGATCTCCTCCGGCTTGGCCAGGCGCTTCATGGGGATCGAATCGATGATGCCCTTCAGCACATCCTCGCGGATGGCCATGACCATCTTGGTGGCGACATAGCCGGGCGCGATGGCATTGACCGTGACGCCCTTGGTGGCCACTTCCTGGGCCAGCGCCTTGCTGAAGCCGATCACGCCGGCCTTGGCAGCCGAGTAATTGGTCTGGCCGGCCTGGCCCTTGACGCCATTCACGGACGCGATGTTGATGACGCGTCCCCAGCCGCGCTCGGCCATTTTCGCCGCCACTTGCTTGGTCATGTTGAACAGGCTGGTGAGGTTGGTGGAGATCACCGCGTCCCACTGATCCTTGTCCATCTTGGCGAAAAAGCGGTCGCGCGTGATGCCGGCGTTATTGACGAGAATATCCACGGGCCCCGCGGCGGCTTCGGCATCGGCGACCATCTTCTTGCAGTCGTCGATATTGGACACGTCGCCGGCGACGCAGGCGAAGTCCTTGAAGCCCGCCGCCGCCATTTCCTTCAGCCATTCGTCCTTGTTGTCGAACTGAGGGTGGTAGGCCGCCACGACCTTGTAGCCATCCTTCGCGAACGCCTGGCAGATGGCAGTGCCGAGACCGCCCATGGCGCCGGTGACGAGAGCTACGCGTTGAGTCATTTTTACTACTCCTTTACTGAAAAAAGGCGGCCGACCTGTCCGGGTCGCGAAGACCTAGGACATGTGCTGACCGCCATTGATGGAAATATTGGCGCCATTGACGAAGGCCGCCTCCTCGGAAGCCAGATAGGCCACCAGACCGGCGACTTCCTCCGGCTTGCCGAGCCGCGACATCGGTATCTGCGGCAGGATCTTCGAATCGAGCACTTCCTGCGGAATCGCCATGACCATCTTGGTGCCGATATAGCCCGGCGATATGGTGTTCACCGTCACGCCTTTTTTGGCCACTTCCAGCGCCAGCGACTTGGTGAAACCGTGCATGCCGGACTTGGCCGCCGCGTAGTTGGTCTGGCCGAAGGCGCCCTTGGTGCCGTTCACCGACGAAATATTGATCACGCGGCCCCAGCCGCGGTCGACCATGCTGTCCATGACCTGCTTGGTCATGTTGAACACCGAGTCGAGGTTGGTATGCATCACCGCGTCCCAGTCCGCCTTGGTCATCTTCTTGAAGGTCATGTCGCGCGTGATGCCGGCGTTGTTGACCAGCACATCGACCGGGCCGAGATCCTTGGTCACCTGATCGACGCAGGCGCTGCAGGAATCAAAATCGGTGACGTCACAGGCATAGGCCTTGAAGCCGAAGCCCATGTCGTTCATCTTGCGCAGCCATTCCTGCGCCGTCTTGTTGTTCGGACTGTAGGTGGTCACCACCTTGTCGCCCAGCGCCGCCAACTTGATGCAAATGGCCTCGCCGAGACCGCCCATGCCGCCTGTTACCAGTGCCACTCGTTGCATTTTGACTCCTCCTCGTAGGATGCTGCGTTGTTATGCTGCCTTTTCCTTGACATAGCGGCCGGGCGCCGGCTCTCCGGCCGGATACGCCTTGCTGCCCAAACGACCGCGCACCGGCGTCTCACCGCCGCCGAACGACTTCAACCATTCTGCCCAGCGCGGCCACCAACTGCCCTTGACTTCGGTGGCGCCGGCCAGCCACTCGTCGGCGCTCGCCGCTTCGCTGTCGTTGATCCAGTAACCGCGCTTGTTCTTGGCGGCCGGATTGATGACGCCGGCAATATGGCCGGAGGCACCGAGCACGAACGTGGTCTTGCCCCCCAGCAAGGCGCGGCCAAGGTACGAGCTCTGCCAGGGCACAATGTGGTCCTCGCGGGTGGCGAGGATGAATACCGGCATGTCGACCTTGCCGAGATCGGCCTTGACGCCGCACATGGCGAGCTTGCCGGGAATGCGCAGATTGTTTTCAAGATACATGTTGCGCAGGTACCAGGCGGCGAACGGTCCCGGCAGATTGGTGGAATCGGAATTCCAGTACAGGAGATCGAAAGGCGGTGGCGTGATGCCTTTCATGTAGTTGCCGACCACGTACTGCCAGATCAGATCGTTGGCGCGCAGCGCGGAAAAGACGGTCGACAGCTCCCGGCCGGTCAACAGGCCACCCTTGCCGATGGTGTTCTCGCGCGCGACGACGGAGGCCTCGTCGATGAAGCAGCCGAGCTCGCCCGGTCCGGAAAAATCCAGCAGCGTGGTCAAGAGCGTCAGCGATGCGACGTCATTGCCGCCGCGCGCCCGCATCACGGCCAGCGCCGAACTGATGATGGTGCCGCCGACGCAGAAACCGAGCGCATTGACCTGGTCGACGCCGCAAATGTCCTTGGCGACGCCGAACGCCGTCAGCACGCCTTGTTCGATGTAGTCATCCCAGGTCAGGTGGCCCTGTTCGGCCTTGGCGTTGCGCCATGACACGAGGAACACCGTGTGGCCCTGCTCCACCGCGTAGCGAACGAAGGAGTTCTCGGGCTGCAGATCAAGGATGTAGTACTTGTTGATGCAGGGCGGCACCATGACGAAAGGCCGCTTGGCAACCTTGTCGGTGAGGGGCGCGTATTGGATCAACTGCATCAGCTCGTTTTCATAGACCACCGCGCCCGGCGTGATCGCCAGATTGCGACCGACCTCGAAGCGCGACTCGTCGGTCATCGAGATGCGCCCCTTCTCGAGGTCGGCGATCAGGTTCTGGATGCCTTGGGTGATGCTCTGACCCTCGGTTTCGATGGCTTTTTGGACGAATTCGGGGTTGGTGGCGATGAAATTGGAGGGCGCCATCGCATCGACGAACTGACGGGTGACGAAACGCAAACGGTCCTTGGCCTGGCCCTCGGCCACTGGCGCTGCCTCGGCGGCCTTCTTGAGGTAATCGGCGTTGATGCGATAGGCTTGGCGCAAGTAATCGAAGATCGGGCTTTCCGTCCAGGCCGGATGATCGAAACGGCGATCGCCGGGCTCGGCGGGCGCGATCGTCGGCGAAGCATCGCCTTCGCGGCGGGCCAGCATGGCCTGCCAAAGGGCGGCATGGCGCTCGCGCCATTCGCTTTGCAGCGCAGTCAGGACATCGCCCTGCGGCTGCCAGGCTTCCATCCACGCCTTGATGGACCTAACGTCCGGAGCTGACGACATGCACTCTCCTTTCCGGCGCCCCGCACCGATCGTTGTCGGCGAAGCCAGGCGCGCTTGAGATCTGTTGAATCGCAATTGCGGACCGTTGCGAGGCGAATCCGATTTTGCATTGCAGCATTGTACGCTTCTGGTTTCGGCAAACGCTGCGGTTTCTATAATCCGGGCCATGCACATCATCGCGATCGCCTGGATTTACGTTGCCGCGCTGATGGCGTTGACCGAGCCGAATGTTACCGCCGGAATCCTTACGTTTTCCTTATACGGCCTGCTGCCCCTGGCCCTGCTGCTTTGGCTGTGCGGCTTTCCGGCTCGATTGCGTCGGTCAGGAGGGACCGAACCCCTCGACCAGATGATGGGTGACAACGATGATGGCGATGCCGGCGCTGATCAATAGCACCTGTTGAAGCGTCGCCCCGAGTTCGGGACGCTTGTGCAAGCCCGGAATCAGGTCCGCCACCGCGACGTAGATCATGCTGGCGGCAGCCAGCGCCAGCAGATGCGGTATGGCGCCCTGCGCCGTCGTCAGCGCGAACCACGCCAACAGGCCGCCGGCGAGCATGGCAAGACTCGACAGCAAGTTGTAGACCAGGGCGCGCGCCTTCGAATACCCCGAGTGCAGGAGAATCAGGAAATCGCCCACTTCCTGCGGGATCTCGTGAGCGATGATGGCCACAGCCGTAATGAGCCCGAGGCGCGGATCTTCCATGAAAGCAGCGGCGATCAAAACCCCATCCACAAAATTGTGGAAAGTGTCGCCGACCAGGATCATCAGGCCGCTGCGCCCCCCATCGTAGCCGCCGTGGCCATGCGGTTCGTGGCCTTCGCAGGACTCGATGTGGCAGTGGCGCCAAAGCACCAGTTTTTCCAGCACGAAAAAGCCCAGAATGCCGGCCAGGACGATGGTGCTGGTGGTAGTGGCGTCGCCGCTGCCGATGATGGCTTGCGGCAATACCTCGAGAAATGCGGCCCCCAACAGGGCGCCAATGGCTAAGCTGACCAGCATCGGCACCCAGGAGGTACGCACCCTGAAGGCAAACACCGCGGCCACGAGCACGGAAAGGAGACCGCCGACGATGGCTGAGCCGACGATCCAGGTCAGAGTAGTCATCGATTGATTATACGGTCCAGATCAGGCTCGCCATGCGCCCCGTCACGCCTTCGCGGCGATAGGAATAAAAGCGTCCGGCTTCTGAAAAAGTGCAGAAATGGCCGCCAAAGACGCGCTCGACGCCCCGCGCCCTCAAGCGACGTCGCGCGAGCGCATAAAGATCGCATCCCCACTTGCCCGGCCGCCCTGCGACGAAGGCATCGGCGGCAGCCGGATCGTCCGTGACGAAGGCCGCGCGCACCTCGTCCCCCACTTCGAAAGCCGTCGGACCAATGGCCGGACCGAGCCAGGCGAGCAGACGCTCGCCGGGAATCGCCATGGCCGCCACGGCCGCCTCCAGCACGCCGGCGGCCAGGCCGCGCCAGCCGGCATGGACGGCGCCCACTGCGCACCCCGCCTCGTCGCATAGCAGGATGGGCAGGCAATCGGCGGAGAGCACAGCGCAGACGACGCCGGGCGTGCGCGCCACCGAAGCATCGGCCTCGACGCCGGGCGCCGACGCCTCGGCTTCGACGCAACGCGTGCCATGGACCTGGGACAGCCAGACCGGTTCGCCGGGCAGGTGCCGGCGCAATTCGGCGCGGCGTGCCGCCACGGCTGACTTTTCGTAAGCGACATGGTCGGCCAGATTGCCATGGGCGCGCGTGGTCGCGAAGGCGCGAACGTTCGTCGGCGCCGGCCAGTCGGGGATGAGAAAGTCAGCCATGGCGGCACGCCGCCAGCAAGCCGGAAAAATCTGCCGGCAACGGCGATTCCCAATCCATCCCGACCCCGCTGGCCGGATGCGCCAAGGCCAGCCGCCAGGCATGCAGCGCCTGCCGCCGGAAATCGTCGAGGCCTACGCCGTTCGAGGTGGTGGTCTTGCGCTTGCCGTAGACGGGATCGCCGACCAGGGGATGGCCGATCGAGGCCATATGCACGCGGATCTGGTGCGTGCGTCCGGTTTCCAGGCGGCATTCGAGCAGCGTGGCGGCGGCGAATCGCTCGCGCACCTCGTAATGGGTGCGCGCTTCGCGCGCGCCGTTGCCGAGGCGGACCACCGCCATCTTCGTTCGCTGCACGGGATGCCGCCCGATCGGCGCATCCACCAAGCCGCCTCGCGGCACCAGCCCATGCACCAGCGCCAGATAGTGGCGCTTGACGCTGCGCGCCTGCAACTGGCGCACGAGCTCGGTCTGCGCCGCCAATGTCCTCGCCACCACCAGCAGTCCGCTGGTTTCCTTGTCCAGTCGATGAACGATGCCGGCGCGCGGCACGCCGGCCAATTGCGGCGCGTGGTGCAGCAAGGCATTCATCAGGGTTCCCGACCAATTGCCGCTGCCGGGATGCACCACCAGTCCGGCGGGTTTGTCGATGACGAGGAGATGCTGGTCCTCGTAAACGATGTTCAGCGCGATCGCTTCCGCCGTCACGTTGGTTTCGGCGGGCGGCGGCAATGCCCCGACGCGCACCATTTCCCCGCCCAACACCTTGCGGCTGGCATCGGCCGGCGCGTCGTCCAGCGTCACGCGCCCTTCTTTCATCCAGGCCTGCCAGCGGCTGCGCGAATGCGCCGGGAACAAGCGCGCCAGCGCCGCGTCAAGCCTCAGGCCGGCGCAGCTGGCCGGAATGGCCGTGACCGCTGGGCTATAATCGGCCGCATCCGTTTCTCTGGTGCTCATCATGCGTAGTTTAGCCGCTCTGCTTGCCCCGCTTTTGTTGATGATCGCACTGGGTTTGGCCGGCTGCGGCCTGCTACCGGAGGAACAGGACGAGACCCTGGGCTGGTCGGCCAACAAGTTGTACTCCGAAGCGCGCAGCGCGATGGGCGATGGCGCCTACGACAAGGCCGTCAAGTACTTTGAAAAGCTCGAGGCTCGCTATCCGTTCGGACGTTATGCCCAGCAGGCCCAGCTTGAAGTTGCCTACGCCCACTTCAAGCAGGGCGAAACGGCCTCCGCCATCTCGGCATGCGACCGTTTCATCCGCCTGCACCCGAACCACCCGAACGTCGACTACGCCTATTACCTGAAAGGCCTGATCAACTTCAACGAGGACCTCGGACTGCTCGGCATGCTCGGCAACCAGGACTTGACCGAACGCGACCCCAAGGCGGCGCGCGAGTCGTTCGACACGTTCAAGGAACTCGTCACCCGCTTTCCGGAAAGCCGCTACGCCGCCGACTCGACCCAACGTCTGAACTACCTCGTCAACGCCATGGCCGCCCACCAAGTGCACGTTGCCCGCTATTACCTGCGCCGCGGTGCCTACATCGCTGCGGCGAATCGGGCGCAAGCGACCATCAAGGCCTACCCGGACTCGCCCGCCCGCGAGGATGCGCTGCTGATCCTGATCAAGTCCTACGATGCCCTGGACATGAAGGATCTGCGTGACGACGCGGAACGCGTGATGCGCGCCAACTTCCCCAACAGCCGCTACTTCAAGCCGGACGGCAGCGGCGACGCCAAGCCTTGGTGGAAGTTCTGGTAAGTTCTTCCTGGTAGGCGGCGCGGTCAGCCGTCCGACCGCGCGCGCTGCCGGCGCGTCTCGAACAGGCAAATACCCGCGGCAACCGATACGTTGAGGCTTTCGACGCTGCCGACCATCGGTATGCGCGCCAATTCGTCGCAAGTGTCGCGAGTCAGCCGTCGCAGACCGCCGCCTTCGGCGCCCAAGACCCAAGCGAGAGGACCGCGCTGGTCCGCGGCGTAGATGTCCTTTTCGGCCTCGCCGGCCGCCCCCACCACCCAGACGCCCGCTTCCTGCAAGGCGCGCAGGCTGCGGGCGAGATTGGTGACCATGAGGTAAGGCACCGTCTCCGCCGCGCCGCTGGCCACCTTGATGGCCGTCGCATTGAGCCCGCAGGCACGGTCCTTGGGCGCCACCACCGCGTGCGCGCCTGCCGCATCCGCCACGCGCAGACATGCGCCAAGATTGTGCGGATCGGTGACGCCGTCGAGCACCAGCAACAGGGCCGGCCCCGACAGCGTCGCCATGACATCATCCAGCGTCAGGTAACGCTCGGTTGAGTCGACGCGGGCGACGACGCCCTGATGCCGCGCACCGCCCACCATGCCATCCAGCCGCGCGGCATCGGTGGCAATCACGCGCACCCCCGCCGCATCGGCCAGTTTCAGCAGATCCCGCATGCGCTGGTCGTGGCGTTCCCCCGCGACGTGAATGTCCTTGAACGATTCCGGCGAACGGCGCAATCGGGCCGTTATCGCGTGGAAGCCATGGATCAGGCGGGTTTCACTCATTTGCGCCGGAGCAATGCCACTGGGGATGACTGATGGGACTCGAACCCACGACGACTGAAATCACAAACATGCGGACAAGGAAGAAAACTGCGTACGCCGCAAGCTCTGGAAAAGATGCGTCAAGGCGTGCGATTCTAGCCGAAGACCGCACAGAATCCCCGCACCACCGCAGGCCAGAAGATAGCGCGTCGTAGCGGCCACCTCCGCCGCACATCGATACTTTATCGCGCAGGACCGAGCCGAACTGCTACAGTCGCGCCATCTCCCGATTGGAGCATCGCGATGAAAAATCTTACGGTCCTGATCCGCGCCGAACTTGAAGTACCCGATAGCTGGTCGTTGGCCGAGCATGCCTCCGGCATGGTCGTCTTGAAAATCGGTGACCAGTTCGTCGATTTCGACCTCGCGCCACTCGCCACGAGTACCGATGCGCCGGATGCCGAGTGGTCGGATCGCAATGCCGCTCTGGTCGACACCGTACTCGACGCGGTCGTGGACATGGATGTCGAACTCGATTTGCAGGCCAGTCATTAAGATAAAGAGGCGATCTTTTTCGCTTCCGGTCACGAGAATTAGTAATCGATTGACTGAGGACAGCCTCAGCGTGAATTCAATCGCCTAGGATTAGCCGAACGATAATCTAAGACTGATTTACTCCCTGTTCTCTTGCGGCATATAACACGGATTGATATAGTCTGCGTTATTAATCGTTCAAGGAGCGCCCTTCATGGCACACCTCACCGCAAGCGTCGAATACAGCCTTCATTGCCTGCTCTGGCTCATGGATGCCGGTGACAAACCACTGAGCAGCCGGGATCTCGCCGAATTGCAAGGCATCTCCCCCAGCTTCGTGGCCAAGCTGTTTCCTAAGCTGGAGAAGGCCGGCATCGTCAAGGCGAACGAAGGGGTGCGGGGCGGCTATGTGCTGGCTCGTCCGCCCGGGGAAATTACCTTCCTGCAAGTAATCGACGCCATCGAAGGCTTCAAGCCGCTGTTCGAATGCCAGGAGATTCGCCATCGGATTGCCCTGTTTGGCGATACCCCGCCGGCCTGGGCGACAGACGGTCTATGTTCCATCCATACCGTGATGATCAAGGCGGAAGATGCGATGCGCGCCCAGTTGGCTGCGCATACGCTTGCCGATGTTGCCGTCGCCGTGGTGCGCAAGGCGCCCACGGATTTCAAAGTCGAAATCCAGGAATGGATGGATGGACGCATGAAAGGCCGGCGCCCCGGTCGCCGCCTCAAGACGCATACGGCCTCATCCTGATTCATCCGCGGCAACAGCCGTGACACGCCACCCGCCTCCCCCTCGGTTACGTCGGACCGACCGAAGTGTCGTCGTGAACCGGCACGATGGGGGCTATCTCACGTCCGAAAACCCTTCAGGAGTTTTTCCATGAAAAAGCAAATTGTCATTGCAGGCTCGGGCTTTGCCGGAATGTGGGCCGCACTGTCGGCGGCGCGCGCCATCACGCTGGCGGGCCGGAACGACGATGTGGGCGTCACGGTCGTTTCGCCCGCGCCGACGCTCGTCATCCGGCCTCGGCTCTACGAGGCGACGATCGAGGGGATGGATCCCGACCTGCTGCAGCTTTTCGATGCAACCGGGATCCTCCATGTCAAAGGGCGCATCACATCGATCGATCCTGAAGCTCATCGACTCGAAGTCGTCGATGAACATGGCGCCCCCACAAGCCTCGCATACGACAAATTCGTCCTGGCAACCGGCAGCCGCTTGTTCCAGCCCCCGGTGCCCGGCCTGTCCGAGCATGGATTCAATGTCGATCAGCTCGAGGATGCCAAGAAACTGCAAGCGCATCTCGACTCGCTCGCCAGCAAACCGGCCAGCAAGGCACGCAATACGGTCGTCATTGCCGGAGGCGGCTTTACCGGCATCGAGACGGCGGCCGAGATGCCGAAGCGGCTGCGCGGCATCCTGGCAGGCGATATTGACACCCGGGTAGTCATCGTTGAACAGGCGCCCGATATCGGTCCAGAATTGGGACCGGTACCGCGTCCGGTTATTCAGGAGGCGCTTTCCGAATGCGGCGTCGAAATCGTTACGGGAACCTCGGTCATCGCAATCACCCCCCATGGCGTGACGACGTCGGACGGAACGCACATCGACACCCATACCGTGGTGTGGACCGCCGGCGCACGCGCCCATCCGTTGGCGGGCCAAATTCCCGGAAAGCGCGACCAATACGGCCGGGTCCATGGCGACGCCTATCTGCGCGCTCCCGACGCTGCGGATATTTTCGTGACGGGCGACGTCGTCAATGCGGCAACCGACGACCAAGGCAACGTGGCCGCCATGTCGTGCCAGCATGCCATGAGCCTCGGGCGAGTAGCCGGGCACAACGCCGCCGCCGAGCTGCTTGATCTGCCCTTGCACCCCTACAGCCAACCGAAGTACGTCACCTGCCTTGATATCGGCGCGTGGGGCGCGCTCTACACGGAAGGATGGGATCGGCAAATCCATCTCACCCGTAATGAGGGCAAACTCCTGAAACAGGAGATTACGACAAAGTGGATTTACCCGCCGGCTCCCGATAGGGATGCGGTGTTTGCCGTTGCCAATCCGGACTTCGTCATCGTGCCGTAGCCCGAAAAATGTCGGTGCAAGTCGCCCATGGCATCCATGGCGCACTGAGACCGACAAGCCCGGTGAGTTGCCGCGAACGTTGCCGGAAAATTGGCCTGCCCCGGCAGGCTGCGACAATCTGCCGCAGCAGTACCGAGGAGAACATTTCTACAATCGCCGTGACCGCTTCCGTGAAGATACCCATGATTTTCAAAAAGATATTGTCATTCGCCTTGTTAATCGCCAGCCCCTACGGCTACGCCTCCTGCGGCTCGTCGTTCTGCGCCGTCAACACCCACTGGGATACCCAAGGGTTCTCGCATGATTCTGGCTGGCTGATTGATTTGCGCTACTCCTACGCCAAGGCCGATCAGTGGCGTTCTGGGTGGAAAAAGCTGCCGGTTCCGGCACCCTCGGGGTCAGATGAAGAAATTGAGAATCGCCGTACCACCAATCAATTGATCAATCTGAATATCGATTACGCCATCGATGCCCGGTGGGGTATTTCCGTGGGCCTGCCATTCGTCCTTCGTGACCACGCGCACACCTTCGATTCCTCCGTGACCGGCGCATTTGGTCAACGAACCAAGTTCAGCGAGTTCGGGGATACTCGCGTGCTTGGCAAACACAGCATCCCTTT
>JAGVUA010000025.1 GCA_019136545.1 Betaproteobacteria bacterium
TCCTGGGGCTGTAGCCGGTCCCAAGGGTATGGCTGTTCGCCATTTAAAGTGGTACGTGAGCTGGGTTCAAAACGTCGTGAGACAGTTTGGTCCCTATCTGCCGTGGGCGCTGGATATTTGAGGGGGCCTGCTCCTAGTACGAGAGGACCGGAGTGGACGTATCCCTGGTGGACCGGTTGTGACGCCAGTCGCATCGCCGGGTAGCTAAATACGGAAGAGATAAACGCTGAAAGCATCTAAGCGTGAAACTCGCCTCAAGATGAGATATCCCGGGGACTCGATCCCCCTGAAGGGTCGTCCTAGACCAGGACGTTGATAGGCCGGGTGTGGAAGCGCAGTAATGCGTTAAGCTGACCGGTACTAATTGCCCGTGCGGCTTGACCCTATAACCTTGAGCCATGGGGCGCCAACAGCGCTACCCAATCGGCTCCGCGCAATTCGCGCAACAATCACAATCCAGTTGCAATCTTTACTTCTCCCAAATCACGTGACCTGACCCGGCCTTCCGCCTCCCTCAGGTCACCCCCTTTCAGTCTGGTGCCCATAGCATCCCGGAACCACCCCTTCCCATCCCGAACAGGACCGTGAAACAGGATCGCGCCAATGATATTGCGGACCTCCCGCGAGAAAGTAGGTCAGCGCCAGACTTCCCCTCAACAACGAAGCCCGTCAGTTTCCCCTGACGGGCTTCGTCGCTTTGATCAGACAACGCCCCGCGAGGGGCGTTGTTGTTTCCATCCCTCGCTAAAATGCCGACTTTGGACTGGTCGGAGACTTCGATGGCGGGTCATGATCTTTCATCTGATGGCAACGGCAACGGGACCCTGAAATTCACCCAAGACTGGTTTAGTCACAATATCCCAACGTGGACCAAGCTTCTGTCGTCGCTTCGCGGCAAGCGCTCGGTCCATGCTCTTGAAATCGGCGTCTTCGAAGGGCGCTCAACCTGCTGGTTGCTCGAGAACGTATTGACGGGTGATGGCGCCACCGTCGACTGCATCGACACATTTGCCGGCGCCATGGAGCACGACAAGCTCGATCTCTCATCCCTGCAAGCTTGCTTCGAGAGCAATGTCGCCGCCTGGCGTGACCGGGTTAACGTGCACGTGGGTATGAGCGCGGCGATCCTGCCGACATTGAGCGGGCCGTACGATCTTCTATATATCGACGGCTCGCATACGGCGCGCGACGTGCTGGTGGACATCGTTCTGGCATGGCGCCTGGCGGCGGACGATGCCATCCTGATCTTCGACGATTACGCCTGGCCGATGTATCCAGACCAACCTTGGTTCCAGCCGAAGTTGGCTGTCGACTCCTTCCTGGCATGCTTCGCTGGCTGGTACGAAGTCCTGCATGTGGGGTACCAGGTGGCCATTCGCAAATCCGCCCAATTCAGTTCGCCGGCCAACGCGGCAAAAAAAACCCTAGCGACGTCCGCCTCAGGCCGGGAAGTCTGCGCATTCAGCAGCTTTGGCGGCCAAGAAATCACCTACAAGATCGAGATTCCGCAAAAGCGCGAGTTCCGCTGAGCGTAAGTGTGCTTCCTTAGATGAGCACCAGATTGTCGCGATGAATTAGTTCATCGTCGTTGATATAACCGAGCAGCGACTCGATGTCGGCTGTGGAATGACCTGCGATGCGCCGAGTTTCGGAACTGGAGTAGTTGATCAGCCCGCGAGCGATCTCGGCGCCGTTGCTTGTTCGGCAGGCAACCGCCGCGCCACGCTCGAAATCGCCGACGACATTCTTGACCCCCACGGCCAATAGACTGCGACCGGCCTTAAGCGCATCGATGGCGCCGGTATCGAGGACCACACTGCCGGCGAGCTGCAGATGATCGGCCAGCCATTGCTTGCGGGCCGTTAGGGGCGATTCGGTTGCAAAAAGCAGCGTGCCGATGGTTTCTCCTCGTGCGGCCCGCAACAAGGAATCGGCTTCGCGTCCGCTGACGATCAGCGTATGCGCGCCACTGCGCGCGGCCCGCTGCGCCGCGCGTATCTTGGTAATCATGCCGCCTTTGCTGATGCCGCTACCAGCGCCGCCCGCCATGGCTTCATAGCGTCGGTCCTCGGCACCGCCTTCCAAAATCAGGGTGGCAGACGGATCTTGACGGGGATCGGCCGTATACAGTCCCTGTTGGTCCGTGAGAATGACCAAGGCGTCTGCTTCGACCAGATTGGCCACCAGCGCCCCCAGGGTATCGTTGTCGCCGAACTTGATTTCATCCGTCACGACGGTGTCATTCTCGTTGATGATGGGGACTACGCCGTAACTGAGCAGTGCTTTTAGCGTCGATCGGGCGTTGAGGTAGCGGCTGCGATCGGCGAGATCTTCGTGGGTCAGCAAGACTTGGGCGGCTTTGAGTTCGAACTCGGCAAAGGTGGTTTCATAAGCTTGCGCAAGCCCCATCTGACCCACTGCCGCTGCCGCCTGAAGATCGTGCATGGCGTGCGGCCGCTTCGACCAGCCGAGACGCTGCATGCCGGCCGCAATGGCGCCGGACGATACGAGCAGCACTTCGCGGCCTCCCTGGCGCAATTGCGAAATCTGCCGGACGCAGTCGGCGATGAAGTCGCGCGCCAACCCGGCACCATCGTTGGTGACTAGCGCGCTGCCGACCTTGATGACCAGGCGCTTACTCTGCGCTATCCGCGTTCTCATCAGACCGCAACTCCCGTTGTTGCTCAAGGTAGTCCATGATGGCGAAAGTCAGTTCCCGGCACCCGCCACCATCGATGGCCGAAATGGCGAAATGGCGAACGCCCTTGCCATAGCCCTTCACCAGTGCAGCAATGCGCGCCTTGCGCTCGTCCTCGGGTACCAGATCGATCTTGTTGATCACCAGCCAGCGCGGCTTTTCGTACAACGCTGCGTCGTACTTGCGTAGCTCCGCGACAATGGCTTTGGCTTCCCGGACGGCATCGATCGCGGGGTCGAACGGTGCGATATCGACAAGATGCAGCAGCAAGCTTGTGCGCTGCAAGTGGCGCAGGAACTGGTGGCCAAGGCCTGCACCCTCGGCCGCGCCCTCGATCAAGCCGGGAATATCGGCAACGACGAAACTGCGATTTTGATCGACACGAACCACCCCCAGGTTCGGGTGCAAGGTCGTGAACGGATAGTCGGCTACCTTCGGCTTGGCGGCGGATACCGACCGAATGAATGTCGACTTACCGGCGTTGGGCATGCCGAGGAGGCCGACATCGGCGAGCACCTTGAGCTCGAGGCGCAAGTCGCGACGCTCGCCTTCACCGCCCGGTGTGCATTGGCGGGGCGCGCGATTGGTGCTCGACTTGAAGTGGAGATTGCCCAAGCCCCCGTGGCCGCCTTTCGCGATCAACGCACGCTTGCCATCGATGTCGAGATCGCAAACGACTTCGCCGGTGCCGATGTCCGTGAATACAGTGCCGACCGGGACGCGCAGTTCCATATCGTCTCCGGCCTTGCCGTAGCAATCCGAGCCACGGCCGTTCTCGCCGCGCTGGGCGCGGAAGATACGGGTGTAGCGATAGTCGATGAGCGTGTTGAGATTGCGGTCGGCAATCGCCCAGATGCTGCCGCCGCGACCGCCGTCGCCGCCATCCGGGCCGCCGCGGGGAATGAACTTCTCGCGCCTGAACGAAGCGACGCCATTGCCGCCGTCACCGGCAATGACCTCGATCTTCGCTTCGTCGAAAAACTTCATTGCGACCCCGGAAATAAAAAAGCCCTATCGCGTGGATAGGGCTTTTGCGACCAGCGCGTTGCCCCAGTCAGGCGGCAACCGGAACGATCTTGACAGTTTTGCGCTTCTCGGCACCCTTGGTCACGAACGCGACCGTACCTTCGACCTTCGCGAACAGCGTGTGGTCCTTGCCGATACCGACATTGTCGCCGGGGTGGAACTGGGTGCCGCGCTGCCGAACGATAATGCTGCCGGCGGAAACCAGCTGGCCGCCGTAGCGCTTCACGCCCAGGCGCTTCGATTCTGAATCGCGGCCGTTACGGGAACTGCCGCCTGCCTTTTTGTGTGCCATGGTAGATAACTCCTGCCTGTATTCCGATTACGCCGAAATGCCGGCAATTTCGAGCTCGGTGTAGTTCTGCCGATGCCCTTGGTTCTTGCGGTAGTGTTTGCGCCGGCGCATCTTGAAAATATTGACCTTGTCGTGCCGACCGTGCGCAACCACCTTGGCTGTGACCTTGGCGCCCGCTACGAGCGGCGCGCCGATTTTCACCGACTCGCCTTCGCCGACCATGAGCACCTGGTCAAGAGTGATTTCTGCGCCCACGTCCGCCGGTATCTGTTCTACCTTGATTTTTTCGCCGGCGACGACGCGATATTGCTTACCGCCGGTTTTTACGACCGCGTACATGATGGACTCCGTTAAACAACATTGAACAACTGAGCATTATAGCGAGCGGGAGCATCCAGGTCAAAGACTTGTCTTGGGGGGCGCAGAGCCGGTTTTTGCACAGGTCGGCGCTTGGCCGTAGGCCAGGAGGGCTTTGCACATTTCCTCGATCACCGCCGCGCGCAAGGCGCTCGGTGCCACCACTTCCACGCCAGCTCCATGGCGCAGGATATCCATGATCAGTTCAGTCGGATTGGAATAGGGAATTTCCAGCAGGAGCCGGCCGTCGGCATCGGTCGAGGTCCGTTGTAGCGGATGCCATAGTTCCGAGGCAACCCAGCGCGCGCGTTCTGGCGTGAAGCGCAACTTTGCCCAAGTCACGGCCGCGCCCGAAAAAATACCGTAGCCGGCGCCGAGCACCTCGTCGAGGCGTTTTGCCGCGATTTCCTTCGCCTTGCGTTCGGTGGGCTCGGCGCGTCGGATAGCGTCGACGCCAAAGCTGCGGATCTCATTGCGCAGATGGCACCAGGCATCGAGATACCAGTTGTCGCGGTAGAACACCAGCCGCTGTGGGGAGACCTCGCGCTCGTTTTCTTCGTTGCGTTCGCGATGCCAGTGGCGGATCAGCAGGCGGCGGCGCTTGAGCAAGGCTGTGGCGATAGGCTCAAAGTACTCGAGGTCTGTGCGGCGTTTGGCGGCATGGACGATGCGGATGCGCCGTGCAACCTCTTCCGGGGCATCGTCCCGGCTGCCAAGCAGACTTTGCAGCCGGGTCTGCAAAGGCGCGATCTGCGGCCCAAGCAGTCCGGGCTGCACGTTCTCGAGCAGGTTCTGCATCATCAGCAGCGCATGGATTTCCGAGGCGTTGAACCATAGCCCCGGCAGTTGGAAGGTCGGACCGCCGGAGGGAGACTCGAAACGGTAGCCTCCGGCCTCGCGGTCATACACGATGGGCGCGTTGAGTCGGTCGCGCAGGTACTGGAAATCGCGCTTCAATGTCGCGCGCGATACTTCCAGTGCGGTTTGAATCTCCTCGAACGTGACGACGCGATGGTCGTGCAGCAACTGCTCGATGCGATAGAAGCGCTCGCTGCGATCCATCGCCTATGCGATGCGGCAGACGTCGTCGAAATCGAACCGCGGGCTGCGTGGAAAAAGCTTGTTCGGGTCGCCCCGCCCGAGCGCGAGGAGCATGAACGAACTGACGCTTGAGTCGGCAAAGAACGCCTGGTCGGCCAACTCTGGCTTGAAGCCCGACATCGGTCCGCAATCAAGTCCCAGCGCTCGGGCGGCCAGTATGAGGTAAGCGGCCTGCAAGGAAGCATTGAGTCGGGCGGATTCCTCGATGAGTGGCTGGTTGCCGACAAACCAGGATTTCGCGTCCACATGAGGGAACAGTCGCGGCAGGTGCTCGTGGAATGTCATGTCGCGACCGAGCAAGGCCACGACCGGCGCCGACATCGCCTTGGCGACGTTCCCTGGCGCCAAGGCTGGCCGCAGCCGCTCCTTGGCTTCATGGCTGCGAATAAAGACGATCCGCAGTGGACAGGTGTTGGCGGCCGTTGGTCCCCACTTGGCGAGTTCATACAGTGCCTTCAGCGTATCTTCGCCAATCGGTTCATCGATAAAGCCGTTGTGGCTGCGGGCATTGCGAAACAACTGGTCGAGCGCGGCATCGGGTAGACGGGATGGCATGGGATGTTTCCTCGCGCGAGTTGAATGTCAGCGTGATTCTAAGGGTGGCGCGGTAAAATCCAAGTTTTCCAACCAGCCTGTCGTTTCGGACGTATCGGACGCGTGGCTTCTCAATCCGGAGTTGGTTTGATGTCCGACAAAGCCCTGAAGAACGCCCTGATCATTCTTGTGGTGCTCCTTGTTCTGGTCTTTGTATGGCAACCCATTTCGCACTTGTTCAGAGCCGCGCCCATCACCAACGACTTCGTGCTGGAAACGACGGATGGTGCGCTGGATAGCAAGAATCTGCGGGGCAAAGTACTGGCGATTTCACTTGCCTACGCGCATTGCGAAGACGAATGCTCCGACCGATTGGCGCGCCTCGCTGCCGGCTTCGAGTTGCTGACGCCGCGAGACCAGGCACTCGTTCGGCTGATTGTTGTTTCCGTCGATCCCGACCGCGATACGCCAGCCAGCATGGCAGCCTATGTTCGACGTTTTCATGCCAACATGATTGGTGCCGTCGCCAAGCCGGAAGAGCTCAAGGCCTTTGCGGAAAGCTATGCTGCCACCTATCGCAAGATACCGGTGGCGGCCGACGGCAGCTACCGTGTCGACCATAACCGTCCGATCTTTCTGGTCGACACAGCCGGCCATTTTGCCTCGGCGCTCAACGAGAATCTCGCTCCCGAACAGATCGCCCAGGCCCTCCGCGCCAAGCTGCCTCCGCTGATACCCCCTGGCCAATAAGGTGGCGAAGGCCTTCAGGGTTTCTGGAACCAGTTGCCGGCGTTGTCTTGCATCCACCAGCCGGACTTGAACTGTTCCTGCCAGCGTTTCAGTAGTGCGGCCCGGATCTCCGGCAATCGGGTCTGCCCGCCTTGGTTGTACGCAAGGGCGTAGACCAGCGCCTGACGATCGTTATTGTCTTGGTCGATCAGCTTTTCGGCGATCTGGCGTTGCGTTAGCGTCAATTGCTTGCCGGTGTCGCGCTTCTGCAGCATCCCGTCAGTGCCCAGTCCGATGATGCCGGCATCGTACATTCTGACGAGGCGAGAATAGCGTTGTGTCATCGCATGACGGATGATGATGACCGGTGGCGTGCCGATGTCAATATTGATCGGTTCTTCCGCCCGTGCCGGTAACGACGGCATTACAAGCAGGACGAAGAGCAGAGCGAAGATTTTTTTCATTGGGATATCTCGGTTGATAGGAGTTGTCTGCCAGTCAACAGTAGCGGTGCATCGGCGCCGCCGCGATCCACTGTTTAACCGCGCCGTACCATCAAGCGCAGCAGCAATTTCCATCACGAGATTTTATCATGTGGCTTCGCCCTTATACTCCGAAGCTCTGCGTGTTTGCAGGCATGAATGGCTAGACAGGAAAATGATCGATATTGTTTCCGATACCTCCCGAAAGCTCGCGCGAGCCTGGGTTTGGCTCGGCTTGATGGCCTTGATCGGCTCCGGCCTGCTGGCCATATTGCTGGTGTTTTCGCGTACCCCTGGCATTCAGGACATATTCCCGCTCAAGGAGTTCTTTCGCGCCGCACTGGTCGTGCACGTCGATTTGTCGGTCGCCGTCTGGTTCATGGCTTTTGCGGCAGTAATCTGGAGCTCCGTCGGAAGCGGGGCACTACCGTGGCTCGGCTGGACCGGCCTGGGTGCGGCGGCGATCGGCACGCTGGTGATGGCGTTGTCGCCATTTTTCCCGGGAGCGCATCCGCTTCTTAACAACTATATTCCGGTGCTGCAGCAGCCGGTCTTTTATGCGTCCCTTTGGCTGTTGGCCGGTGGTTTCTCGCTAGCGGTATTGAGGGCCTTGCTGACCATACGCCTCAATCAGGCGATAAGCACCGGCAGCTTCCTGGGTGCCGTTGCCGCTTTCCTGGCCTTCGGCGCTTTCATCTGGTCCTGGTGGTCGGTGCCACGCATCGACGACGACAAGTTCTATCACGAGGTGCTGTTCTGGGGAGGCGGCCACGCCTTGCAGTTTCAGCATGCGCTCTTGATGACCGTCGCTTGGTTCTGGATTGCCGAGGAGCGGGGATGTCCGGCACCGCTGTCAGGACGCGCACTGTCGGTATTGTTCTGGATCGCCGGCGTGCCGCTATTGGCAGTTCCGGCAATCTATTTGTTAGTGCCGGCGGGATCGCTGCCGCATATGGAGTTGTTTGCCAAACTCATGGAATGGGGGCACCCCTACATGGGGCCGCTCATCCTGGTGGGTCTGGTCACGTTATGGAATACGCGTCGCACAAAACCGCATCCAGCGAGATCGGCTTTCTTGGCCTCCTTCGTGCTGTTCGCCGTCGGCGGCGTTCTGGGCTACATGATTCGAGGCGCCAATGTCGTCATTCCCGCGCATTATCATGGTTCCACGGTAGGGGTGACGTTGGCATTCATGGGGCTCGCCTATGTTCTGCTGCCGAAGCTGGGTTATGGTGAACCTACCGGGCGTTTGGCCCGGTGGCAAGCTTATGTCTATGGCGGCGGCCAACTGATTCATATCCTCGGCCTGGCTTGGTCGGGGGGGTATGGCGTGCAACGGAAGGTGGCGGGCGCCGAGCAAATGCTGACGACGTTGCCGCAAAAGATCGGCATGGGCATGATGGGTCTGGGTGGGCTGATTGCCGTGATCGGCGGCATCATGTTCGTTGTTGTCTGCCTGAAGGCGATGTGGCCCCGCCGGGGATGAAGCGATGGTGGCTGGCGGTATTGATGGTAACGGTTGCGGTCGCCACCCTATGGTTCGCGCGCTCCGGGGGCGACCCGCATGTTCCTTTGTCTTCGCCCCCGCAAGTCTCTCCGGCTGATCTGACGGCATTGTATGGTGCGATGGTGCGCGACCTCGATGGCCGCGAACAGACCCTGGATCGGTGGCGCGGCGAAATCCTGGTGCTGAATTTCTGGGCCACCTGGTGCACGCCTTGCCGGGAAGAAATGCCTATTCTTTCTGAGTTGGCCGAGCGTTATCGCGGACGCGTGCAATTCCTCGGCATCGCGGCAGACGATGCGGACAAGGTTCGAGACTATGCTCGCGCCGTGCCGGTATCCTATCCGTTGCTGGCAGGCGGCGAGGAGGTGATCAAGCTGACTCGACCATTCGGAAACCTCCCCCTCGCGGTGCCATTCACCATTGTGCTTGACCGCAGTGGCGAGCCGCGGGCGGCGGCTCTGGGGCGCGTCACCAGGGCCGCGCTGGTCGAACTGCTCGACCAGCTATAGCCCTCTCCCGAGTCATTCCCTGGGTTGGAGCGCCATCGAGCGTGCCGATAGTGTGAAAGCGTCGGAGAAGCACATTCCCTCTTCCGCTCCTTGCGCCTTGAAGTGCGGGAAGACGGCTTCGACCATGCGCACCGATCCACAGGCATAGATTTCCTGCCCGGCGAGGGAAGGAAAGTCCTGCAGTATGGCTTCGTGCACGAGGCCGGTACGGCCAGTCCAGGCGTCGACTGGCTCGGGTTCCTGAAGCACCGGGATAAACGTGAAGCTCGAATGTTCGCGCGCCCATTGCTCCGGCAATTCGGACATGTAAAGGTCGGCGCGCTTGCGAACCCCCCAGTACAGATGGATCGGCCTCTTGAGCTTGCGATGGAAGGCATCCTCGACCATGCTCTTGACCGGCGCGAATCCGGTGGCGCCAGCGACGAAGATAATCGGTCGAGTCGACTCACGCAGGGTGAAATCACCCAGCGGTCCCTCGAAGCGAATCTCGTCGCCTTCCTTCATGCCGTTGAATACATGGGGGGTGAATGCGCCGCCCGGCATCAGGCGTATCTGAAGTTCTATCTGATCGGCTTCATGCGGTGGGTTGGCAAAAGAGAAGGGTCGCCGCTGGCCATCGTCCAGAATGACGTTGATGTACTGGCCCGCCACGAAGTCGATGCGCTGTTCTTCAGGTAGCTTGAGGATCAGGCGCATGATGTCGGCAGAGAGCCTTTCCATCTTGATGACGCGCGCAGTGTATTCGCGGATGTGCGCTGTCGCAGCGCCCGGCTCGAACTCGACGATTGCGTCTCCGGTTACCGTTGCGCAACACATCAGCACCTTGCCCTGTGCGCGTTCCTCGGCCGACAGGGCGCTGGGCTGATAGACACCAGGGTCTACGCTGCCCTGTAGCACTTTGCACTTGCAGACGCCACAGCCGCCATTGCGACATTCATAGGGAAGATTGACGTCTTGCCGGAGGCCGGCGTCAAGCAGCGTTTCGCCGAAGCGCGCGGCCACCGCCTTGTGCCCGGGGTGATACGTGATGGTTGATTCGGTTTTGGCCGTGCCGCGGCGCTGCGGAGGCAACCAGGGCACGAGGAACAGCAGTACGGTGAGCCCGATGACGATGAGCCAGAGCTTCAACGGATCGATGACATAGACGAGCGACAACACGGGCAGCTCGAACCAGTCGAATGCGATATTGGTGGGGACGACGAGCATGTTGGCCTCGCCACCCTGGCTGTGGATGGGCTTCAGCAGCGACAGCACAAGGAACATGAGGGTGATGGCGACGGCCACCGGTCGCGGTGGGTTGATGTGAGCCCGTGGAACGCGCTGGACGTGAACCCACATGACGAAGACGACCACCAGCGGCAAGCCGATGTGCATGAAGGCCAGCAGAGTGAATAAGCGGCTATTGACGCTGTCGGGGTAGAGGAAGTTGCGTATCACCGAGCCGTTGAACAATGGCAACGCATCAAACCATTCCGCGGTGGCGACGACGACGAACTGCGCAAGCTTGTCCCAAACCAGCATGAAGCCATTGATGCCGGCGATATACACCATCCAGATGAGCGCAACGCCGGTCATCCACGAGAACCAGCGGAAGCCCCGATAGCGATCGTAGGCGAAGTGGCGAAGCAGATGCAGCATCATCGTCAGGATCATGCCGTCGGTGGCATATCGATGCACGCTGCGCATGATGCCGCCCGCCCACCACTGGTTGTGGGTGATGGCCTCGACGGATTCGTACGCGTCGTGCACGCCGGTTTCGGCGAAGATATACAGATAGAGCCCGGTGGCGACCAGCAGCCAGAACTGCCAGAAGGTGATCGTGCCGAGATGATAGAAGGGATTGAGTTTGTCCCCGAAGGCTACGTTGAAAAGATTTTCGGCGCGCATGAAGAACCAGCGCACTATCTGTTGGAGAAATTTGATCATTGTCGTTATTCGCGCTCGATGTGGATGCTTGGGTATATGAGCTGACTATTGGAAGAACAGTCCGCCCTTGTCCGGATTGAAGTCGATTACCAGTACCTGCGCAGGTGCTAGCGTGACTTTTTCTTCCTTCACGAACTTGAAACCCGGCTTCGCGACGTTGTCGTTCATTTTGACGGACAGCTGGTGTTCGCCGGCTTTCACCTCGAAACGCTTGTAGACCGTTGAGATGCCATCCTTGGCGATGCCCGTCGGGTGCATGACGGTACGCAAGACAGGTTGGCCGTCGATGTCGACATGCAGCGTGATGTCTGAGCGCTCGCGCGGGCACTCCATGGGCGCGCGCATGTTGCGTGGCAGCTTTTCGAGCTCCTCGGGCGTGCGCTTGCGGCATTCTCGATCACCCAGATGGTTGATGGACAGCTTGATCAACGCTGCATCATCTGGAATTTGGTGGTACGTCGGCGAAGTGGCAAAGTAGCCTATGAACGCTGCAAATGCGCCATACAGGATTATCTGGCCGACGATGGCGGTGGGTTTGATCATGATGGTGCGCTTCTCCGGTGGTAAGGAAGCGGCCTTGCGGCAGCTTGGGTTTCGAGTTGGGTTCTGAACTGGCGCAGTTCCTCCGCCAATGCCTTGCCGTCATGGCTCGAGGCCTGCGCAAGACGCAGGCGCCCAAACGGTACGTTGCGCCGCAAGTGGGGTTCGCGTTGGCGGGCGAGGCGCTCCATGGTCCATCGGTCGCCCAGGCGAAACTCGCAACCACCGGGGCGACACCCGGCCACTAGAACGCCATCGGCTCCCCCGCGCAGCGCATATTCGACAAATGCCGGCGGCAGCATGCCGGCGCAGATCAGGCTCATCACGGCAGTATCGGCGCTTTCGAGCGTCTTTACGTCGACGCCGTGATCACAGCCAAACACGAGGATTCGGGTTGCGCCTTCAAGCCGTCGGACCTTTTCCTCCAGATTTCGGCGCAGGAGGGTGACGGGCAACTGCGGCATGTCGATGCCCGTCACCAAAGCTTCCTGGCTGCGGAAAGGCGTCGAGGAGGGGCAGGAGCCCGCGCAGATGCCGCAACTGGCGCAAAGATCGGCATCGACGACGGCAATCTTGTGGCCAGCCTTGTCGGGGTGCGGTTCCATGGTGACCGCCGCATAAGGGCAGTCGGCCAGGCAGCGACTGCAGCCATTGCAGTTCGGCGCATCGACGATCGCGACAGGCTTGGGCGCAGGATGGGGGAGCAGCGGTAAAACGAACAGCAAGATTGTTCCGCTAAACAGCAACATCCAGACGAATCCAGGCGAGGTGACATCGGTAAGCGGATGAATGAATAGGATGAACCAGTCGAGTCGCAATCCGGTGGCGACAATGGAAAGGTCTGCAGGGGCATTGCTGATGGCCGGCTTCACCAGGGCGAGGACCAGCAAGGCCACCAGCGTGCCCAGCGCCAAGCGCCTTGCCGGAAAGTGATCGACTCGGCTGATGCGGTGTACATGGGCCCACAGACCGAGAATCAGTAGTAGCGGTACGCCGAGGTGAATGAATACCAGCACCGTGAAAAATCGGTCGCTGATGGCATCGGGGTTAAGAAAATTTCGCGCGGCCGGGGTGCTGAAAATAGGCAGCCAGTCGAGCAACTCTGTCGAGGCCACTGCCGAGAACTGGGCGAGGCGATCCCAGACAATCCAGTAGCCGCCGATGCCGGAAAAGAACATGAGCCAGAGTAGCGGTACGCCGGTCACCCAGGAGTACAGGCGAAAACCGTAATATCGGCCAAAAGCCCATTCGCGTGCGAGGTGCAACAAGGTGGTGAGGATGAAGGCGTCCGACGCATAGCGATGCAAGCTGCGCAGCATGCCACCCAGATACCATTGCTGATTCGTGAGCCAGTCGATCGATTCGTGTACGCCCGTAATGCTCGTGTCAAGAACGGTATAGAGGTAGAGGCCGCTGGTCGTGACGATCCAGAGAAAAAAGAATGCCATGGCGCCCAAGTGGCGCCATGGGTTGTTGTCACCTCCGAAGACCTCGTCAAAGGCTTCCTCGGTGTACTGAAAAAGATTTCGTGCCCTCGTGCGTAGGGCGTCGTGAATGCTCAACTTGGGGCTCATCCGTCGGGTCGCCCGGGCGGGACAACCATTAGGGATCGATAATATATGGATGAAAAGCCAGTTGAATTGACTGGCATCAACCGGATTTGGCCTTGCGGTGGCGACGATCCTGCCAGAAATACCAGCCGAGCCATACGAGGAAGGTCAGTACGCCGGCAATTTCGAAATAGACGGCATAGTTGGTCCGGTACTTGCCCGTAACCGGATCGTAGACCGAGCACAAGATACGGAACCGCTCGACCAGTTCCTCGATCGTATTCACCTGTGGCGGAATGGGCGCGCCGGCGACCAGGGTCTTGAGGGGTTCTACCAAGGCTTCGGCGGTGAACGTTTCGCCATACACCTGCCTGACAATCTTGCCGTCGGAGTCGACGATCGTTACTTGGTTGATATGATCGAAGCCGGCCACGGTGGCGACATAGCTGAAGCCGAAATTGCCCGTAAGTTCAGCGACGATTGCCGATGGCGGGCTCAGGAACTCCCAATTCGGCAAGCGTATTCCGTATTGCCGGGCAAAAGACTTCATCGCTTGCGGAGAATCGAATGGCTGATTGAAGCCGATGCTGATGATGTTGAAACGTTCCGGCCCGAGTGTAACGACGGTTCCTTCGACCGCTTTCTGAAGATTGCGCGTCGTGGTGGGGCAGACCTGAAAGCAGGCTGTGTAGATGAAGCTCACCAAGAGCGGCTTGCCCTTGAAACGCGACAGCGAAACCGGGCGTCCCTCCCGATCAAGCAGAACGGCATCCTCAACTGGCCGGCCGATCACGTCCTGGGATCGCTTGAGTGCAGCTTTTTCGTCGAGAACCGTGAGGGTGGTATCGACCACCGACCCCAAGGGGCGTGCCGTGACCTTCGGGGCGGTATCCGTATTGGCGAAGGAGGGACCGACAAAAGATCCGCAAATAAACAAGCCCGCGATCGTCGCGATGCGGAGAAAATGGAAGAACACCGGAAGGGCCTGTCTTGCGCCTAGAAGCGGGCGTCGATGATGGCGGTGGTCAGCACCAGCGTCAATTGTGCCAGTGATGCATGGAAACAGCTCATTGCCGTCTCCCGATTCGGATTTCGAGACAGCAGCCATGCCTTGCGGATAAACCAAATACCGCCGATGACCGCACCAGCGAGATAGATTGGTCCCAAGCCGAACATGGCTGGCAGCAAGGAGGCAGCGACAAGGAGAAGGGTACTGACAAAAACGGTTTGCGCTGCTCGCTGGTCGCCAACGACCACGGGTAGCATCGGTACCTTGGCTGCGGCATAGTCCTCGCGGAATGCGATCGCCAGACTCCAGAAATGGGGAGGAGTCCAAAGAAACAACACGAAGGCCAGTATCAGAGGCAATGCCCCGATCTCGGGAGCGGCTGCCGTGGCGCCCGCTAGCACTGCCCAACTGCCTGCCAGGCCGCCAAAGACAATATTTAACCACGTACGCCGCTTCAGCCAGACTGTATAGACGATAGCGTAGAAGAAGGCGCCGAGAAAAACGAACAGGGCCGACCACGCATTCAGGGCAAACCAGGCGGCCACGACCGACAAGGCCATGAGTCCGACGATCACAACAAGCCAAATCGGCCCGTGAGCGACTTCGCCGGTGGCGAAGACGCGCTTGCGAGTGCGCGACATCAACGGGTCGATGTCGTGTTCGTAGTACTGGTTGAAAGCGCCAGCGCTTGCCGAGGAGAGCAGAACCGCCAGCGTCAGCACAATCAGTTGCACAGGAGTCAGCCCCGGCCCTTCGGCGACCGCCAGCCCGGCAAGCGCCGTGAAAGTGATCACGATGCCGATGCGCAGCTTGAATACCCCGAGAATGGCCCGTAGAGACAAGCGGGATGATGCTTTAGGCGACAGGTTGGGCAGTGTCGATTCCATGGGGTGCGTGCTATAAATCTCGCTCGTTCCGGTGACGAACATTGGGAACCTGCTCGAATCGAACCTGATCTCAAGTCCGATTGAAGCAGACTCCCCGCGCCACATCATCGTGGCGCGGGGTAATCATGCTTATGTCAGCCGAGGGCCCACACATCGG
>JAGVUA010000112.1 GCA_019136545.1 Betaproteobacteria bacterium
GTTGAGCGGCTTGCCGGTGGTCCGCAGGATTTCGAGCGCGCGCTGGATGCGCTGCGCGTCGGTGGGGGCGAGGCGCGCGGCGGTGTCGGGATCGAGCTGCGCCAGTTCGGCGTGCAGCGCCGGCCAGCCGCGCTCTGTCGCTTCGGCATCGATCTGCGCGCGCAGTGCCGGATCGGCCTCGGGCAGGTCGGCAAGGCCCTCGCGCAGCGCCTTGAAGTAGAGCATGGTGCCGCCGACCAGCAGCGGTACGCGGCCGGCGGCGGTGATCGCCGCCATCGCCGCCAGCGCGTCGGTGCGGAAGCGCGCCGCCGAGTAGCGCTCTTCCGGTGAAATGATGTCGATCAGCCGGTGCGGGTAGCGGGCGAGCGTGGCGGCGTCGGGCTTGGCGGTGCCGATGTCCATGTCGCGGAACACTTGTGCGGAATCGACGCTGACGATGTCGACCGGGTAGCGGTCGGCGATCGCGCAGGCCAGTGCAGTCTTGCCGCTGGCGGTCGGGCCCATCAGAAGAATCGCAGGAGGCAGAGGCTTCATTTGCCGCGCATGAACAGCGCGTCGATCTCGGCGAGGCCGATCTGCCGCCAGGTCGGCCGGCCGTGGTTGCACTGGTCGGCGCGGTCGGTGGCTTCCATCTCGCGCAGCAGCGCGTTCATTTCCGGCGGCGTGAGATTGCGCTTGCCGCGTACGGCGCCGTGGCAGGCCAGGGTGGCGAGCAGCTCGTTGCGCTGCGTTTCGACGACGCGACTGGCCGGATGCTCGGCGAGTTCGGCGAGCAGGGCGCGCAGCAGCGCGGCGACGTCGCCGCCGGCCAGCAGCGCCGGCACGGCGCGCAAAGTCAGCTGTCGCGGACCGCCGTGCGAGACCTCGAAGCCGAGCGCGGCGAGCGCCTCGGCCTGCTCCTCGGCGGTGGCGACGTCCTTCTCGCTCACTTCGATCACGGCAGGCACCAGCAGCGCCTGCGTCGGCGGCGCGCCGGCTTCGACCTGGTTTTTCAGGCGCTCATACAGGATGCGCTCGTGGGCGGCGTGCTGGTCGACCAGCACCAGCCCGGCCTCGTTCTGCGCCAGGATGTAGAGGCCGTGCAGTTGCGCGATGGCGTAGCCGAGCGGCTGGGAGATTGATTGTGGCGCGGGCTCGCTGAAAGCCTGTTTGGCGAAGTCGAGATAGGCGGCGGTGGTGGAACGCGGTTCTTCGACCGCAAACGCCTGCTGGCGCGGCGGTGGGATGAAGACAGGCGTCGGCGCGCCGGCAGGTGCGTTGACCACGGGCTGCGCCAGGGCGCGCGTGAGCGCATGGAAGACGAACTGGTGCACGCCGCGCGAATCCCGGAACCGCACTTCCGTTTTTGCGGGATGCACATTGACGTCGACCGCCGCCGGGTCGAGGGTCAGGAACAGCACGTAGGCCGGATGGCGGGCGCCGTGCAGCACGTCGGCGTAGGCTTCGCGCGCTGCGTGCGAGAGCAGCTTGTCGCGCACGAAACGGCCATTGACGTAGAAATATTGCTCGTCGCGCGAAGCGCGCGAATAGGCGGGCAAGGCGGCCAGGCCCATGAGCCTGAGCGGTCCGGCCTCGGCATCGACCGTGCGCGCATGTGCGGGAAAGTCCTCGCCGAGCAGGTCGCGCACCCGGCGCGGAAAGTCAGTCGTGGCGAGGCGCCGCTTCACCGCGCGGTTGTGCGCGAGGCTGAAGGCAACGTCGGGCCGGGCCAGCGCCATGCGTGTCAAAACCTCGTCGCAATGCGCGTATTCGGTGCTCTCGGACTTGAGGAACTTGCGCCGCGCCGGCGTGTTGAAGTAGAGGTCGGCGACTTCGACGACCGTGCCGCGCTCCAGTGCGGCGGGTTCGCGTGGCGAAAGCGGCGTGCCGCCACCACTGACTTTCCACGCGTGGGGATGGGCGATGGTGCGGCTGCTCAGCGTCACGCGGGCGACGGAGGCGACCGAGGCCAGCGCCTCGCCGCGGAAGCCGTAGCTGGCGACGCGCTCCAGGTCGTCGAGGCTGGCGATTTTGCTGGTGGCATGGCGGGCCAGCGCCAGCGGCAGGTCGTCGGGTTCGATGCCGGCGCCGTCGTCGGCGACGCGGATCAGCTTGACGCCGCCTGCCTCGAGTTGAACGTCGATTTTCGTCGCACCGGCGTCGAGGCTGTTCTCGATCAGTTCCTTGAGCACCGAGGCGGGCCGCTCGACGACTTCGCCGGCGGCGATCTGGCTGACGAGCAGGTCGGGAAGCGGTCGAATCCTCATGCGGGGATTATAGGAGGCGTCGGGTACACTACGCCGCTCATGGAAATCCTCTCCCAATTCGTCGACATCGTTTTGCATCTGGACCAGCACCTGGCGGCGCTGGTCGCGCAATATGGCCTATGGATCTACGCGATCCTCTTCGCCATCGTCTTCTGTGAAACCGGCCTGGTCATCACCCCGTTCCTGCCCGGCGATTCGCTGCTGTTCGTCGCCGGTGCGCTGGCGGCTACGGGGGGAATGGACATCGGCGTGCTGATCGCCGTGCTGCTGGCTGCGGCCGTGCTCGGCGACAACACCAACTACTGGATCGGCCGCTGGTTCGGCGGCAAGGTCCTGCATTGGGGCGAATCGGCGCCTCGTTTCTTCAACCGCGGCGCCTACGAGAACGCCCATGCGTTCTACGAGCGCTGGGGCGGCCTGACGATGACTTTGGCGCGATTCATCCCGCTGGTGCGTACTTTCGCGCCCTTCGTCGCCGGGGTGGCGCGCATGACCTATTTGCGCTATTTCCTGTTCGATTTGCTCGGCGGCGTCGTCTGGGTGGTATCGCTGTGCCTGGCCGGCTATTGGTTCGGCAACCTGCCGGTGGTGAAGAACAACCTGACCCTGGTGATCCTGGCCATCATCGGCCTCTCGCTGCTGCCCATCGTCATCGGCTGGCTGCGGTCGCGCCTGGCTCGCCGGAGCTGATCATGCGCGCAATGCTGCTCAGCTTGATCCTGCTGCTGGGCGCTTGTGCCCAGGATGGTCGCCTGGCACCCGGCCAACTGGTCAAGACCGATATCGACCGCGTGGTCGAGGCGCATCGGCGCGAGGCTTTCGCCAGCCTCAAGCTGCTCGCGGAAAAGCTCTACCGGCGCAATCCCGCGGAGTGGCGCAAGGGGGGCCAGCCGAGCATGGAAACGGCGATGGCGCAGCTGTTCGACCCGCAGCAGGCCTGGCGGCTGCCGCCGTTGGCCGGCAAGCGCGGCGTCGATGCCATCGTGGTCGGGCTGACCGCCGACTATCGGGGCGACCGCGTGATGGCGTTCGTCGGCGGCATGGGCGGCATGCTGCATGCGGCGTTCAACGAAAAGACCGAATTTTTCCTGCTCGACGATGTCGATCCGCAGACGCTGTACAACTGCGCGCGCAATTTCGAGATCGCCGCCTGGAAGCTGGCCAACGCCCGCGATGCCGCCGGCAACCCGCTCTTGCTGTCCAACGAAATGCACGGGCAGCACAATCTGAGCTTCGAGCGCGAGTTCGGCAAGCTGATCGGCAATCTCGACCTGCTGTCGCGCCTCGTCGCCGACAAGGCCAACCGCTCGGTGGTCAAGGTCATCCAGAGCGTGGCCACGGCCGTTTTTCTTCCTGTTCCCGGTTTGAAATGAAAAACTACGTCATCCTGATCTCCGGCCGCGGCAGCAACATGGAGGCCATCATCGACGCCCAGGTGCCCGGCCGTTGCGCCGCCGTCATCAGCAATCGGCCTGCCGCCGCCGGTCTCGCCTGGGCTGCCGCGCGCGGTGTGCCGACGGCAGTGGTCGATCACAAGGCCAGCGCCAGCCGCGAAGCCTTCGATGCCGCGCTGGCCGCCGAAATCGACCGGCACGCGCCGGATCTGGTGGTCCTGGCGGGGTTCATGCGCGTGCTGGGCGAGTCCTTCGTGCGGCGCTACGAAGGTCGCCTGATCAATATCCATCCCTCGCTGCTGCCCGCGTTTCCCGGCCTGCACACCCACGCGGCGGCGCTCGCCGCCGGCGTGCGCATCCACGGCGCGACCGTGCATTTCGTCACGCCGGCGCTGGATTCCGGCCCCATCATCATTCAGGCGGCCGTGCCCGTGCTGCCGGGGGACAGCCCCGATACGCTGGCGGCACGGGTGCTGGCACAGGAACACGTGATCTACCCGCGTGCCGTGGACTGGTTTCTCCAGGGCCGCTTGCGCCTCGACCAGGGCCGGGTCGTTCTGACGGACGAGCCGATGGGCGCCGGCGCGCTGATCGTGCCGGCCGGATGAGCGGTCGCCGCCGATTCGCGATGGCGCTCGCCGCGTCGGTATTCCTGCATCTGGCCGTGCTGCTGGGGCCCGTCGGACCCGGGTCCGCGCTCGACGAGAATAGCGGCCCGGTGCCGCCGCTGACGGCGCATCTGGTCCAGCCCGCCGCCGAACCCAGCCCCGTCGCGCCCGTGGCGGTCCCGCCGGCGCCGACGCCTCGCGCCAGACGCGTGAAGAAGGCGCCGCCCGACGTGGCCACGGCCGTCTTGCCGGCGACGACCTTGCCGCCGGCGCCGGCGCCTCCCGTGGACGTTCCGGTGGAGGCGCCGACGGAAACCGTTGCGCGGGCCGACGAAGCCGCGCCCTTGCCGCCGGCGGAGGCCGCCGAAGTTCGCGAGCCCGGCGGCGAATCGGCGCAATGGGTGGATCTGCCCAGGGCAGTGCGAATCCGCTACGCGGTGACCATGGGCGACAACGGTTTCGTGCTCGGACGGACGCTCCAGGAATTTCGTCAGGACGGCGCGCGCTACGCCATGCGCAGCACGGCGACCACGACCGGATTGGCCAACATCTTCAAGCCCGCCAACGTCGTCAATCTGTCGGAGGGCGAGATCGTCAAGGGCCGCTTGCAGCCGCGTGAATACCGGGCCGAGCGCGGCAAGGGGAAGACCGATTCGGCGCGCTTCAACTGGGAGGAATCACGGGTGGCCCTCGCCGACGGGCGCGAACTGGAACTGCGGGCCGCAACGCAGGACATGTTGTCGGTTTTCTTCCAACTGGCCTTGATGGTACCGACCGATGCTCCGGTCATTTCCGTGCCGGTGGTGACCGGACGGAAATTGGAACAATACGATTTCGAAGTGGTCGGCGAGGCAAGCATCGACACGCCGCTCGGGCCGCGCCGGACAATGCACTTGCGTACGCACAAGTCCGAAGGCCGCGATTCGACCGAGGTCTGGCTGAGCCTGGACGATTCGCGCCTGCCGGTGAAAATCCGCCATGTCGATCGCAAGGGCGAAGTCTTCGAGCAGGTAGCCGACAAGATCGACGTGGAGTTGCCACAGGAAAGGGCGCCATGATGCGCATCACCGATGATCTGGTGGACGCGGCGGTCGCCATCGTCACCGACATGCTGAAGTTCGACCAGCCCGCCGACGGCGTGCTGTCCGCGCGTTTTCGGGCGACACGGCTGGGCGTGCGCGAGCGCGCCTGGGTCGCCGAGACGGCCTACGCCGTGCTGCGACGCAAGCGGCTGCTGGAGCGGATCGTCGGCGATGGCGGCACGCCGAGGCGATGGGTGCTGGCGGCGCTGGTGCGCTTGCAGGGGCTGAGCCAGCGCCAGCTGGCCGAGGCCGTGTCGGCCCGCGAGACGGACTGGCTGGCCGAGATCAAGGCGCGGCCCGAGCCGACGCTGAATCTCGCCGAGCAGGCCGACCTGCCCGACTGGCTGGTCGAGCGCTTGCTGGCCCGCGTTGGCGAAGACGAACTCCTGGCGCTGGCGCGCGGACTCAACCAGCCGGCGCCGCTCGATCTGCGCGTGAATGCCGTGAAAGCCGGTCGCGAGGAAGTGCTGGCGCGCTTGACCGCCGAGGGGATCGCGGCCGAGGCCTGCCGGTACGCACCGCTGGGCCTGCGGCTGAAAGGCCGGCCGTCGCTGGCGCGGCACCCCTTGTTTCTGGAAGGCCAGGTCGAGGTGCAGGACGAGGGCAGCCAGCTGCTCGGCCTCCTGCTGGCGCCCCGCCGCGGCGAGATGGTGGTGGACTTTTGCGCCGGCGCAGGCGGCAAGACCCTGCTGCTCGGCGCCATGATGCGCTCCACCGGCCGGCTCTACGCCTTCGATGTGGCCGAGAAACGCTTGGCCAAGATGAAGCCGCGGCTGGCGCGCGCCGGCCTGTCGAACGTACACCCGGCGCTGATCAGCGGCGAAAACGACGTCAAGGTCAAGCGCCTCGCCGGCAAGATCGATCGCGTGTTGGTCGATGCGCCGTGCTCGGGGCTGGGCACCCTGCGGCGCAATCCCGATCTCAAGTGGCGGCAAACGCCAGTCTCGGTGGAGGAACTGACGCGCAAGCAGACCGACATCCTGGCGGGCGCGGCCCGGCTGGTGAAGCCGGGCGGCCGGCTGGTATACGCGACCTGCAGCATTCTCGTCGAGGAAAACGAGGCCATCGTCGACGCGTTTCTCGCCCGCCATGGTGAATTTTCCCGGCTGTCGGCGGCCGAACTGCTGAGCAAGCAGGACATCGCGCTCGATACCGGCGTCGATCTGCGCCTGTTGCCGCATCGGCACGACACCGACGGTTTTTATGCCGCGGCGCTGGAGCGCCGCACGTGAGGCTGGCGGCCATTCTGCTCCTGGCGTGCAGCGCACTGGCGTGGCATTCGCCTGCGGCGGCAGCGCCGCTGCCGGCCCGAGGCACCGTGGAGGTGCTGTTTACGCCCTGGGACGACGCCGAAGGCGCTTTGCTGGCGGCGCTGGCGAAAGCGCGGCGCACGATACATGTCCAGGCCTTCGTATTCACCAGTCGCAACCTTGCCCGCGCGCTGGAAGAGGCGCATCGGCGCGGCGTGCAGGTGCAGATGCTGGTCGACTTGGAGCAGACCCGCCGCAACGAGCGCAGTCTGGTTCATGCGCTGAGCGATGCCGGCATTCCGGTCTGGTTCGAAGTGCGCTACGCCAGCGCCCACAACAAGGTCATGCTCATCGACGCTGAAGGCAGCATGCCGGTGGTGGTCACCGGCAGTTACAATTTCACTTTCTCCGCCCAGGCGCGCAATGCCGAAAACATGGTGATCGTGCGGGGCAACGCGGCCCTGACACGTCGCTACCTGGACAACTGGCGGCGCCACAGAGACGAGGCGGTGCCTTATTCGGAGGTATTCCCCTCATGACCGCGAACAACGAGTTCGGTCGTTTGCTGCTAGACCTCTGGGGCGATCTTCAACAGGCCGAGATGCTCTGGCAGATCGGTGTGTTGCTGGTCTGCCTGGGCCTGGCCTGGCTGTTCGATGCGCTGGTGCGCCGCCGGCAGACAGCGCGCGAACCGGCGACTTCAAAGGCCGCCCAACTCGGCCAGCGCGGCTTGAAGCGCATTGCCTTTCCGCTGTCGGCGCTCGTCCTAGTGCTGGTGGCACGGGCGCTGCTGAGTCACTGGCATCACGTGAACCTGCTGTCGCTGGCCGTGCCGCTGCTGGCATCGCTGGTGGTGATACGCAGCGTGTTTTTCGTGTTGCGCCTCAGTTTCAAGGGGCCCTGGCTGCAGCTTTTCGAGCGCATTTTCGGCGCGCTCGCCTGGGGAATCGTCGCCCTGCACATCACCGGCCTGCTGCCCGACCTGATCAACCTGCTGGAAGGCGTCGGCTTCACGGTCGGCAAGCAGCACCTCAATGTCTGGATGATCCTGCAGGGGATCGCCACGGTGCTGCTCACCCTGCTGGTCGCGCTTTGGGCGAGCAGTGCCGTCGAGAGCCGGTTGATGGCCACGCCCGGGCTCGACCCCAATCTGCGTATCGTCTTCACGCGTCTGAGCAAGGCAGCCCTGATCCTGCTGGCGGTGATGATTGCGCTGCCCTTGGTCGGCATCGACCTGACGACGCTATCCGTTTTCGGCGGCGCGCTCGGCGTCGGACTCGGCTTCGGCCTGCAGAAGATCACCGCTAACTATGTGTCGGGATTCATCATTCTGCTCGACCGCTCGATCCGCATCGGCGACCTGATTTCCGTGGGCACCGACAGCGGCCAGGTCAGTCGCATCACCACGCGCTACACAGTGCTGAAGGGCATGACCGGTGTCGAGGCCCTCGTTCCCAACGAGGTGCTGGTGAGCTCGGTGGTGGAGAACAAGTCGTATACCGATACCAAAGTACGCGTCGCGCTCCCCGTGCAAGTGGCCTACGGCACCGACCTGGAAAAGGCCATGGCGATCATGGTCGACGCCACGACAAGGCAACCGCGCGTGCTGCCCGAGCCGCCGGTCAAGGCCTTCGTGGTGGCCTTCGCCGATTCAGGGATCAACATGGAGCTGGGCTTCTGGGTGGCCGATCCGCACGAAGGCACGCTGCAGCTGCGCTCCGACATCAATCTCGCCATCTGGCAAGCCTTCCAGGCCGCCGGCATCGAAATTCCGTTCCCGCAGCGGGAAGTGCGCCTGCTGAACCAATAAAAAGCCCGCGCACGGCGGGCTTTTGGGCGGGGCTGAAAGCTGAATGACTTCAGCCGCAACACTTCGGCCGCATCACTTCAACTTAACTTCCTTGTACAGGACGTGCTTGCGCGCCTTGGGATCGTACTTCATGAATTCCAGCTTTTCGGGCGTGGTCTTCTTGTTCTTGTTGGTGGTGTAGAAATGGCCGGTGCCGGCCGAGGATTCCAGCTTGATCTTCTCGCGACCGCCTTTGGCCATGTTCGCTCTCCTTGGACGTTCGGATTAGTTAGATTTCGCCGCGCTCGCGCAATTCGGCGAGAACGACATCGATGCCCTTCTTGTCGATGGTGCGCAGACCGGCATTGGATACGCGCAGGCGCACCCAGCGGTTTTCGCTTTCCACCCAGAAGCGGCGGCTTTGCAGGTTGGGCAGGTAACGGCGCTTGGTCTTGTTGTTGGCGTGGGAAACGTTGTTCCCGACCATCGGGGCCTTGCCCGTCACTTGGCAGACGCGGGACATGGTCTTGCTCCAGTCAGTCGAATTCAGTAAAGCCGCGCAGTGTACCCGGAAACCGGGTCGGCTTTCAAGCCTTTTTCAGAGCAAGCCGCGTTCGGCAAAGGAAAGGGGTGTGGCTCGGCCGGCGATGATGAAATGATCGACGACGCGGACATCGACCAGCGCCAGCGCTTCCTTGAGGCTGCGCGTGAGCCGTTCGTCGGCGGCCGAGGGTTCGGCCAGCCCCGATGGATGATTGTGCGCCAGGATGGCCGCCGCGGCGTTGTGGGCCAGCGCCTGCTTGACCACCTCGCGCGGATAGACGCTGGCCTGCGTCAGGGTGCCGCGAAACAGTTCGTCCCAGGCAATCAGGCGGTTGCGCGCATCCAGCCACAAGGCGCCGAATACTTCGTGCGGCAGGCCGCCGAGCTTGAGCCGCAACCAGTCGCGCACGGCCGAGGGTGAGCCGAGCAGATCGCGATCTTGCATCGAGTCCTGGAGGGCGCGCCGGGCAAACTCGAGCGTGGCGGCAAGCTGCACCGCTTTGGCGGGGCCCAAGCCGGGCAGCTTGGCCAATGCCTTCGGCGAGGCGTCGATCAGGCGCGCCAGGCTGCCGTCGAAGCGGCCGAGCAATTCCCGGGCGAGGTCCACCGCGCTTTTGCCCTTGACGCCCACCCGCAGGAAGATCGCCAGCAACTCCGCGTCGGACAATGCCTGCGGACCCAGCGCCAGCAGGCGTTCGCGCGGCCGTTCGTTCTCGGGCCAGTCGGTGATCGCCATTCGCGGTTAGAATTTCCTTCCCATCCATCGGGATTCTACCTGTCATGGCTGAACTGACCGGAAAGCGCTTCGTCCTCGGCGTCACGGGCGGCATCGCGGCCTACAAGGCGGCTGAATTGACCCGCCTGCTGATCAAGGCCGGGGCCACGGTCGACGTGGTCATGACCGAGGCCGCGACCCGGTTCGTCGGTCCCGTCACGTTTCAGGCGCTGTCGGGACGGCCCGTCTGGACCGATCTCTGGGACGGCCAGCAGCGCGCCATGGCCCACATCGACCTGACCCGCGGCGCGGCGGCCGTATTGGTGGCGCCGGCGACGGCCGACTTCCTGGCGAAGTTGGCGCACGGCATGGCCGACGACTTATTGACGACGCTTTGCCTCGCCCGCGACTGTCCGTTGTTGGTGGCGCCGGCCATGAACCGGCAGATGTGGGAGCAGCCTGCGACCAAGCGCAATGTCGTACAACTGGCCGCCGACGGCGCGCTAGTGCTCGGCCCGGCGGCCGGCGAACAGGCCTGTGGTGAAGTCGGCGAAGGCCGCATGCTGGAGGCGCAGGACCTGTTCGATGAACTGCTGGCTTTCCTGCAGCCCAAACTGCTGGCCGGCAAGAAGGTCTTGCTCACCGCCGGCCCGACCTTCGAGCCGCTCGACCCGGTGCGCGGCCTGACCAATTCCAGTTCCGGCAAGATGGGCTTCGCGCTGGCGCGCGCCTGCGCCGAAGCGGGCGCCGCGGTGACGATCGTCGCCGGTCCGGTCTGCGAAAGTCAGTCATGGCGGAACGCCAAACGCATCGACGTGCGGAGTGCGCTGGAGATGCGCGACGCCGTGCTGGCGGCATTGCCCGGCCAGGATGTGTTCATCGGCGTGGCGGCCGTGGCCGACTATCGGCCAGCCGGCGCGGCCGAACACAAGATCAAGAAAGGCGCAGCCGGGATGAGCATCGAGCTGGTCGCCAATCCGGACATTCTCGCCGAAGTGGCGGCGCGGCCGGATGCGCCGTTCTGCGTCGGTTTCGCGGCCGAGAGCCGTAATCTCGCCGAGTATGCCGAAGGCAAGCGTCGGGCCAAGAAACTGCCCCTGGTAGTCGGCAATCTGGTGCAGGACGGTCTGGGCGGCGACAGCAATCAGGTGACCCTGTTCGACGCCGTCGGCGCCCATCCGCTACCGGCCGGCGACAAGCTGACGGTGGCGCGAAACATCGTCGCTCACATTGCGGAGCTGATGCAGTGCGGCGCGTAGACGTCAAGATTCTCGATCCACGCCTCAAGGACAGCCCGCCGCATTACGCGACGCCCGGCGCGGCCGGCCTCGACCTGCGCGCCTGCATCGAGGCGCCGCTGACCCTTCAGCCCGGCGAAACCCATCTGGTGCCGACCGGTATCGCCATCCACCTTGCTGACCCGGGGCTTGCGGCGCTGATCCTGCCGAGGTCGGGCTTGGGCCACAAGCATGGCATCGTGCTCGGCAATCTGGTCGGCCTGATCGATTCCGACTATCAGGGCGAAATCTTCATCTCGACCTGGAATCGCGGCAGCCAGCCGTTTGCGCTCAATCCGCTCGACCGGCTGGCGCAGCTGGTGGTGGTGCCGGTGATGCAGGTGGCCTTCAATGTCGTCGACGACTTCGACAAGAGCCATCGCGGCGAGGGCGGCTTCGGCAGCACCGGCCACGGCTGAAAAAACAAACCCCGGCCGGTGCCGGGGTTCGTCGTCACGCAAAGTCCGCCGAAATCAAGTCGACATCTCGGTGAGAATGTTGCGCAGCCAGCTTGCCGCGTAGACGTGTTCGGCCTTGGTCTGCGAGAAGTCGGCCGGCGAGATGCCGCCGGAGTTCGGCACCGAGATGATCTTGCCGCCCTTGACCGCGTACACGTTGGCGACGCTCACCGATTCGTGTTCGTTGAGCGCGCTGTAGCAGACGTTGATGCCGGAGAACTCGACCGGCTCCTTGCCATTCATCAGGTTGACCACGTTTTGCGCGCAGACCTTGGCCTGGGCGTTGGCCGAGTAGCCGGACTTCGGCATCGGCGGGCCTTCGGAAGGCAGGGCGGTGGCGTCGCCGATCACGTGGATGCCCGGGTGCTTGGTCGATTGGAAGCTGACGGCATCGACCGGACACCACTTCTTGTCGTCGCCGACCAGGCCGGCGGCGACCACGATGTTGGCGGCGCGCTGCGGCGGGATCAGGTTGATGACGTCGCCCTTGAAGTCCTCGACGCCCTCGATGCTGACCGACTTGCCGGCGACGTTCACCTGCGTCACCTTCTTGGCGCCGATGTACTGGAAGTTGTCCTTGTAATAGGTGCTCCAGGCCTTGGTGAACAGCGGCTTCTTCGAGACCACATCCGGATTGGCGTCGAGCAGGATCAGCTTCGACTTCGGCTTGTGCTGCTTCAGGTAGTGGGCGATCAGGCAGGAACGCTCGTAGGGCCCGGGCGGGCAGCGGTAGGGCGTGAGCGGCATGCTCATGATGACGGTGCCGCCGTCCTTCATCGACTGAAGCTGGTTGCGCAGCAGCGTCGATTGCGCACCGGCCTTCCAGGCGTGCGGGAAGATGTCGGGCGTCTGGGCGTTGTAGCCTTCGATTTCTTCGGTGCGGAAGTCGATGCCGGGCGAGACGATCAGGCGATCGTAGGTGAGCGTGCCGGCGCTGGTGACCACGGTCTTCGCCGCCGGGTCGATGGCGCTGACTTCGGCATAGACCATCTTGATGCCATGGTTGGCGGCGAGCTTGTCGTAATTGATGGTCAACGCGTTCATGTCGCTGGTGATGCCCGCGATGTAGAAGTTGCTGAACGGGCAGGAGATGAACTGCTTGTTCCGTTCGACCATCACCACTTCGATGCTGCTGTCGAGCATGCGCACGTACTTGGCGGCGATGCTGCCGCCGTAGCCGCCGCCGATCACGACGACGCGGCGACCGGTCTTGGCCATGATCTCGCCGGCGCTGCCGGACGAAATTGACGGCGCGCCGGCGCAACCCGCCAGGGCGACGCCGGAGGCGCTGCCGAGAATCTTGATGAAGTTTCTTCTATCCAGTGTCATGTCGTCGCCTCCTTACTTGTTAACGCTGGCATAGAAATGCAGCAGGGCGTCCAGATCTTCCTTGGACAGCGGCTTGACCTTTTCGGCCATCTTTTCGGGCATCTTGCGCTTGCCCGATTGATAGAGATCCATCTGCATCTGCAAGTAGGTCAGCCACTGGCTGGCCATCACCGGCGTGTCGTCCTTGCCGTCCTTGCCGTCGTCGAGATGGCAACGCGAACAATTCGCCTCCTGCAGATCGCTGCCCTTGGCGACCTTGGCCTTGTCCACCGCCTGTGCGGTCGGATGGAACTTCTGCCGGGAGAAAAAGTTGCCCATGGCCTCGAAATCGGCATCGGTATAGCCCTTGGCCAGACGGCCCATCACGGTGGATGGGCGTTCGCCGCTCTTGAATTTCTTCATCGCATCGATGATGGCGGTCTTCGATTGGCTGGCCAGGCTGGGCATGCTCAGGCCGGCGCTGCCGCCGTTGGTGCCGTGACAGCCGGCGCAGGAAAACGAGATCATCTCCGGCGTCGGTGGCGCGGCTTGGGCCGATACCGAAAGTGCCAGGGCCCCAGCGGCCAGGGCTGCGTTCCAACATTGCTTCATCGTGCTCTCCTCCTCAGGATGACAAGAACTGCCAGGGAATCTAATGCTTATTGCTTGACGATGTTGTAGTAATTCTTCACCCCTTCGACGGCCTTGTCGAGTCCAAACTGGTAGCCGAGTGAAACGTAGTGATAACGAGCCTCGGCGAAGCTTTCATGAATGGCGAAGCCGAAGTTGAAGATCTTGTCGGGCGTGATGGCGTGGTCGCCCTTGCCGCCGCCCGCCAGGGTACGCTCGAACGTGACGACCCATTTGTTGCCATCCTTGACGCCTTCGGCCTTGACCAGGCCTTTGCCGCCTTCCATGTAGCGCTGGTCGGCCACGTAGCCGTCGACCGGTTTTTCTCCCTTGGCGCTTTTGAACTGGATCAGGTCGTAAAACTTGCCGGTGGCGAGATCGGCATCCTTGACGTACTTGGTCTTTTTGTCGTCCTTGGCATCTTTCATGGTGCGCAAGTCGGTGTGGCAGGTATTCCAGCAACCGTTAAGTTCGGCGCCGGGAACCGTGCCGCCGCCATCGAACAGCATCGTGACCTTGACTTCGTTCTTTTTGTCCATCTGCGGTCCGGCGATCTGCGGCGGCGTCCACTCGAAGCGGAAATAGACTTTCTCCCCGTCGTGGGCGGCCTTGAACGTCACCGGAATCCAGCCGGCCTTGCCGTTGATGGGTTTCGGCTCGAGAACGCTCTTCGATTGGCCGACAGGCTTGCCCGCGACGATCTTGTCGCCGATTTCGTTGGCGTCGCCTTCATGGCACTTCGCGCAGGGCCGCTTTTTGTTGACGATGTCGGGCACGGCGGAGTGGTCGGACTGGTTCATCACCCATTCCAGCGCCGACTGCCCGGGGTAGAACACCTTGATCTTGCGTTCCGCAACCTTGCTCCAATCGGGCGCGCCGGCTTGCGCACCGGCAGCCAGGCATGCTCCAAATACAGCCAGTGCAATCTTCTTCATCGATCAGCTCCTAAGGGTGGGTTCAGCGAATATCCGATAGCGCGCGGCTGGACTGAAGGCCATTTTCAGCCCTCCTTCTTTTCGGCGACGGCTTCCTTGGTTTGATGGACCGGCTTGTGGGCGATGCCCTTGTGGCAATCGATGCAGGTCTTGCCGTCCTCGATCGCGCCTTCGTGCTTGACGACCGAGCGGTCCTTCTGTTTTTCGGTGTCCATATACTTGAAGTCGTGACAGTTGCGGCATTCCTTCGAATCGCGTTCCTTCATTCGCTCCCAGACGCGCTGCGCCATCGTGAGACGGTGCGCTTCGAACTTCTCCGGGGTGTCGATGATGCCGGTGATCTTGCCGATGACGTCCCGCGCCGCCATCAGTTTCTGGAAGGACTTGAACATATAGTCGGTCGGCGTCTTGCTGCTGGCGACATGGCAGTCGGCGCACTGGGCGGCGGCGCCGCTGCGGTTCTTGTAATGAACTGTCTTCTTAAGCTCCTCGAAAGGGATGTTCATTTCATGACAGGAGATGCAGAAATCGGCGCGGTTGGTGTATTCCATCCCCATGTTGACGCCGCCCCAGATCATCACGCCGATGATCGTGCCGACGGTCAGCATTCTAAGCATCGAACACTTCGGCGGATTGAGCAGGCGGTAGAACCAGCCTTTGCTTTTGTCCGTGGTGGATGAACCTTCAGCCGGCTGCTGCGAGCTTTCTGCCATGGAACTCCTCCGTTCGTACTGGGTGCCGGGTTCGAACCAAAGTCAGCCCTGGCACATCGCCGAGTTATTAGTTCTGATTGGAATATGGATTATTGCAGGACCATAAAGCCACGGACAAGGCCTGAAGGACGTTTTCTTGATTGAAGTGTGTGATTTCGCCTTAAACGAAACTGATCGCCACTTAAGTGCAAGCCTGGATGTCTTCTGGATGGCAGTCCATCCGATGGATGGCAGCTAATGGAAATTTTGAAATATCAAATAAAACAATAAATAAACAATTAGAAATTACTAATAAATCACCTTGTGATTTGCTT
>JAGVUA010000108.1 GCA_019136545.1 Betaproteobacteria bacterium
CGAAGAAGGCGTACACTGTGCAGGTGCTGGCGACGCCGGCGTCGGCACCGGAAGCCTCAACGGATAAATACGAGGATCTCGTCCGCGCCGGAGACGCGGCGTCGTCTGATGGCGTCAAGATGTATTCGGCCTGGCTGGCGAATCTGACGCCGGAGCAAAAGGACGCCATCAAGCAGCATCACAGCCAATGGTCCAAGTCCGCAAAGTCGGCTGACTCGGCCATGGCGGCGGAGGGAGATTGACCATGAGCTTGAACGTGTGGTGCTTCACCGGGCGCCTTGGGCGAGACGCAGAAACCCGGTATCTGCCGGCAGGCACTCAGGTACTCGAATTCTCGGTCGCCGTAGACGTCGGCTACGGCGACAAGAAAAACACGATCTGGACGAAGTGCACGCTGTTCGGCGAACGTGGAGGAAGGCTCGCACAGTATCTGACCAAAGGGACGCAAGTCGCAGTATCCGGCGAAGTCAATCTGCGCGAGTGGCAGGACCGGGACGGCGGAAAACGATCCACGCTGGAAGTGCGCGTCGACAAGGTCGATATGATCGGAAAGCGCGACGACGCCGGCCCTAGACAGGAGCAGCAGAAACGAGATCCACCAAAGCCGACCGCCCCCAGTTTTGACGATGACGATGATATCCCTTTCTGAGGAAAAGCCCGTGACTACCGAATTAACCGTGGTGCAGCGCGCCGCCATTGCGCTGCAATCCGAAACCGCCGCCGCTCACCTGATCGAGCTGGCCGAGAGCACGAAGGATATTGCCGCGCCGACCAATCGCGCCGGACGGGACCAGTGCCATGCCGCCGCAATGGCGGCGCTCAAAGCCAGAACCGCAGTAACCAATGCGGCGAAGGAGGCGCGCGCCGACGCCACCGCATTCAGCAAGGCCGTGATCGCTGAGGAGGCCCGGCTAGTCGCGCTGATCGAGCCGGAAGAAATCCGGCTCAAATCGCTACGCGACGCCTATGATGCAGAGCAGGAGCGCATCAAGAGAGAAGCGGCGCAGCGTGAAAAGGCGCGCGTAGACGCAATTGCCGAGCGCATCCAGAAAATGCGCGATGCACCGGTCACCGCGGCCGTAGCCAGCATCGAAGCCTGCGAGGCGATGCTCTCCGATTTGCGCGCAGTCGTCATCGATGAAAGCTTCGCCGAGTTTCAGAAATCGGCCGGCGTCGTGCTTTCAGCGGCGACAGATTCTGTCTCCGCAATCCTGGCCGCGAAGGTGGCTGCCGCCGAAGAATCCGCCCGCGTCAAGGCCGAACAGGAAGCTGCCGCCGCAGCACACGCCGCCGAGGTCGCCGAATTCAACCGGCAGAAAGCCATCGCCGACGAGCATCTCCGGCAAGAGCGCGCAAAGGCCAAAGCAGAGCAGGAAGAGCGCGACAGTATCGCGGCCGAAGCGCGCAAGGCGGAAGATGCACGCATCGCCGCTGAGCGTGCGGCCCTGGACGAGGAGCGCGCGAAGTTCGATGCTGAACAGCGGAGACTCCGCGAATACGAAGCGCAGCAACGTGCGGCCATTGAAGCCGAGGAGAAGAAGCTGCGCGACGCCGAGGATGCGGAGAGGCGCCGGCAAGAAGAAGCCGAAATGGCGCGCCGGGCGGCCACATCAGCAATCCGGAAGCGCATCGACGCCGCGCTGGATCGACTGGACGACGAGGCGCTGGCTTGCGTAGCCGACTATGCCGAGTCGTTGCTGATACAAGTTTTGAATAGCGAACGGTTTATCGAGTCGCAGCACAAGCAGTACGAACGCGACGCCAAGCCGGAAGATCGGCGGGACTAAGGAGAAAGACATGGGACGTGAAGTTAGAAAAGTGCCGGCAGACTGGCAACACCCGAAGGACGAACAGACAGGCCAATACAAGCCGCTGTATGACGGTAAGAGGTTTTTCGACCGACTGCGCAAATGGAACGAAGAAAACGTCAAGTGGAGCAGCGGCATATTCCCTGACTACGCCAGCGAGGAAGACCGAAAGATGACCTACTCGGAGTGGAACGGCGACCAGCCAAAAACGTGCGACTACATGCCGAACTGGCCGGAAAGCGAACGCACCCACTACATGATGTATGAGAACACCAGCGAAGGCACGCCGATCAGCCCAGCGTTTGAAACACCCGAAGAATTGGCGCGCTGGCTTGCCGATACCGGAGCGAGCGCCTTTGGATCGAGCACAGCGGACTATGAATCGTGGCTGCGCGTGGCAAAGGGCGGATGGGCACCGAGCGCCGTTTATACGCCAGAAAACGGGCTGGTGAGTGGTGTTCAAGCGCTCTAACGTGCTAGCTCAGGGGCGCGAAGCCGGCTTGCCGGCGGAGCGTCCCTCTGGAGCGGAGGGTTGGGCATTACCACGCCCCACGGAGGACTGCATTGTGGAGGGACACAGGTTCAGGGTTCCTATTGCCCTTTGCAATTCCGATGACCTGCATTTTCTTAGGCGGGGGTTGATACCACTTGACCAGTATCTCCAAGAGATCGACGAGTGCTTGAACCTGAAGGGTTGTATCAATCGTCGTCTCCTTCAGTGCGCTGTCCTCGCGGAAGTAAAAAGCGCCGGGCTCTTGAAGGGAATCTATCGAATCAGAGACCTTCGCCGCAGGCTTCTGGAACATAAGCGGTGGGCACTGAACACCAAGATACTGTTTCGAAAGCGTTGGGTAGAGAAAGCTCGAAAAATCAAAAATAAAACCTGCCGCCTCGACCCAGCAGTGAAAATTTTCGCGGTTATCGGTGGTGCCTTGGTTCCCTGCAAAGGCAATGACGTTCGACTTCGATATGCATACTCCGAAGGTGCCAACCACCGCTCTGGCGTCAGCGATTTTGTATTTCTCACGGAGCAACCATTCACCCATGATGCCAAAGAGAACGCACTTCCCAATGAGACGCCCACTTTCAGAGATGATCAGACCGGCAGCCGCATTGGTAATGCGCTGGAAATCAGGAAGCGGAATGATCGGCGTGGTGCAATTCATGTGATGCCCAACGCAGAAATAACCGGCTCGCCGA
>JAGVUA010000004.1 GCA_019136545.1 Betaproteobacteria bacterium
CGCCCCTCATGCGCCGCTGGCCGAGTTGCTGCGGCCGAAATGTCTTGACGAAGTGATCGGCCAGGCGCATCTGCTCGGCCCCGGCAAGCCGCTGCGCCTGGCCTTCGAGTCGCGCACGCCGCATTCGATGATCCTCTGGGGCCCGCCGGGCGTGGGCAAGACCACGCTGGCCCGGCTGATGGCCGACGCTTTCGACGCCGAGTTCATCGCGTTGTCGGCGGTGTTCTCGGGCGTCAAGGACATTCGCGCCGCCGTCGAGCAGGCCGAACTGACGCTGGCCCAGTCGGGCCGGCAGACGCTGCTGTTCGTCGACGAAGTGCATCGCTTCAACAAGGCGCAGCAGGACGCTTTCCTGCCCTTCGTCGAGCGCGGCCTGCTGACCTTCGTCGGCGCGACGACCGAGAACCCGTCGTTCGAAGTGAACTCGGCACTGCTTTCGCGCGCCGCCGTGTATGTGCTGAAGAGTCTGAGCGAAGCGGAACTCGGGCAACTCTTCGAGCGCGCCCGGGAAAAGGCCTTTCCGGAACTGGCGTTCGACGCCGAGGCCAAGGAACGCATCGTCGGCCACGCCGACGGCGATGCGCGCCGGCTGCTCAACGTGCTGGAGACGCTGAAAACGGCTGCGCTCGCCGCCCAGCGGCGTACCGTCACGGCTGACTTTCTGGAACAGACGCTGGCGCAGAATCTGCGCCGCTTCGACAAGGGCGGCGACGCCTTCTACGATCAGATCTCGGCGCTGCACAAGTCGGTGCGCGGTTCCAATCCCGACGCGGCGCTGTACTGGCTGGTGCGCATGCTCGACGGCGGCGCCGATCCGCGCTACATGGTCCGGCGCATCATCCGCATGGCCACCGAGGACGTCGGTCTAGCCGACCCGCGGGCGCTGCGCATCGCACTCGACGCCTGGGAAACCTACGAGCGCATGGGCTCGCCCGAGGGCGAACTGGCCATCGCCGAAGCCGTGCTCTACATGGCCGTGGCGCCGAAATCGAACGCGACCTATGTCGCCTATAATTCGGCCCGCCGCTTCATCAGCCAGGACAAGAGCCGGCCCGTGCCCGAGCACTTGCGCAACGCGCCGACTAAACTGATGAAGGAACTGGGTTTCGGCGCCGAATACCGCTACGCGCACGACGAGCCGGAAGCTTACGCCGCCGGCGAGAACTACTTTCCCGAGGGCATGCCGAAGGTCGAGTGGTACAAGCCGACGCCGCGCGGCCTGGAACAAAGGATCGCGGAAAAGCTCGCGCATTTGCGCACTCTCGACCGCCAAGCCAAGAAGAAACCATAGGAACGAACATGCTGGACATTCAAAGCTTGCGCAGCAATCTGGCCCTCGTCGCCGAGCGCCTCGCCACGCGCGGCGTCGCGCTCGACACCGCCGCCTTCGCAGCGCTGGAAGCGGAGCGCAAGGATCTGCAGGTGCGCACGCAGGATTTGCAGGCGAAGCGCAACAGCTTGTCCAAGCAGGTCGGCATGCTCAAGGGCAAGGGCGAGGACGCCTCGGCGGTGCTCGCCGAAGTCGCCGGCATCGGCGACGAATTGAAGCGCAACGAGGACGCGCTGGCCGCGTTGCAGGAACGCTACAACGCCTTCGTCGCCGTGATCCCCAACCTGCCGCACGAGAGCGTGCCGGTCGGCCGCGACGAAACCGGCAACGTGGAAGTCAGCCGTCGCGGTGCGCCTCGTACGTTCGATTTTCCGGTCAAGGACCACGTCGAGCTCGGCGAAACGCTCGGCGGCCTCGATTTCGAAACCGCGGCGAAGATTTCGGGCTCGCGCTTCTCGCTGATGAAGGGCGGCGTGGCGCGCCTGCATCGCGCGCTCGCCCAGTTCATGCTCGACACGCACACCGGCGAGCACGGTTACACCGAAGTCTACGCGCCCTACCTCGTCAATCCGGACAGCATGTTCGGCACCGGCCAACTGCCGAAGTTCGAGGAGGATCTTTTCCGCGTGCCGCGTTCCGACGGCAGCCGGCTCTACCTGATTCCGACCGCCGAAGTGCCGGTGACCAACATGGTCCGCGACACCATCCTGGCGGGCGACGCGCTGCCGCTCAAGTTCGTCTGCCACACGCCCTGCTTCCGTTCAGAGGCGGGCAGCGCCGGCCGCGACACGCGCGGCATGATCCGCCAGCACCAGTTCGACAAGGTCGAGCTGGTGCAGATCGTCAAGCCGGACGATTCCTGGCGGGCGCTGGAGGAACTGACCGCGCATGCCGAGGCGATCCTCGACAAGCTGGAATTGCCTTATCGGCGCATGGCGCTGTGCACCGGCGACATGGGCTTTTCGGCGGCCAAGACCTACGACCTCGAAGTCTGGCTGCCGGCGCAGGCCACCTATCGCGAGATTTCCTCGTGCTCGAACTTCGAGGCCTTCCAGGCGCGGCGCCTGCAGGCGCGCTACAGGAACGAGAAGAACAAGCCCGAGCTGGTGCATACGCTCAACGGCTCCGGCCTTGCGGTCGGTCGCACGCTGGTCGCGGTGCTGGAGAATTACCAGAATGCCGACGACAGCATCGCGATTCCGGCGGCGCTGCGCCCCTGGATGGGCGGGGCCGAGAAAATTACTGCTGCATAGCCAGGCCGGTCTGCAGCGGCGAGAGCCGCGCCGGCTGGTGGCGACGCAGGATGTCGTAATACGTGCGCACGTTCTCGACCAGAATCACGGCTTCGCCGCCGCGCGCCGGCCCCGACTTCAGACGCTCGTAATACTCCGGCTGCGACATCAGCGGCAGCACTTTCTTCATGTCGTACCACGAGGTCGGATCGCGTTTCATGCCGACGGCGATTTGGCGAGCCCCGTTGAGATGGCCATAGCCCAGGTTGTAGGCGGCCAGCGCCATCCACAGCCGATCCGGTTCGGGCACTTCGTCGGGCAGCCGGCCGGCCAGTTCGGCCAAATAGCGCGCGCCGGCCAGAATACTCTCGGCGGCGTCGAGCCGGTTGCCGACGCCCAGGCGGTCGGCC
>JAGVUA010000097.1 GCA_019136545.1 Betaproteobacteria bacterium
CCAAACTCGCTTACGACTCGAACGAACTGATGCCCGTCACAGTGATGGCCGAGGTACCCAATGTCCTTGCGGTGAGTGCTTCGTTTCCCGCCAAGACGGTTCAGGAGTTCCTCGCTTATGTGAAAGCCCATCCGGACAAGGTCACCTTTGCCTCGCAGGGCAATGGCTCGACTTCGCATCTGACAGCAGCGCTGTTTGAGTCCCTGACGGGTACACGGATGATCCACGTGCCCTACAAGGGTACAGCGCCCGCGCTGGCGGATCTTCTGGGCGGCCAGGTCGATGTGTTCTTCGACAACCTCACTTCGTCGATGCCGTTGCACCGCAGCGGCAAGATTCGGATCCTTGCCGTCACTGACACGAAGCGCTCCGAGGTGCTTCCGGAAGTTCCAACCTTCGCGGAAGCAGGGTTGTCTGCCATGCAGGCGGTGACTTGGTTTGCCGTGGTCGCGCCCCCGGGAACTCCCAATGACATGGTGCGCGAGTTGAACCGTGTCTTCGTGGATGCCCTGAAGCTGCCCGACGTACAGGCGAACTTTGCCAAGCGGGGTGCGCGAGTCGTCGGCAGCACGCCGCAACAGATGGATCGCTTCGTGCGCGAGGAAACCGCTCGTTGGGCTCAAGTGATCAAGGCCACAAAGATCACGGTCGATTGACTCCCTCACTTCCAGCTCACCCAATCTCTCAAAGGACTCAACATGCAGACTTCGACTATCCAATGGATTCCTCAAGGTGAAACCCGTGTCCCGTTGGCGGTGTACCGCGACGATCAGGTTTATGCCGACGAGCAGCGCAACATCTACCGCGGCGATACCTGGAACTATCTCTGCCTCGAGAACGAGATCCCCGAAAGCGGGGACTACAGGACGACCTTCGTCGGCGAGACTCCGGTCGTCGTGGCGCGCGATGCGGATGGCGAAATCTACGCGTTCGAGAACCGTTGCACTCACCGCGGCGCGCTGATCTGTCTGGAGAAGTCGGGCAAGGACGCCAAGGACTTCCAGTGCGTTTACCACGCCTGGACCTACAGCCTCAAGGGCGACCTGAAGGGTGTGGCATTCGAAGGCGGGGTCAACGGTGCGGGCGGCATGCCCGAAGGTTTCTGCAAGGACCACCATCACCCGACCAAGCTGCGCGTGGCGATCTTCTGTGGCCTGGTGTTCGGCAGCTTTAGCGACGACGTGGACCCACTGGAGGAGTACCTGGGCGACGAGATCTGCGCGCGCATCGAGCGGGTGCTGGGCCGTCCGGTGGAGGTGATCGGGCGCTTCACCCAGGCGCTTCCCAACAACTGGAAGCTCTATTACGAGAACGTCAAAGACACCTATCACGCTAGTCTGTTGCACCTGTTCTTCACCACCTTCCGGCTGAATCGCTTGTCCCAGGAGGGCGGTGTCATCGTCAGCGAGACCGGCGCCCACCACGTGAGCTACTCGAAGGTCGACGAGGATGGCTTCGACGGCTACAAGGACCAGGGGCTGCGATCCGATCAGTCCGGCTACCAGTTGAAGGACCCCAGCCTGCTGCAGGGCTTCAAGGAGTTCGATGACGGCATCACGCTGCAGATTCTGTCGGTGTTCCCGGGCTTCGTGTTGCAGCAGATCCAGAACTGCCTGGCCATCCGCCAGGTGCTGCCGCGCGGCATCGACAAGACCGATCTGAACTGGACCTACATCGGCTACGTGTCCGACACGCCGGCGCAGCGCGAAGTCCGGCTCAAGCAGGCCAACCTGATCGGGGCGGCGGGATTCGTGTCGATGGAGGACGGCGCCGTCGGCGGCTTCGTGCAGCGCGGCATTGCAGGCACGCGGGCCGAACAGGCGGTGCTGGAGATGGGCGGCGACAGCACGGTCTCGAGCAGTTCGCGTGCCACGGAGGCTGCCGTGAGGGGCTTCTGGAAGCAATACCGCGTGCTGATGGGCGTTTGAAGACCGAAGGAAATCGAAATGGAAAAACTCAGTTTGCGCGATCAATTGCTGGACTTCAATGCGTCCTACACCCGCTGCATCGACAGCGACAACCTGGAGAGCTGGCCAGGCTTTTTCGCGGATGTGTGCCACTACCGGGTGACTAGCGCGGAGAACGACCGCACGGGCCTTGCGGCCGGGCTGATGTACGCGACGTCCCGGGCCATGCTGGAGGACCGCATCTCGGCGCTGCGCCATGCCAATGTCTACGAGCGTCAGACCTACCGCCACATGGTGGGGCTCCCGCACGTTGTGCGCAGCGACGCGAACGAAGCCGAGTGCGAAACGCCTTTCCTGGTCGTGCGCATCGTCCAGGGCGATGAAACCTTCCTGTACGCCACAGGCCTCTACAAGGACGTGTTCGACCTGAACGGCGAGAAGCTGCAACTCAAGCGCCGCGTCGTGGTTTGCGACAGCAGCCGCTTCGACACCCTGTTGGCCGTTCCCCTGTGACACAAGGAACCGTCAGCCGTATCGCGATTCCCGTTGGGGACCCCAACGGCATCGGGCCGGAGATCGCGCTCAAGACGGTGGCCGCTTATGCCGGGCGCGATGACGTGGCGCTCACGCTGTTCGGGCCGGCGAACGTTCTTCGCGACACCGCCGATATGCTGGGCTTGGGAGAGGCGCTGGCGGTGGCCTCAGTCGAGCCATCCGCGCCTGTCCTGCAGGATGGATTCAGGCCCGGCGAGATCAACGCCCAGGCGGGCGCTGCTGCCGTCGATGCTGCCACGCGCGCCATCGAGGCCACGCAGCGCGGACGGTTCGATGCGGTGGTCGCCGCGCCCCATCACGAAACCGCGATCGCACAGGCTGGCATTGTCTTTTCGGGCTATCCATCGCTGGTGGCGCGTGTGTGCGGCCAGCCCGAGGACAGCGTGTTCCTGTTGCTGATCGGAGGCGGATTGCGAATCGTCCATGTCACGCTGCACGAGAGTGTGCAACACGCGCTGGGCCGGCTGTCGCCCAAGCTTGTAGCTGATGCAGCACATGCGGGCGTTCGGGCCCTGGCCCGGCTTGGCATCGACACGCCGCGCATTGCGCTGATGGGCATCAATCCCCATGCGGGCGAGGGCGGTCTTTTCGGCACCGAGGACAGTGCGATCACGGAGCCCGCGGCTGCACAACTGCGTGCAGAAGGGCTCGACGTCACGGGGCCGGCGGGCGGGGACATGCTGCTGGCTTCGCGTGCCCACGATCTCTACGTCGCGATCTTTCACGACCAGGGACACATCCCGATCAAGCTGCTCAGCCCGCAGCGCGCTTCCGCGATCTCGATCGGTGCCGACGTGCTTTTGTCCAGTGTGGGCCACGGCAGTGCAATGGACATTGCCGGAAAAGGCGTGGCCTCGGCCCGGGCCATGATCGAAACCGTCGCAATGCTGGGCCATGTGGCAGCACCGGCGACAACCAAAGGCAGGGCGCCATGAGCTATGAAATTCGAATCGACGGCACGGACGTCAAGTTCGACGCCGAAGCGGGGCAGACCGTGCTGGACGCGGCAGCCAAGCATGGCATCGAGATGCCTTATTCCTGCCGCAAGGGCGCCTGCGGAAACTGCAAGGGCCGGGTGCTGGCGGGAGAACTGGTGGTCGGTACCGGAGGAGGCGGCCATGAGGCCGGGATCAACGCGCCCGATGAACACCTGTTCTGCCGCGCCCAGCCGGCCAGCGATCTTCTGATCGCGCCGCGGTCCTGGCACCGCATCGACCCCGACGCACGCAAGACCTATTCGGCGACGGTCTTCCGCAACCAGCTCGTCGCCAGCGACGTCTCGATCCTTCACCTGCGGCTTCCGACAGGCGTGCGAGCCCGCTTCGCCGCTGGCCAGTACCTGCAGGTCATTCTTCCCGACGGGCAGCGGCGTTCGTTCTCGATGGCCAACGCGCCGCATGAGAACGACGGTGTTCTGCTGCACATCAGGCACATGCCCGGTGGCGGCTTCACATCAGGCGTCGTTCCCAATCTGGCCAAGGGCGATGTGCTGCAAATCGAACTCCCGCACGGCGACTTCTATCTGCGCGAGGATAGCGACCGTCCGCTGCTGTTCATTGCCGGCGGAACGGGTTTCGCGCCGGTCAAGTCCATCATCGATGACATCATCAAGCGCGGCATCGAGCGGCCGATGACCCTGTTCTGGGGCGCACGCGTGCCCGCTGGCCTGTATGCGCCCGAAGTGGTGAAGAAGTGGCTCAGGCAGCGCCCCTCGCTGCGCTATGAACCCGTCATCAGCGCCCCGATTGATGCGATGGCATGGAGTGGACGGCGGGGACGGGTGCACCAGGCGGTGCTGGAGACCTTCGACTCGGTGCAGGACTTCGACGTCTACGCCTGCGGCGCGCCGGCCATGGTGCAGGCCGTGCGCACGGCCCTCGAGGATCAGCGAGGACTGCCGCCGACGCAGTTCTTCAGCGATTCATTCGTCGCGGAAAGCCCTGTCGCCGTGGTCTAGCTGCGCCCGCGCCGATCTGACGCCCGCCGCGTGCAGCCATGCACGCCGGTCGGCGAAAGAGCCAACGACTTGGAGATGAAATTGTCTGACTTGCTATCGATCCATGAGTCTCTTGAACTGGCAGCTGAGCGAGTCGATGACCTCGTGCCGCTGGTGTACGAACGATTCTTTGCACTCAGGCCAGACGCCCGTGCGTTGTTCGGGAACGATGCCCTCGGCCGGGGGCGGATGTTCAATGAAACCCTGACGATGATCCTGGAATGCACACGGGAAGTGGGGTACCTGGAGGGCATCGTCGAGCGGGAAGTGGGAGACCACCGGGCATATGGCGCGACTCTGTCCATGTATGAGAGCTATTTCGAGGCGGTGGTACAGGCAATGCAGGCCGCCTTGGGCGAGTCTTGGACGCCGAGCCACGAGGAATCCTGGCGCCGCCAACTCGAGCACCTGTTGTCGATCGTGGCTGGCGCCGATGATCGTTGAGGTGGAGCCCAAACCGTGCGCAGCTGCCTCCTGAGCTGACAGCGGACGTCGAGCAATCTCCTTTTGAATTCTGGCCGGCGACAACGCCAGAGTACATCACTCATTCTGAAGTACCGGACTGATGTCTGCCCGCACGAGCCTATTTCGGGTTATTCATCACTTGCCACCCGGCGCTTTGGTTGGGTGGTTGATTCGATCGAGCAGTCAACAATAGCCATCAAGGAGTAAAGCAATGATCCGCACCGCACCAGCTGTCACTCGTCCTTGCTACTTTTATTTCCCTTGCCATTTGTTTTGCCCTGCACTGTCCAATAGTTGCGCGGCGAGGCTGCAGTGATTGAGTTGCGGCACCTGCGCTACTTCGTCGCCGTTGCTGAGGAACTGAATTTCACCCGCGCAGCCGAACGGGTGCACATCGACCAGACGCCGCTGTCGCGCGCCGTGCGTGATCTGGAGGATGAACTCGGCGTCAAGCTATTCGTACGCGCTCCGCGCCGCCTGGCGCTGACCCCGGCCGGTGCCCGCCTGCTGGAAGAGGCGCGAAAGCTGTTCATCCGGTTCGAACGCACCAAGCGGGCGGTGCGCAGGACCAGCGCGTTGTATCAACCGCCGTTGCGTATCGGCGTGGCCGATGGCCTGGCTCAGCCCAAACTCTCCGAATGCCTGGCCGGATGGCAGGCGATGGCGCCCGCGGTTCCGCTGGAGCTGTCAGAGATGCGTGCGCATGAACTGGCCGCCGCGCTGTGCCAGGAGGAGGTGGATGTCGGCTTTTCCTTCGGCGTACCCGAGGACGAGCGCATCGCCCAGGATGCGGCATGGAGCTATCCGCTCATCGCCCTGCTGCCGCTGGGGCACGAACTGGCGCAGGAAGAGCGCCTGAGCCTGTCCGAGCTGGTGCGCTTCCCGATGATCGCCTGCCATGCCAGCTACAAGCCCGGCGTGCGCCGGCAGATAGATGGCCTTGTACGGCAGTGCGGCTGCACTCCGCTGATTGCAGGCGAGGCAGGCACCTTCACCGGCTACGTGACGCGGATCGCTGCCGGGCTGGGGGTGGGGCTGGCGGACAGTGGCCATGTCGAGGCCCTGCGACGCAGCGACATCGTGGCCTTGCCACTGGTGGACGACCTGCGCCTGCATACCTACGTGCTGCACAAGCACCAGCGCTTCGGCCTGCCCGAGGTGGTGGAACGTTTTCTTACCCACGCCAAATCCTTGTAGCGATCGTTACGGGTTCCGTCCACTCGGCCGGAGCCTTGTGCGCCATCGGCCTTGGACAGCCCGCGCATTCTTTGGGATGCTGCCGGGGTGGACAGGCCGAAGGCGTGCGGCTTTGGCGATGAAGGGGTCTCAGCCAGCCGCCTGCGTTTTCTTCGACGTATTCGCCAGCCTGCGCTGCGCTGCGCCCGGATGGGTGGGCCGCGCGGCACATCGATTCCAGACTCGTGCGATGCGTGCCATGGGGGCGCGCACGCGCATGGCGGGCGCAGGCAAACGCGCTGGAGGAGGCGGGCATGGCTTCTCGGATCGAGGCGGGCGGCGCGGGACCGGGCGCTCACACCGGCATCCTGTTCGGGCAGATCGCGGTGGTCGCGGGCGTGGCCCTGGGCGGTATATGGGCCGCCACGCAGTGGACGGCGCACGCACTGGGCTACCAGCCGCGCTTGGGGCCGGCGTGGTTCGATGCGGCGGGTGTGCCGGTCTACGAGCCCTGGAGGCTCTTCGAGTGGTGGTACTGGTTCGATGCCTATGCGCCGGACGTCTTCCTACGGGGCGGCACCATCGCGGCATCGAGCGGGATGGCCGCCGCGGGCGTTGCCATCGGCATGGCGGTGTGGCGCTCGCGGCTGGCACGGCGCGTCACCACCTACGGCTCGGCCCGCTGGGCCGAGCGCGAGGAGATCGCCCAGGCGGGGCTGACCGGGCCGGCGGGCGTCTTCCTGGGGCGCGTGCCGGGCAAGGGCGGTGCCTACCTGCGCCATGAGGGGCCGGAGCACGTGATGGCCTTCGCGCCCACGCGCTCGGGCAAGGGCGTGGGGCTGGTGGTGCCGACCCTGCTGTCCTGGCCCGGCTCGGCCGTGGTCCACGACATCAAGGGCGAGAACTGGCATCTGACGGCCGGCTGGCGCTCGCGCTTCTCGCACTGCCTGCTGTTCAACCCGACCGATGTGCGCTCGGCCGCCTACAACCCGCTGCTGGAGGTTCGCCGGGGCGCGCATGAGGTGCGCGACGTGCAGAACATCGCCGACATCCTGGTGGACCCCGAGGGCGCGCTGGAGCGGCGCAACCATTGGGAGAAGACTTCGCACGCGCTGCTGGTGGGCGCGATCCTGCACGTGCTCTATGCGGGCGAGGACAAGACGCTGCGCGGGGTGGCGAACTTCCTGTCGGACCCTGCGTGCCCGTTCGAGGCGACGCTGCACCGGATGATGACAACGCAGCACCTGGGCGATCAGGTGCACCCCGTCGTGGCCTCGGCCGCGCGCGAAGTCCTGAACAAGAGCGACAACGAGCGTTCGGGTGTGCTGTCCACGGCCATGTCGTTTCTTGGCCTGTACCGCGACCCGACAGTGGCCGAGGTGACCTCGCGCTGCGACTGGCGCATCGCGGACCTGATCTCGGCGGAGCATCCGGTGTCACTGTACCTCGTGGTGCCGCCTTCGGACATCAGCCGCACCAAGCCGCTGATCCGGCTGATCCTGAACCAAGTGGGCCGTCGCCTCACTGACTCGCTGGACGGCTCGGACGGCATCGCGCGCCGCCACAAGCTGCTGCTGATGCTCGACGAGTTCCCCGCGCTGGGCCGGCTGGACTTCTTCGAGTCGGCGCTGGCCTTCATGGCGGGCTACGGCCTGCGGGCCTTCCTGATCGCGCAGAGCCTGAACCAGATCGACAAGGCCTACGGCCCGAACCACTCCATCCTCGACAACTGCCGCCACCAACGACGAGCGCACGGCCAAGCGCATCTCGGATTCGCTGGGCACGGCTACCGAACTGCGCGCGCAGCGAAACTACGCCGGCCACCGGCTCGCGCCGTGGCTGGGCCACCTGATGGTGTCGCGCCAGGAGACGGCGCGCCCGCTGCTCACGCCAGGTGAGGTGATGCAGCTGCCGCCGGATGATGCCGTGGTGATGGTGTCGGGGCACCCGCCGATCCGGGCCGGGAAGCTGCGCTACTACCAAGACCGGAACTTCACGCGCCGTGTGCTGGCGGCGCCGGTGCTTGCAGGGGGCTCTTATGCGGATAAGCCCGCCGGGCGCGCGGACGACTGGATCGGCCTGGCTGTTCCCATGCTCCCGTCCGCCGCAGCGGTAGGCGATGGCGCTGGCTTCGCGGACGAGGGCGGCCACCAGCGCAAGCCGGAGCTGGAGGCGGCCCCCGAGCCCGTGTACGAACCCGAGGCCAGCGGCCTGATTCTGCTGGATGACGAGCACGACGACGACGGCGCGCCGCTGCTGCCGCGCGATCTGGACCGGCAACTGAACCGCGACCTCATGCGCACGGACCGGCTCGCGGCGCTCGACCCCGACGATGGGATCGCGCTATGACTCGCGCGCGCCTGAACATCTTCATCGAGCCCGAACACGCGAAGCGCCTGGAAGACGTGGCGGCGCACCGGGGCGTGTCCAAATCCTCGGTGATCGCGGCGGCGCTCGCGTCCTTCCTCTCGCCGGATGCGATGGACCAGCGCGAGGCGGCCATGGCCAAGCGCCTGGACCGGCTCTCGCGCCAGTTCGACCGGCTGGAGCGCGACCAGTCCATCCTGATCGAGACCGTGGCGCTGTACGTGCGCCACTACCTGACCCTGGCCCTGCCGGTGCCCGAGCACCAGCAGGAAGCCTTGCGCGCCCAGGGCCGCGCCCGCTATGTGCAGTTCATCGAGCAGTTGGCCCGCCACATCCAGCGCGGGCGCAGCCTGGTGCGGGAGATCCACGGCGAGATCGCGCCGGAGGCTGCGGCCTCCGAGGTCCATGCACCTGATGCATCCGCCACCGAACCAGGAGGAGCGCCATGAAGCGCAGCGACGGCATGCAGGGCGGTACGGCCGGCGGCAGCGGGGGCGCGGAGTCCGCCCAGCGTCGCATCCGCATGCTGCGCACGGCCATGGGGCCGGAGATCGCGGCGGCGCTCGACGATCCCGAGGTGGCCGAGGTGCTGCTGAACCCGGATGGTTCGCTCTGGGTGGACCGCCTGGGCACCGGCCGCGCGCCCACCGGGCACGTGATCCCGCCGCCGGTGGCCGAACGAATCATCCGGCTGGTGGCCGCGCACGTGCGAGCCGAGGTGCATCCCGGCGCGCCATTGTTGTCGGCCGAACTGCCCGAGACGGGCGAGCGCTTCATGGGCGCCTTGCCGCCCATCGTGCGGGCGCCGTCCTTCGCCATCCGCAAGCGGGCGCTGCGCATCATGGCGCTGGCCGACTACGTGGCCGATGGCGTCATGACCAGGGAACAGGCGGCCTTCCTGCGGCAGGCCGTGCGCGAGCGCCAGAACATCGTCGTGGCCGGCGGCACCAGCACCGGCAAGACCACGCTGGCGAACGCGCTGCTCGACGAGATCGCGGCCACCGGCGACAGGGTGCTGATCCTCGAAGACACGGTGGAACTGCAGTGCCGCAGCGACGACTTTGTTGCCATGCGCACCGAACCGGGCGTCAGCACGATGGCCGACCTGGTGCGCGCCACGCTGCGGCTGCGGCCGGACCGCATCGTGGTCGGCGAGGTGCGGGGCGCCGAGGCGCTGGACCTGCTCAAGGCCTGGGGCACCGGCCACCCCGGCGGCATCGCCACGGTGCATGCGGGCTCGGCCCAGGGCGCGCTCGTGCGCCTCGAACAGCTCGTGCAGGAGGTCAGTGTGACGGTGCCGCGCGCACTGATCGCCGAGGCTGTCAACGTGATCGTCTTCATCGCCGGGCGCGGCCATGCGCGCCGCGTGCGCGAGGTCGCGCGCGTGATCGGCCACGACAGCCAGGGCTACCAGCTCGATACCTCGCTGGAGCCGCCGTTCCCTTCGATTTCCCAGCCACCGTCATCCACCACAGGAGAACCGACATGACGACTTTCCGTGTTTCCCTAAAACCGTATCTGCCGGCTACCGCCCTGGCGGCGCTGCTGCTGGTTGCACTATCGGTTGTTGCCGTGCCCGCGCACGCGGCCGGCTCCAGCATGCCCTGGGAGGCGCCGCTGCAGTCCATCCTCGACTCCATCCAGGGGCCGGTGGCGCGCATCGTGGCGGTGATCATCATCATCGCCACCGGCCTTGCGCTGGCCTTCGGCGACACCTCGGGGGGCTTTCGCAAGCTGATCCAGATCGTCTTCGGGCTGTCGATCGCCTTCGCGGCGTCCTCGTTCTTCCTGTCGTTCTTCTCGTTCTCGGGCGGGGCGGTGCTGGCATGAGCGCGCCGGGCGTCGCTCCTGGGTTCGAGGTGCAGGGTTTTGAGGTTCCCCTTCACCGGTCGTTGACCGAACCGATCCTGCTCGGTGGCGCGCCGCGCACCGTGGCGATCGCTAACGGCACGCTGGCCGCCGCCGTGGGCCTCGGGCTGCAGCTGTGGATCCCGGGCCTGGTGCTCTGGATCGCCGGGCATTCTCTCGCGGTCTGGGGCGCGCGCATGGATGCGCAGTTCATGGCCGTGTTCGAGCGACACATCAAGCACCGTCCGTTGCTGGACGTGTGAGGGAGAGGCCGCCATGCTGAACCTCGCCGAATACCGCCAGCGCCCGGCGCTGCTGGCCGACTGGCTGCCTTGGGCCGGGCTGGTCGCGCCCGGTGTCGTGCTGAACAAGGACGGTTCGTTCCAGCGCACGGCGCGCTTGCGCGGGCCGGACCTGGACAGCGCGACGCAGGGCGAACTGATTGCCACGTCGGCGCGGCTGAACAACGCGCTGCGCCGCCTGGGCTCTGGCTGGGCGCTGTTCGTGGAGGCCGAGCGGCGCGAAGCGGCGGACTACCCCGAATCGTCTTTCCCAGAGCCGCTGTCATGGCTGGTGGACGAGGAGCGGCGTGCCGGCTTCGAGGAGGCCGGGAGCCATTTCGAGAGCCACTACCACCTCACGCTGCTGTACCTGCCACCGGAGGAGTCGAAGGCGCGCACGGGCCGGTTGCTCTACGAGAACCGCAAGACCGAAGGCGTGGACTGGCGGGAGCGTCTGGAAACCTTTGTCGCCGAGTCCGAGCGCTTCCTGGGGTTGCTCGAGGGCGTGATGCCGGAGATTGGCTGGCTGGACGATGCGCAAACGTTGACCTATCTGCATGGTTGCATCTCGACGGCCCGGCATCCCGTGGCCGTGCCCGAGGTGCCGATGCACCTCGATGCGCTGCTGGCGGACCGTCCGCTGGTGGGTGGGCTCGCACCCATGCTGGGCGATCAGCACCTTCGCGTGCTGACAATCCGCGGCTTCCCGACCTCGACTTGGCCGGGGATTCTGGATGATCTCAATCGCCTGGGCTTTGCCTACCGCTGGGGCACGCGCTTCCTGTGCCTGGACAAGGCCGAGGCGGAGAAGGAACTGGGCCGCCTGCGCCGTCAGTGGTTCGCCAAGCGCAAGAACATCGTCGCGCTGTTGCGAGAGACGATCTTCAACCAGGAAAGCCCATTGGTGGACACCGACGCCAGCAACAAGGCCTCGGATGCCGATGCGGCGCTGCAGGAACTGGGCAGTGATCAGGTGGCCTTCGGCTACGTCACCGCCACGGTGACGGTGCTGGACCGGGATGCTGCTGCCGCCGATGAGAAGCTGCGACAGGCCGAACGCGTGATCCAGGGGCGGGGCTTCGTCACCATCCCCGAGACCTTGAATGCCGTGGAAGCCTGGCTGTCCTCCATTCCGGGGAACGTGTACGCCAACGTGCGCCAGCCCATCGTCTCGACGCTGAACCTTGCGCACCTGATGCCGCTGTCGGCCGTGTGGGCCGGGCAGGAGCGCAATGCGCATCTCGACGGCCCGCCCCTGATCGTCACGCGCACCGACGGCGCGACGCCGTTCCGCCTGGTCACGCACATCGGCGACGTGGGCAACACGCTGGTGGTCGGCCCCATCGGCATGGGCAAGTCGGTGCTGCTGGCGACCCTGGCGCTGCAGTTCCGGCGCTATCCCGGCTCGCGCATCCTGGCTTTCGACATGGGCCGTTCCATTCGCGCTACCGTGCTGGGCCTGGGCGGCGACCACTACGACCTGGGCACGGATCCGGATGATGGTGGAGCGATCGCCTTCCAGCCGCTCTCGCGCATCGACCGCGAGGGCTACCGTGCCTGGGCGGCCGAATGGATCGAAGGGCGGCTGCTGCAGGAAGGCGTGGCCATGGGACCGCCCGAGAAGGATGCCATCTGGTCGGCGCTGAACAGTCTCGCCACCGCCCCCGTGGAGCAGCGCACGATGACCGGCCTGTCGGTGCTGCTGCAGAGCAACGCGCTGCGCCAGGCCCTGCAGCCCTATGTGCTGGGCGGCGCCCACGGCAGGCTGCTCGACGCCGATGCCGACCGTCTCGGCACGGCGGACGTGCAGGCCTTCGAGATGGAAGAACTGATGCCCAGCAAGGCCGCTGTCATGGCCGTGCTGGGCTACCTGTTCGCGCGTTTCGGCGAGCGATTCGACGGCGCGCCCACCCTGCTGATCCTCGACGAGGCCTGGCTGTTCCTGGATGACCCGGTGTTCGCCGCGCGCATCCGCCAGTGGCTCAAGACGCTGCGCAAGAAGAACGTCTCGGTCATCTTCGCCACGCAGAGCCTGGCGGACATCAAGGATTCGGCCATCGCGCCCGCGATCATCGAAAGCTGCGCGAGCCGCATCTTCCTGCCGAATCCGCAGGCCATGGAGCCCCAGATCCGGGCCATCTACGAGGGCTTCGGCCTGAACAGCCGGCAGATCGAGATCGTCGCTACGGCTCAACCGAAGCGCGACTACTACTACCAGTCGCGGCTGGGCAACCGGGTCTTCGACCTGGGCCTGGGGCCGGTGGCGCTGGCCTTCGCCGGGGCATCCACGCCCGAGGACCAGCGGGCCATCGATGCGGTGGTCTCCGCAACCGGTGTGTCTGGCTTCGCTTCGGCCTGGCTGCGCCATCGCGGCCTGGGCTGGGCCGCCGATCTCATCCCTTCGTTTCCTTCACCACTTCAGGAGAACACGCCATGAAGAAGACTTTGCTTTCCGTCGCCGCTGCTGCACTTTTCGCGGCGGCTCCGGCCTCGCATGCGCAGTGGGTTGTGATCGACCCCACGAACCTCGCGCAGAACATCCTCACCGCCGCCAACACGCTGGAGCAGATCAACAACCAGATCCGGCAGTTGCAGAACGAGGCCCAGATGCTGATGAACCAGGCGCGCAACCTGACCGGACTGGATTTCAGCGCCTTGTCGCAACTGCGCTCGGCGCTGTCGGCGACGAACCAGTTGATCCGGCAGGCGCAGGGTCTGGCGTTCAATGTGCAGCAGATGGAAACGCAGTTCAGCGAGCTGTATCCCGAGTCCTTCAGCGCTTCCGCCACGAGCGCCCAGATGGTGTTCGATGCGCGCAGGCGCTGGACCAACTCGCTGGAGGCGCTGCGTACCGCGACCAAGGTGCAGTCCCAGGCGGTGCAGAACTTCGCGGCGGACGAGCAGGCGCTGACGGATCTCGTGAACCGCAGCCAGTCCGCCGTGGGCGCGCTGCAGGCCATGCAGGCGACGAACCAGTTGCTCGCCTTGCAGTCCCGGCAGGCGATCCAGGCGCAGCAGCTGCAGCTCACACAGGACCGGGCCGTCGCGCTGGAGCAGGCGCGGCAGGTGGCCGTACACGAGCGGGCCCGGGAGGTGCGGCGCCGCTTCATGGGCAGCGGCACGCCGTACACGCCCCAGCCGGTGAATTTCTACGGCAACCCGTGAGGACGCCATGAACAAACTTCTCTTCATGTGTGTGATGGCATTGATGCTGGCCGCCTGCGGCAAGCCCGCGCCCATCGAATCGGTGGAGTCGCTGGTGGCCAACCCCGAGCGGTTGAAGGAACTGCGCGCAGCCTGCAAGGCCGACCACGCCAAGGTGGGCGATGCCCAGTGCAACGCGGTGGCCGAGGCGACGCGCCAGCGCTTCATGCGGCCGACGCCCTCGCCGTATGCGAACGACCCTGTGAAGCCACCGCCGCCGTCCGCATCGCCACCGGCGGCGAAGGACGGTCCACCGTGAACGACGTCTCGGTCATCGACCGCTTCCTGGACGTCTTCTCGCGCTACATCGACTCGGGCTTCGGCCTGCTGGGCGGGGAGGTGGCGTTCCTCACCGCCACCTTGGTGGCGATCGACATGACGCTGGCGGGCCTGTTCTGGGCCATGGGCCACGCCTCGGGCCAGGGCGACGACGTGATGGCCAAACTCATCAAGAAGGTGCTCTACGTAGGCGCCTTCGCCTACATCCTGGGCAACTTCAACCGGCTGGCGGGTATCGTCTTCAACTCCTTCGCGGGCTTGGGCCTGACCGCTTCGGGATCGGGCCTGTCGCAGGCGCAACTGCTGCAGCCCGGACGCCTGGCGCAGGTGGGCATCGACGCGGGCCGGCCGATCATGGTGCAGATCAGCGATCTGACGGGCTTCCCGGAGGTGTTCGCCAACCTCGACGTGATCGCCGTGCTGTTCCTCGCGTGGCTGGTGCTGATCGTGTGCTTCTTCGTCCTCGCGGTGCAGCTGTTCGTGACACTGATCGAGTTCAAGCTGACCACGCTCGCGGGCTTTGTGCTGGTGCCCTTCGCGCTGTGGAACAAGACCTCGTTCCTGGCCGAGAAGGTCCTGGGCAATGTGGTGTCCTCGGGCATCAAGGTGCTGGTGCTCGCGGTGATCGTGGGCATCGGGACGGGGCTGTTCAGCGAGTTCACCGTGGCGCCAGGTGCGGACCCCAGCATCGACTATGCGCTGGTCATCATGCTGGCGGCGTTGGCCATGCTGGGCCTGGGGATCTTCGGGCCGGGGATCGCGACCGGGCTGGTGTCCGGCGCACCGCAGCTCGGCGCCGGGGCCGCTGCTGGGACGGCCATCGGGGCAGCGGGACTCGCTGTGGCCGGTGGTGCCGCCGTGGTCGGCGCGGGCTCCGCCGTCGCTGCGGGGGCCCGCATGGCGCCAGGGGCGGCGCGCGCGGCCATCGGTGGCGGTGCAGCAGCTGCGCGCTCGGCATCCGCGCTGGCCAGCGGCGCCAAGGGCGCCTACCAGGCCGGCGCTGCCGCATCAGGCGGGGGGGCGGTTCGCGCAGCCGGTGCTGGCGTTGCCCATGTCGCGAAGGCCGGCGCCGCTGCTGTGGGGCAGCGCATCGCTTCCGGTGCGAAGGCGGTCAAGGACCGCGCAGTCAACTTCGTGGCCGATGCGGCGGCGCCGGCGTCCGCTTCCGCATCCAGTGGCGACGCCGGCGCCTCGCCGGCTTCTGCCTCCGAACCCGCCTGGGCGCAGCGCATGCGCCGCAAGCAGCAGGCGACCCATGCGGCCATGACCACCGCGCACGTGCTGCGCTCGGGTGACCACGCGGGTGGCGGGACTGGCCCCAGCCTGCGCGATGACTCCAGTTCTTGAAAGGAATCTCCATGCGTTTCAAACGACCCCTGGTGCGGTACTCGGACAGCCCCGCGCCTGCTACGCCGTATCAGGCCGCCGCACAGGCCTGGGACGAGCGCATCGGCTCGGCCCGGGTGCAGGCACGGAACTGGCGGCTCATGGCCTTCGGCTCCTTGTCGCTCGCGTTGCTGATGGCCGGTGGGCTGCTGTGGCGTTCGGCGCAGTCCATCGTCACACCCTATGTCATCGAGGTGGACCTGGTCGGGCAGGTACGGTCCGTGGGCGAGGCCGCTACGCCCTACAAGCCCAGCGACGCGCAGACGGCGCACCACCTGGCGCGTTTCATTTCGCTGGTGCGCTCGCTGTCCATCGACCCCATCGTCGTGCGGCAGAGCTGGCTCGATGCCTACGACTACACGACCGACCGGGGGGCGGCCACGCTCAACGACTACGCCCGCGCTGCCGACCCGTTCTCGCGCGTGGGGCAGGAGTCCGTCACGGTCCAGGTCAACAGCGTCGTGCGCGCGAGCGAATCCTCATTCCAGGTGCGCTGGACCGAGCGGCGCTACGTCAACGGCGCGGCCGCCGGGCTGGAGCACTGGACCGCTGTGCTGTCCATCGTGCTGCAGACGCCTCGTACCGAGGAGCGGCTGCGCAAGAACCCCCTGGGTATTTTCGTCAACGGGCTGTCGTGGAGCCGTGAACTCGATGCCTCGCAAGGAGCCAAACCATGAAGACACATTTGCACAAATCCGTAATGCCGGTGATCCTGCTGGCCGCAGCCATGTTCCTCGCCGGCTGCGCGACGCAGGGCAAGCCACCGCCGGTGATCTCGCTCGATGAGCCGGTGGCCGTTGCGGCGCAGCCGCTGCCCGATCCGCCCAAGTTGGTGGAGGTGGTTGCCGTTCCCGAGCCGCTGGCGCTGCCGGCGCAGTTGAAGCCCTTGCCGGATTTCAAGGAAGCCAGGCCTGTGCCGGATTCGACCGACGAGAAAGTGCGGGTGTCGCGCGCGAACGAGGAGGCGCGCGTGGCGCCCACGCGCGAGGGCTACGTCAATGCGATCCAGGTCTGGCCGTACAGCGACGGTGCGCTGTACCAGGTCTATGCTGCACCGGGCCGCGTGACGGTGGTTTCGCTCCAGCCTGGCGAGGAACTGGTGACGGTGGCCGCTGGCGATACCGTGCGCTGGATCGTGGGCGATACGTCCAGCGGCAGCGGCGATGCACTGCGGGTCAACGTGCTGGTCAAACCGGTGCGCTCGGGTTTGAAGACCAATCTGGTCATCGCGACCAACCGGCGCACCTACCTGATCGAGCTGACCTCGACCGAGAAGGCCTGGATGGCCTCGGTGTCCTGGGACTACCCCAAGGACCGCATGCTGGCCCTACAGCGGCAGGCCAGCCAGGCGCAGGCTGCGGCGCCGGTCGATGCCGGGCTGACGCTGGAGCGTATCCGCTTCCGCTACGCGATCAGCGGCAGCAACCCGCCGTGGAAGCCGCTGCGCGCCTTCGATGATGGCGAAAAGGTCTACATCCAGTTCCCGGCGGGCATTGCCCAGGGCGAGCTGCCGCCGCTGTTCGTGATTGGCACGCAGGGCGACGGGCAGTTGGTGAACTACCGTTTCCGCTCGCCGTACTACATCGTGGACCGGCTGTTCGGCGCGGCCGAACTGCGCCTGGGCGCTGACAAGGGCGACGTGGTGCGCATTGAACGCACCGATGGTGTGTCCGCCGCGTCGGCTTCGGCGAAGAGGGACTGAACATGGGCCAGGACGACACCTCTGACACTGCCGCGCCGCCGGCGAGCAAGGTGGCACCCGAGGCGGTGGCGCTGCGCGCCCAGCCGCGCCCGGTGACGCGCCTGAACCGGCGCATGCTGGTGGTCCTGGCCGGCGGCGTTGCCGCGGCCGTGCTGGGTGCCACCATGTGGTCATTGCAGCCGCGCCAGCGTGGTGCCGGTGAAAAAACCGAGTTGTACAACGTGGATCGCGTCTCGCGCTCCGATGGATTGAGCCAGCTCCCGTCCGACTACTCGAAGCTGCCTGCATCCGTGCCTGAACTGGGGCCGCCGTTGCCCGGCGACCTGGGGCCGGCCATCGTGAAGTCACAGTCGCCGGCGGTGGCCAGTTACTCGCCGCCTGGCCATGACCCGGCTGCTGCCGAGCGCGATGCGCTGCGCAAGGAGGCCGATGCGGCGGCGGCTTCGTCGGTGTTCTTCCGTTCCGGCAACCAGCGCGCGGCTGCAGTGCCGGCTCAGGTCGCTGCAGATTCGCCGGCTTCCCGCCTCGCGGGCTTCGACCCGCTGGCGGCCGGTCCGGCTTCGACGGCCGCGCAGGCGGACCCGACAGCGGTGCAGAACCGGCAGGACCAGAAGGAGGCTTTCCTGAAAGCCGGCTCCACGGAAACCCGCAATTCCGGCAGCCTCAAGCTGTCGGCGTCACCCTACCAGGTGATGGCCGGAACCGTGATCGCCGGCGCGCTGGTGACGGGCATCAAGTCGGACCTGCCGGGTGATGTGATTGCCACGGTGACGGAGCCGGTCCACGACACGGCCACGGGGAAATACCTGTTGATCCCGCAGGGCTCGCGCATCCTGGGCAAGTACAACAGCCAGGTGAGCTACGGGCAGAGCCGCGTGCAGGTGGTGTGGAACCGGGTCATCCTGCCGGACACCTCCTCGTTCCAGTTGGACAAACTCGTGGGCACCGACCCGGCCGGCTATGCCGGCCTGGAGGATGGCGTGGACTGGCATTGGGACCGCGTCTTCGCCGGCGCGGCGCTGACCACGCTGCTGGGCATCGGGGCCGAGCTGTCCGCGCCGGAGAACCGGCAGGACGGCAACCGGGTGGTGATCGCCGGGCGCGACGGCCTGCAGGACAGTGTGAACCAGGTCGGACAGGAGATGACCCGGCGCAACATGAACATCCAGCCGACGCTGACCGCGCGGCCGGGGTTGCCGATGCGGCTGGTCGTGAATCGGGACTTGGTATTGCAACCCTACCAGCCGCTGTTTTTCCAGAGGGGAGGCAGTCAATGAGCAAGGCTGGCAATCGCCTGAGCCTGGGTCCGATCCCGAGGCTCGATGCAGTCAAGCTCACGATTACTGTGTCGGCGGAGCTGAAGGCGCAGCTCGATGCCTATGCGGAGGTGCATGGACGGATGCACCAGGCACCGGTGGACGCGGTGGCGCTAGTCCCGCACATGCTGGCAGCGTTCATCGCGCGGGACCGAGGATTCAAGTCGAGGCTGAATGTCAAAAGCCCATCTGCCAAGGCTCAGCCGCCTGCGGCGTGAGCTGGCTTGTGTGTTGTTGTTTTCTGGCGCTGGCCACCATCTAGAATTTCGCCAATGGGAGGTGTTGATGCCCCCCAGTGGAAGGTATCCTCGCCTCCCACCTGGGCGGTGTGCACGCCCCCCGAAGAAGGATGCAGGGCAAGCACATCAAGCGGTAGCACACGGAACATAGATAAGCGGGTGGGAGGTGCAGGTGCCTCCCTGTGGTGCGGCCTGGTCTCTGGGATCGCGGCCTTGGCTTGCTTATGCTGAGAGCCATTGAACGAACTGGAGATTGTCATGAGCGTTGCAGCAGTCGCGCCTGTGCCCGGGCCGGAATCCGATCCGAAGGCCGCGGTGCGAGAAAACGAGAAGAAGTGGGGCAAGCCCCTGATGGATGCCGGCTGGACCTGCATCCCCAGCACGATCATCCTGCGTCAGCAGGCGCTGGGCCTGGACCCTGTTGACATGAATATCGTGCTGGTGATCGCGGCGCACTGGTGGAAGGCCAATCAGCTCGCATTTCCGTCCAAGAAGCTGATCGCCGACACGATCGGCAAAGACCCGACCACGGTGCGCCGGCGGCTGGCAAAGCTGGAGAAGGACGGAATGATCGAGCGCATCCTGCGGCCGCAGCCGGGCGGGCGCCACAACTCCAACGAGTATCGACTGACTGGCCTGATCGCTGGGGCGGAGCCGCTTGCGAAGGAGGAAATCGCCAAGCGCGCCGAGGGCAAGACTTACCGGAAGGCGCGTGCGGTCAAGAAGGGACTGGGCCTTGTATCAGTGGTCAAACCATGATCGCATGGAGGCCATTCGTCCACGAGGGCACGAACTACGACCTGTCCCACCTGCACCCCTTCGTGCATACGTTCGAGCAGGCCGCACAGGCCGGCAAACCGGTGCGAGCTTACGCGGTACAGGTGATCTTCAGCCTGCATTGCTTCACGCGCGGCGTGGACGAGATTGAGGACCCGAAGGGGCCGCTGGGGTACGCGGATTCGCGGGAGACCCGCATCTTCGATTTCGGGCGCTACGCGCAGTCCCGGCAGTTGCCCGAGATCGTGCGTGCCTTGCCCACGTCGCCGTGTTTCCACACGGATCACGGCAACTTCTTCACGGTGAGGCTGCTCAACGCGGCGACGGGCCAGGAGGACACCTACGAGGTGTACTTCACCGCCTCGCGGTCCAGCTCGAAGGCTGTCCCGTTGAACCTGTTCGTGCAGAGCGCCTACGTGCGCGACAGGTTGCATGCCAACAGGCCGTCGCGCAAGAAGATCGGGTTCTTCGTGATCCTGCACAACACGTTGAATGGCCGGCCGATCAAGGCGCCGAAATGAAAACGCCCTCCACAGGGGAGGGCGTTGGAAAAAATCGGACCTCTTGGCTATCCCTACGCTTGGGTGGGGACCCCTTGCGGGGTGGGATCAACGCACAGCTTTCGCTGCTCCGTTCATACGCTGATGCCTCAATAATACCGCATCGAGGAGGATCACGCAATTGCCTCTGGGAGGCGCGGATGCCCGCCAGGGCGATTGCCGGGGTTCGCCGCCGCCCTCTCTGCTGGCCTGGCATGCCCCCCGCTGGGATGCATTTGTTCAGGGTACACGGACCGCCTGAATCGTGAGACAATAGCGCTCAGACTAGTGGTTCGATTCCACAGTTCCTCTTGGTTGGTCTGGTGTACCCAATGATGTACCCAGAGAACAGGAGAGATGAGAAAAGCAAGTGTTGGCGCAGGGTTGCGAGTTCTTTTGGAACCAGCCCCAGGCCACCAGTCAAAGCCCGCATGGGCAAGGGAAAGCCCGCTATTGAAGAGTAGCGGGCTTTTTCATGTCCGCGTGAATGACGTGGCCGCGTCGTGACTGCGGCGGGCGCAGACAACGGCTGAGCCTAGAAACGGCAGTTGACCGCTTGTCATCTTTGGGCAACCCGCATGAATGCTGACTTTCACGGCTTCGATCACGCTTACCGATTGGGTGAGCGCGCTATGCACCGGATCGCACCGCGCTGGCCGCGCCGCTCGCCCTTGCCTGGCACGCCCATCACGGCACGCTCGGGCGCATCCAACTGCCGTTTCTAGGCTGAGAAGGTGCGCCTGCCCGTCATGACCGTCGTCTAGACTTGTTCCCCACAGGTTTCAACTCAAGGAGATGCTTCATGACTTATCCCGATCTGGCACAGAAGGTGGTTCTGATTACCGGAGGCGCGCGCGGCCTGGGTGCGGCGGCGGCGAAGGCGTTCTGGCCGAGGGCTGCAAGGTGGCGATCGTGGATATCTCGGGCGAGACGCTGGCGCAGACGGCGGCCGAGCTGGGCGCCGGGGCGGACCGCTTGATCACGGTCACCGCCGATGTGTCCAAGGAGGAAGATGTCCAGCGTTACGTGGCTGAAACGGTCGCGGCCTTCGGCACCGTCGATGTGTTCTTCAACAATGCGGGCATCGAAGGCAAGGTGGCGCCCATCGTCGATCAGAAGACCGAGGACTTCGACCGCGTGATGGCCATCAACGTGCGGGGCTGCTGGCTGGGCCTGAAACACGTGCTGCCGCTGATGTATGCGAAGAAGTCCGGCAGCGTGATCAATACGTCGTCGATCGGCGGCTTGGTGGCGGGGCCGATGCCGGTGTCGCCCTACGTCACGTCGAAGTTCGCCATTCACGGCATGACCCGCGTGGTGGCCAACGAAGCGGCGGCGTACCAGGTGCGGGTCAACTCGGTGCACCCGTCGCCGGTCAATACGCAGATGATGCGTTCGCTGGAGCAGGGCGCCGGGGCGTCGCAGGAGGCCATCGCCAGCGCCATTCCCCTGGGCCGGTATGCCGAGAGCGAGGACATCGCCAACATGGTGCTGTTTCTGGCCAGCGAGAAGTCCAGCTTCGTGACGGGCTCGCAGTTCCGCGTCGATGGCGGCATGCTGAGCTGAAAGGGACGCCTCCGCCGGCATGGGCGCAGCGCCCGGTCTTGCGTGCTCGCGCTTCGGCGCCGGCCGTTGGCAGGTTCAACCCAACAGCCAGCCCGCCACGCCGGTGGCCAGCACCACCCCCCAGGGCGGCAGCTTCCAGGCCATCAGGGCGACCAGGGCGGTGAGGGCAAGGGCAAAGTCTTTCGGGGTGTGGATGGCGGCGGTCCACACCGGGTCGTACAGCGCGGCGAGCAGCAGGCCGACGACCGCGGCGTTGACGCCGGCCAGGGCGGCCTGGGCAGGCGCGTGGCGCCGCAGGCGCTCCCAGAACGGTAGCGCGCCCGCCACCAGCAGGAACGAGGGCAGGAAGATGGCCGCCAGGCACAGCAGGCCGCCGGCCCAGCCGCTGGGCGCGGTGGTCATGGCGGCACCCAGGAAGGCGGCGAAGGTGAACAGCGGGCCGGGCACGGCCTGCGCGGCGCCGTAGCCGGCCAGAAAGCTGTCGTGGCCGACCCAGCCGGGCGGCACCACCTCGGCCTGCAGCAGGGGCAGCACGACGTGGCCGCCGCCGAACACCAGGGCGCCGGCGCGGTAGAAGGCGTCCAGCAAGGCCAGCGGCTGGCTGGGCACGGCGGCGGCCAGCAGCGGCAGGCCGATCAGCAGGGCGAAGAACAGCGCCAGCCAGGCGCTGCCGGCGCGGCGCGTGATGGCGGTGGGCATGGCTTGCTCGGGCGCGGCGGGCGCGGGCCGCAGCAGCGCCATGCCGGCCAGCGCGGCCACGCCGATGATGCCGACCTGCACCCAGGCGCCGGGCAGCAGCAGCGCGGCGCAGGCGGCGGCGGCCATGAAGGTGATGCGCGGCACGTCGGGGCACAGGCTGCGGCCCATGCCCCACAGCGCCTGCGCCACCACGGCCACGGCAACCACCTTGAGGCCGTGCAGCGGCCGGGCAGAAACTGGCACAGCGCGACGAGGTCGGCGTAGCTGCGCTCGCTCAGCCAGCGGCGGCGGGCGACGAACTCGTGGCGGAAGTAGCCCAGGTGGGCGACGGGGCCGCCGAACGAGGTCAGGCCAAGGCGCAGAAAGATCAGAAACACAGCCCAGGGGCTGCGGTCGGGTTCGGGGGGCATGGGCGCGGCGGGCGGGGCGGAAGACGATGGCGGCCCATGCTAGCCGACGCGGGTGACAGGACACGCTGCCGGGCGTTGAACAACAGGGATGACGGCGGCGGAATGCATTCCAGGCGCCGCGATGGCAGCGGGTGCGCTGGAATGGCGCTGGCCCGCATCACCGAGGTCGTGTCGTCATGCCGCGCGGAGGCCAAGTCCTTGCGGCGTACCGTTTCTATTGACAACTCCGTCATACATGACACGCTGCCGGCCCTCACCCCAGCCCTCTCCCAGAGGGAGAGGGCGCTTTCTTTGGCGCAGCATGCGCTGTCATGCTTTTCTGACTATCAAGAAGTCTCAGATGACTCAAGGACCTCATCCGCTGTGGGAGCAGGCTTGCCCGCGATCAAGCGTTGGTGGCGACGAGGCGCCTCATCGCGGGCAAGCCCGCTCCCACAACACGGTCTGAGACTTCTTGATACTCAAGCATGCTGTTGGAAAACGTCAATGAGCGTTGGTGTTTGATGGATGACGCCATGACTGCGCCGCTGCGCGGCGTGATGACGAAATGACACCAGTGATGCGCGGAATGCCTGGCACTTGGCTGGCGTCATGGCGGCGCAGCCGCCGTCATCGAAGCGCAGCGAGGTCATTTCGTCATCGCATCGCGCGCGAGCAACTGTCTTTGGGAGCGCGAAGCAGTATCCGCCATCGGCCACCACGGTCTGGTGTGCCCAACGGCACGGGGGCGCAGGTTGAAAGCAAGGGGGGACTTCCCAAATTTTTTAGGTGGTCAAATGACATTCCAGCGCCCATTTACCGGGCGCGAGCAGCTTCTGTTATTGAACTGCAATACAGCGCCAAATCGTTATCGCTTGATTTGACGCTCTTCAGCGCCTTTTCAGCGCGGGCGATGGTGGCGTGGCCGCCGCACCGCGTCAGGACTGCTCGCCCGCGGCCGGGCGAGGGGCCGCCGGCGCGGCAGCCGGCGCGCTGCGGCGCGGGTCGTGGATCACCGTGCCCGTGCCCACGCCCACGCCGACCCGCGCACCGCCGCCCACCGGTGCACTGGCGCCCACGCCGGCGCCGGCGCTGACCTGGCCGTGCTGGTTCACGCCCACGCCGACGCCCACCGGCCCGGCACCCGCGCCGACCCCGACCTGGACGTTGCCGCCCGAGCCGACCCCGACGCCCAGCGACACGCCGGGCAGGATCGGCACGCCGATGCCGATGCCGGCCGAAGCACAGCCGCCCAGCACGACCGCCGCCGCCAGCAACGGCAGCAGCACGGCGCGCTGGCCGGGCGACGACGGTTGTGGTGCAGCAGAACGCTTCATGCCCGCCATCCTACGCCGCCCGGCTCACCAGCAGCGCGTTCACGCGCCGCACGTAGGCGGCCGGGTCGTCCGGCAGGCCGCCTTCGGCCAGCAGGGCCTGGTCGAACAGGATGTGCGCCAGGTCGTCGAAGTGCGCATGGCCGTCGAGCTTTTTGACCAGCGGGTGCTCGGCGTTGATCTCCAGCACCGGCTTGCTGTCGGGCACGGGCTGGCCGGCCTGCTTCAGCATGCGCGCCAGCTGCATGCTCATGCCGGCGTCCTTCACCACCAGGCAGGCGGGCGAATCGACCAGGCGCGTGGTGACGCGCACGTCTTCCACCTGCTCCTTCAGCGCCTCTTTCAGCTTGTCGAGCAGGGGCTTCACGCTTTCGGCAGCTTCTTCGGCAGCCTTCTTCTCGGCTTCGTCCTGCAGGTCGCCCAGGTCCACGGCGCCCTTGGCCACCGATTGCAGTGGCGTGCCATCGAACTCGCGCAGGTACGAAAGCGACCACTCGTCCACGCGGTCGGTCATCAGCAGCACCTCGATGCCTTTCTTCTTGAAGACTTCGAGCTGCGGGCTGTTCTTCGCTGCCGCCAGCGTGTCGGCGGTGATGTAGTAGATGGCCTTCTGGCCTTCCTTCATGCGCGCCTTGTAGTCGGCCAGCGACACGGTCGCGGCATCGCTGGTGGTGGAGGCATAGCGCAGCAGCTTGGCGATGCGCTCGCGGTTGGCGTGGTCTTCGCCCAGGCCTTCCTTCAGCACGGCGCCGAACTCGCGCCAGAAGGTGGCGTACTTGCCGGCGTCCCTGGCCTGCTCCTCGGCAAACTTCGCCGCGGTGTCGGCGGCGGTGGGCGCCTCGTTCTTGTCGACCACATCGGTCACGCCGCCGTCGGGCAGCTCGGTCGGCTCGGGTGCGGGCGTGCTGTCGCCGCTGCCGATGTCCACCTTGCCATCGGCCGGCGCGGCGTCGGCTGCGGCGGCATTGGCGCCGGGGGCGGTTTCGGCCTTGACCATGTCTTCCAGCAGGCCCAGCACGCGACGCGTGTTGCCTTCGCGGATGGCGCGCACGTCGCGGCTTTCCTGCAGCAGCTCGCGGCTCACGTTCAGCGGCAGGTCGGCCGAATCGACCACGCCCTTGATGAAGCGCAGGTAGCGCGGCAGCAGCTGCTCGGCGTCGTCCATGATGAACACGCGCCGCACGTACAGCTTGATGCCCGCCTTGCGGTCGCGGTCCCACAGGTCGAACGGCGCGTGGCTGGGCACGTACAGCAGTTGCGTGTACTCGGTCGAGCCTTCCACGCGGTTGTGGCTCCAGGCCAGCGGCGGCTGCCAGTCGTGCGCGATCTGCTCGTAGAAGCCCTGGTACTGCTCGTCGGTGATGTCCTTCTTGGGCCGCGTCCACAGCGCGGTGGCCTGGTTGACGGTGTCCCACGCGCCGGTCTTCACCATCTGGCCGGGCTGGCCTTCCTCCTTGCCGTCTTCCCAGGTCTCGCCTTCCATCTTGATGGGCAGCGCGATGTGGTCGCTGTACTTGCCGATCAGCTCCTTCAGCTTCCAGCCGTCGGCAAACTCCAGCGCGTCGTCACGCAGGTGCAGGATCACGCTGGTGCCGCGCTCGGGGCGGGTGATGGTCTCCACCTCGAAGTCGCCCGCGCCCTGGCTGACCCAGCGCACGCCCTGCTCGGCAGGCAGGCCAGCGCGGCGCGATTCGACGGTGATGCGGTCGGCAACGATGAAGCCGGAGTAGAAGCCCACGCCGAACTGGCCGATCAGCTGCGCGTCGGCCTTCTGGTCGCCGGTCAGGCGGTTCATGAAATCCTTGGTGCCGCTCTTGGCAATGGTGCCCAGATGCTCAATGGCCTCGGCCTCGCTCATGCCGATGCCGGTGTCGGTCACCGTCAGCGTCTTGGCGGTCTTGTCGAAGCTGATGCGCACTTCCAGCTCGGGCTGGTCGCCGTACAGCGACGGATCGGCCAGCGCCTCGAAGCGCAGCTTGTCGCAGGCGTCGGAGGCGTTGGAGATCAACTCGCGCAGGAAGATCTCCTTGTTGGAATACAGCGAGTGTGTGACCAAGTGCAGCAGTTGCGCCACCTCGGCCTGGAAGGAATGGGTTTGCTTGCTCATGTGCTTGGGAAGAAAAGGGAAAAACAAAGCGGTCGCCCGCAGGGGGCCGGTGCCTCAGGTGCGGGCGCTCACGGCGATTATCAAGGGCTGATGACGCTACCTTAAGGATAGCTGTCGGCGTTTGAAAGTCGGGCGCTGGGGACTGTTTTGATGAAGAAATGACCTCGGCCGCGCGTTCGATGACGGCACTGCCCGCCATGACGGGCGCCGCGGCGTTTCGTCATTTCGTCATCGATGGCCGCAGGCCGATGTCATGCGCCGCCAGGCGCGTCATGGCGTCAGAACCGCTCGTGCTCGCCCAGATAGCGCCACTGCCCCTGCGGCAATTGGCCCAGCAGCACGCGGCCGATGCGGATGCGCTTCAGGCCCGTCACCTTCAGCCCCACCTGCTCGCACATGCGGCGAATCTGGCGCTTCTTGCCCTCGCGCAGCACGAAGCGCAGCTGCTCGGGGTTCTGCCAATCCACCTGCGCCGGTTTCAGCGGCTGGCCGTCCAGGCTCAGGCCGTGGCGCAGGCGCGCCAGCTGCTCGCGCGGAAAGGCGGCCTGCACATCGGTGGTGATGTCGCCGTAGGCCACGCGCACCAGGTATTCCTTGTCGATGTCCGAGTCCTCGCCGATCAGCGCGCGCGCCACGCGGCCGTCCTGCGTCAGCACCAGCAGGCCGACCGAGTCGATGTCGAGCCGGCCCGCCGGCGCCAGCCCCCTGAGCTGCGCGGGCGAAAAGCGCGTGCGTGACGCATCGCCGCGCCAGTGGCTGCGCGCGTTGACCAGCGTGACCGCCGGCTGGTGCCCATCCTCGGCCTGGCCGCTGACGTAGCCCACCGGCTTGTGCAGCAGGATGGTGACGCGCTGCGCCTGCGCGGCCTCGGCCTCGCGCTGCACCGTCACGCGGTCTTGCGGCGCCACCTTGGTGCCCATGGCGGCCACCGTCGCCGGCGGGTGCCGACGGCGCGGCTTCAGGGCGCGGCGCGCGGCGGAAGGTGGGGGGCTGGGTCATGGTGGCGATGAAAGAGTCAGTTCAATCTTAATAGTGGCTCGCGCTTGTCCAGTATGGATTTCAAGCCAAATGATGCTGAAATGTATGTATATCAGGCGCGAGCAGCTATTGTTTTTGCTTGATGGTCAGGTGTTTTTGATGATGCCCTAGAACGTCTGGTGCCGCAGCGCCGGCAAGTCGAGGATGCGCAGCCCGCCGTATTCGATCTGCAGCAGGCCCTGCGCCGCCAGCGCCTTCAGCGCCTCGTTCACGCGCTGGCGCGACAGGCCGACCAGGTAGGCCAGCTCCTGCTGCGTGATGCGCAGCACGCCGCCCACGCCGGGAAACAGCACCGGGTTGACCAGCGCCGCCAGGTTGCGCGCCACGCGCTGTTCGGGGCTGGGCGTGCGGTCGGCCTCGATGGCCAGGATGAAGTGCGCCAGCCGCTCGTTCAGTTGGTTCATCACGAAGCGGTTGAAGCCGATGGAGTGGTCGAGCAGCCAGTGGAAGGTGTCCACCGGCAGGCCCGCCACGTGGCTCTTGCGCAGCGCCTGGATGTTGTAGCGGTAGGCCTCGCGCTTCATCACCGTGCCCTCGCCGAACCAGCCGCCGGGCGTGAGGCCCGAAAAGGTGATGCTGTGGCCATCGGCCGTCTCGGTGCTCATCTTCAGCAACCCGTCGACCACGCCGAACCAGTAGGTGGCGCGCCGGCCCATGCGGCAGATCACGTCGCCCGCCGCGGCCTCGCTGATGCGCAGCTCGGCCACCACGCGCTCGTGCTCGGCCGGCTTCAGGTGCGACAGCCAGGGCACGCCGGCCAGTTCTTCGTCACTGAGCAGGCGGCGGCGTTCGTGCAGGGTGGGGGTGGCAGACATCTAGGGGTTTAACCCGATCGGAATAGGGGTCAATTGTCGTCCAAACGACAACATGGCGTCAAAGTGCCGCCGTACCATCGAACTCATTCAGCGGCCCGGCGAAGTACCGGGTCGCACAGCGCAAGGAGACAACGCCCTCATGGCGACCACATTCCCCCGCCTGCTGCAAAAGCACGCCAGCGAGCGCCCGCAGGATCCGGCGATGCGTGAGAAGGAATACGGCATCTGGCAGACCTGGAGCTGGCAGCGCGCGCTGGGCGACGTGCGCGCCCTGGCCTCGGGCCTAGCGGCGCTCGGCTTCACGCCGGGGCAGAACCTGGCCATCGTGGGCGACAACCGCCCGCACCTGTACCTGATGTTCATTGCCGTGCAGGCACTGCGCGGCGTGCCGGTGCCGATGTACCAGGACGCGGTGGCGGCCGAGATGGCCTTCGTGCTGGAAGACGCCGAGGTGCACTTCGCCTTCGCCGAGAACCAGGAGCAGGTCGACAAGATGCTGGAACTGCGCGAGTCGGTGTCCGGCCTCACGCACATCATCTACGACGACCCGCGCGGCATGCGCAACTACAGCCAACCGGGTCTGATCAGCGTGGACGAGCTGATGGCACTGGGCAGCCAGCACGACCAGGCGCTTCCGCAGCTGTTCGACGACTCGGTGGCGCAGGTGCAGTCCGATGATGTGGCGGTGATCCTCTACACCTCGGGCACCACCGGGCGCCCCAAGGGCGTGTGCCAGACGCACGCCAGCTTC